>CAZXQD010000086.1:0-15436 GCA_964643405.1 uncultured Hyphomonas sp. | reverse complement strand
GCATCATGGAAATCAACATCGCGATGACCGCCGATGTCGGCACCTTCCCGCGCCTCCAGCGCTACATCCCCGAAGGTTGGGTGAAAGAACTCGCCTATACCGGACGCCGCATCGACGCCGTGAAAGCGAAAGAGATCGGCCTCGTCAACGACATCTATGACACGCATGAGGAACTCGTCGCCGGAGTCCTCGCCACCGCCCGCGAGATCGCTTCCAAGAACCCGCTCGCCGTCACCGGCTCGAAAGTGCTGATCAATTACGGCCGCGACCACACGACCGCCGAAACGCTGGACTATATCGGCCTCTGGAACACGGCGATGTTCCCCCCGCCGCACATGGCCGAAGCCTTCAAGGCCCGCGCGGAAAAACGCGAGCCGGTCTTCCCCGACCTCGCGCCAATCCGCACAGAGCCGATGTAATCTCACCAGGCAAGGCCAACGCTCATCCAGAGCAACGTCGAAGGATGGGCAAAGCCGAGCTGCCGCAAGCTGCGGCTCATCCTTCGACTTCGCCCAGGATGAGCCGTTCGCAATCGTGCAGGAAGCCTACTCCGCCGCCACCATCTGCGGCTCATCACGGCGCACCGCGCGCCGGATCACATCGCCATAGCCGCGCGAAATGCACTCATACCCGTCATAATACCCGCGCGAGGCCAGCAGCCGGTGCAGCTTGCCGAGGTTATAGGGCGGAATACTCGCGAACATGTGGTGTTCAAGGTGATAGTTCACATCGTTCGGCGCGATGAACACGCGCTGCCAGAAGGGCGCAACCGTCGTGCCCGTGTTGAGGCGCGCATCGAGGCTCGTGCGGTCCTTCGCCGTGCCATGCTCGCCGATCTGCCGCAGGCGGACGATCGCCGGATACACGGTCAGCTCCGCCGCCCACCACATCAGGTAGGCCCACGACGCGCCCGCCAGCGTCAGCGCACCGAGCAGCAGCACATGGAAGGACAGCCAGGGCCAGTTCTTCGATAGTTTGAAATTCTTTATCTTGCGCAGCGTATCGCGATACCCGGTCTGTCCTGTCAGGTCACGGATGAATTTCCGCTTCAGGCTCTCCGCGGGCACCGGATAGTTCTTCACAAAGCCGATATCCGGATCGTCCGGTGTGCCAGCATATTTGTGATGCTTCAGATGATACGCGCGGTAGGCATGCAGCGAGGTGTTCAATGGCGCGCCGCACAGCCAGTGGCCGACAAATTCGTCCACCTTCGGATTGCTGAAGAAGGCATGGTGCGCGCAGTCATGGTTCATCACGCCGAGCGCCAGCTGCCGCCCGCCGAGGATGACGACGCCCAGCAGGATCGTCAGCGGGTTCGGCCATACAATCGCAATCGCAAACGCCCCGGCAATCAGCGCCCAAGTGAACACAAACGACGCCGCCGCCTTCAGGTCGGACTTCTTGCGCAGGTCGCGCAATTCGTCTTTGGACAGCGCGTCCGAAAGCTTCAGCGTATTGGCCACAGCAAGCCTCCCGGCAGTTTATCTCTTAGTGATTTATTACACGATCTATCATATCATGTCAAACGATGTTCTATTTTGAACCCCTCGCCCCGGCTGACCTTTCTGCCCGCGCGCTCGTCCTCTCGCTGATCAGCGGCGCCGAGGCCGGGCCGCAATCGATTGCGCGCCTCATCAATGCGGCCGCCCTGTTCGGCATCGAGGCATCCGCCCTGCGCGTCGCCGTTGCCCGGCTGATCAAGGAAGGCCTGCTGGAAAGCCCGGACCGCGGCGTCTATATGCCAGGTCCCCGCGCCCGCGCGCTCACACGCCGCCTGCAGGACTGGCAGAACGTTCGCCGCAAGCTCGCCCCATGGAAGGGCGACTGGCTTATCGCCCTTACGCACCATCTTGGCCGCAGCGACCGCAAACAGCTTCGCGCCCGCGAGCGCGCCCTGATGATCACAGGCTTCCGCGAGCCCCCCACCGCGATCTGGGTCCGCCCTGCCAACCTCACGGCAAGCCTCACCGGCCTGCGGTCCGACCTCCTCGCCCTCGGCGCAGACGAAGCCCTGACGCTGCTGCGCGCGTCAGACGTCGAGGCCGAGGATACTCACGCGTGGCCCGCCCTCTGGTCACCGGACATCCTCGCCGCAAACTACGCGGCCGCCATGCGCGCCATGCAGCAGAGCCTCGCGCGCCTGCCCGGCCAGCCCGCCGACGCTGCGGCACGCGAAACACTGCTGATCGGCCAGGCCGTTCTGCGCCTCATCAACCGCGACCCGCTGCTACCCGCCGAACTCGGTAACCAGGCGGACTTCCTCCTCATGGTCGACCAGATGCGCGCTTACAACGAAACCGGCCAGAAATGCTGGCGGGACTATTACGCCGCTGCCGGCTAGCCCGCCCGCTGCAGCATATCCTTTACCGACAAGCGAGACCGTTCGACCACGGATGAAACCAGTTCGTGCGAAAAGGTCGCCCCGCTGAACCAGGTCCGCTTGCCGCCCTGCGCCTCGCGCATCGCCGCGAACAGGCCGTCGGCCACCGCATCGGCGCGGTATTGCGGGAAATACTTCCAGGTCCGCGCATAGATCACTGTCTCGACCTTCACGCCAAGCCGCTCGATATCGGCCAGCAGGATCTCGCGCAGTTCCGGCGGCGTCAGGCCGTTGGAGAACTGCCCGGTCACATACAGCCGCGCCCCGTCCTCCATCTCGTCGCCCTCGCGGCGCGAGCCCAGCATCGCGCCGCGTAGCGACGGGTCCTTGCAGGCGCGCGAATAGCCATGCACCTGCGCACCCGTGAACCAGTTCTTCGAAGACACCAGCGTTGTCGTGTAGTTCTGCCATTCCACGCCGTCGAGGATCGCCTGCTCAGCCGGCAACAGGTCCGTCAGGCGCGCAAATTCGTCCATCGGCACGGTCGAAACGAGTGCGTCAAACCGCTCCCGTCCGCCGCCTGACACAACGATCACGCTGTTGTCGCGCCGCTCGATCTGCTCGATGCGCGCTTCCAGCCGGATGTCGAACCGCGTTGCAAACCGGTTCCAGAACTCGCTCCAGCCCTCCACCGGCATGTGCATGTCGTTCAGCACGCCGGAGATCAGCAGGTCGAAATCGCACCACTGCACGGTTTGCCCGATGGTCACTTCCTGCGCGTAGCCGTATCCCTGCGCGGGCAGGATCCGGTGCATTGCAAGGTCCAGTTTCGGCAGGTCGAGGCGCGCCAGCCACGCGTCCACTGTCATCGACGCTTCGGCTAACACATCCGGATCGGACGGCGCCTCGGCGATGCGCTGGCGCAGCCGTCTGGCCGCGGTCACGAATTTCAGCGCCTGCACCACCAGCGGCGGTCCGGCTCCCTTTTTGACGTACTCCACGACCGGGGCATCGTCATACCGCGCCTCTCCAAGGCGTCTCAGGTTGATGCCGTGCTGCTTCATCCAGCGCTTCACGATCACGTGCTGGCGCGTCGTGTAGCAAGTCCCCATCTCGTTGAAAGCATCCCCCGTGCTGAACGAGAAGGATTTGCCGCCAATCCGGTTATCCTTTTCAAAAACAACGGCCTGGTGACCAGCTTCTCGGATGAACTGAGCTGCGCTCAGCCCTCCGGGCCCTCCACCAATGACCGCAATTTTCAACTTCGGCATGCCTGCACTTCCTCGCGCCGTGCCTGCTGGTGCCAGCCTATCGGCAAGCTGTCCACCACCGGATTGATCCACCGGGCCCAAAGCGCGCCTGCTGCACGCGGGACACCAGACGCAAGCTGAAGCGCCTGCCTGGTTAACAAGCCGGAAACGCCGCGCCGAAAATCCGCACGGCCACTCAAGGCTGAAAACAAGGTTTCCCTGCCATAAACGCGCTCATGAGTGATACGCACAACTTCTTGCGGTACGTCCTGACGGACAAGCCGAATGAGGACGCGGCCATCGGGCCGCGCGTGCGCCTGCAGCAACATATCGACCTGTCGCGCGCCACGCAGCTCATGGCGCTGATCACTATCTTCAACTCCACCATCGCCGGCTACATCGCCTACTCGATGACACATGAGTTGATGGTCCTCGCCTGGGTCTCGACCAACTTCTTCCTCGCTGCGCTGATGGCCTTCGACTACATCCGCAAGTCTGGCCGCCCGATGCCGAAGGTGGTCAGCGGCCGCTATGTGCGCCGGTCAGAAACAATGTCGATCTTTGCCGGCTTCGTTTTCGGGAGCCTGCCGCTTTACCTGACAAAAGATCCGTTCGACTCGCTGATCTTCTCGACGCTGTTCACCGTGTCGATGTGCGCGGGTCTCATGTGCGTCCTGCCGCGCAACCCCCGCCTTGTGATGCGCTACATGGTAGGCTCGATTGCGCCGCTCCTCGTGCATGTTGCCCTCCACTTCAACGACCGGATGGTCGCCATCGCGATCGCGCTGTCGCTACTCGTCTTCACAATCTATTTCGGCGCCCGCGCGGCCTTCAAGCTGTACCTGAAGGAAGTCAGATCGGTCGAGGAAGCGACCCAGCTCCGGGAAATCCTCGAGGTCGCGCTCGACGGCTCTGGCCAGGCCTTCGCCGTTCTGTCGAAGGACGGCAAGGTCGTCTTCGAAAACGAACTTTACACGCTGGTGAAACCTGCGCTGCGCAATGTCGAAGCCCTCGGCGGTGTGGTCCATGCGCACGACCGCTACTGGCAAACCGCAAGCTACGAAGTCGACAGCATCGGCTCGGTCGAAATCTTTACCGACGTTTCGCGCATCGAAGACGCGCGCCAGGAAGCTGAATCGCTGCGCCAGGAGGCCGATGAAGCCAGCCACGCGAAAACACGCTTCCTGCGTTCGGTCACGTCCGAACTCCTCGTGCCGCTGCGTACCATCCGCCTGCAGGCCTCGATGATGGATGCCGGCTCGCGTATCCCGGTCACAAAGGCCGACATGAACCGCGCCGCCGACCAGATCCGCCTGCTGACGGAATCGCTTGAAACACGCGTCGAACAGATCATCGGCTACGCCAGCGGCGACGCAACGCAGGCTGACCTCGCCGCGACCGCAGACCTGCGCGAAGCGGATACCAGTCCGGTGCTCAAACTCGAAAGCTTCCTGCGCCGCAGCCTGCGCAGCGGCCAGCCCGGCCAGTAACCGTGCAAGCAGACCCTAGCGCCGCGCGGAATTCCGCTCGCCGTTCGGTCCGTCCATCAGCAGCGTGCCGGTCTCGTCCACACTGAACATCGTGATGCCTGCCAGTGCTTTCAGGAAGGCGCTTTCCTGCGTCATCAGCGGCGCGTTACACGCCTTCTCGGTATAGGTCGGGTCTCCGATGGCAAGGCCTTCCCCGGTCAGCGTATAGGGCGCGCCATAGGAATTGCAGCCACCCGATCCACCCACATTGTCCGCCTCCGGATCAAACGTCATCGTCACGCTGGAGCCTTCCACAAGGCGCTCGCCCTGGATCGTCTCGACCTGCCACGCCGCCCCGGTCAGCATGCCCTCGGTATCCCCGCCGCAACCCCGGAACGTCTCATCGCCGAGCGCCACCGTCACCGTCTCCGGATACGGGAGGCCGGACATGACATCCGCGCACGGCGTGTTCAGGACCGTCACCACCAGCCCGCCGGGCCCCTCGAGATACTCGATCCCGCCATCAATGGCGTGCGGCGCAGGCAGCATCGCCGTGTGCGTCTTCTCGCCATAGGCGTAGCTGAAGTCCGCCTTGCCATTCTCGATGGTCAGGATCCATCCGGGCTCCTGCCCCCGCGCGGTCCATGATGCCGGCGCCGCGACTGCTGCAGGCTGGGCCTGGGGCGCGGGCTCGGCGGGGGCGTCTGCCGGCGCCGCTGGCGCAGGCGCCTCGCTGCAGGCCGCCAGGCCAAGGAGGCTCACCATCAGAATTGGGCAGATGCACTTCATGGCGCGTCTCCTTACGTCCGTTCCAGCTTCATGGGCTAATCGCAGATCACGGCGATTCCAAGGACGCGCTTGCCGCGCCTCACCGCATTTGAACTCTCGCTCCTGCGTCCTAGCTCCCGCCCTGCAAACCCGTCCGGACGTCACGCCATGCTCCATCCCCGCGCCACCCGCGCCGCCGCTGAAGCCGACCTGCACGCCTTCACCCCGCGCATGGGCCGCGCCTATGCCGCCCGTCGCAACTACGACAACGGCCCCGGCGCGCACACGGATGTCTCCACGCTCTCGCCCTTCATCCGCCGCCGGCTATTGCTGGAGCGCGATGTGACCGCTGCCGCTGTCGCCGCCCATGGGCCGGACGCCGCCGAGAAGTTCATCCAGGAAGTTCTCTGGCGCGGCTATTTCAAAGGTTGGATGGAGCGCCGCCCGTCCGTCTGGGCAAGCTACACCGAAGGCCTCGCGCGCGACCTCGCCGCCATCGCCGCCAATGCGGGACTTCGCCGCGCGGTCGCCGCTGCAGAAGCCGGCGAAACCGGCATCGGCTGTTTCGACGCCTGGGCACGTGAACTGAACGAAACCGGCTACCTGCACAATCACGCGCGGATGTGGTTTGCCTCGATCTGGATCTTCACGCTGAAGCTGCCCTGGCGGGTCGGCGCCGACTACATCTACCGCTCCCTCCTCGACGGTGACCCCGCTTCCAACACGCTCAGCTGGCGCTGGGTCGGCGGCCTGCACACGCGCGGCAAGGCCTATGCCGCCGATGCCTCGAACATCGAAGCGTTCACGCGCGGACGCTTCGCCCCGGCCCGCAACGATTTCGCGCCCGCGGGAGACACGCTCGAAGCCGAAGAGCCCGGCGGCCTGCCGCCCACCTCTCCGCTGCGCCGCCCGGAGAGCCCCGCGCCCGGCGTGCCGTCCGCTCTCCTGATCACGGAAGAAGACTGCCGCCCGGAAGACTTTCCATTGGCCAGCATGAACATCTGCGCCGCCGCCACGCTCGCTGCCAGTCACCTGCGCTCGCCGCGCCCCGTGGCAACGCACGTCGTCGATTTTGAAGCTGAAGCCCTGGCCGACGCCGCCGCCCGCACCGGCCTCGCCGTCACGCCGCTGACCGCAGAAGCACCGGACGCCCTCGCCGCCTGGGCCCGCGCGGCCGGCGCCCGGCAGATCGTCACGCCCTACATTCCCGAAGGCCCGCTGCGGGACTGGCTCCGCCGCGCCGCCCCCGCGCTCGCCCGAGAAGGCATCACGTTGTGCGAATGGCAACGCGAGTGGGACAAGGCCATCTGGCCTCACGCCACGGCGGGTTTCTTCAAGGTGAAGGAAAAGATCCCGCAAATCCTGCGCGAGAGCGGCATCCTCTGACCTTAGCGAAGGATGATGGTGGGCGATAACGGGCTCGAACCGCTGACATCCTGCGTGTAAAGCAGGCGCTCTACCAACTGAGCTAATCGCCCCCAGTCAGGTACGCCGCCTCTTTGCCGGTAGCGCGACGGAAAGGCAAGTGCGGTTCCGCTGGATCACCCACCCTCAAAAGAAAAGGCCCGCCGAAGCGGGCCTTCCCATGGTGAGCTGATCTTCGGCGCGCTCAGTGCGGCGCGCGGATCGTGTCCGAGTCTCCGCTGCCGGTGCCAGTGCCGCCCGTGAGGCTCGCCTGCAGGGCCGCCTCGTCGGCTTCCGACCACTCGATCGGCACCAGAGGGCGCGTCAGCGCCAGCTTCAGCACTTCCTGGATATCGGAAACCGGGATGATCTTCATGCCCGTCTTCACATTCTCCGGGATCTCGTCGAGGTCCTTCTCGTTCTCCTTCGGGATCAGCACCGTCTTGATGCCGCCGCGCAGGGCCGCGAGCAGTTTCTCCTTGAGGCCACCGATCGGCAACACGCGTCCGCGCAGGCTGATCTCGCCGGTCATCGCCACTTCGCGGTTCACCGGAATGCCGGTGAGCAACGACACGATGGCCGTCGTCATCGCGGCGCCCGCACTCGGACCATCCTTGGGCGTTGCGCCATCCGGCACGTGCACGTGGATGTCGGTCGTGTTGAACGCGGTCGGCTTGATGCCGAGGGAAACCGACCGTGCACGGACCAGCGAGCTGGCCGCCTGGATCGACTCCTTCATCACGTCACGCAGGTTACCCGTAACCTTCATGGCGCCGCGTCCCGGCATCTTGACCGCCTCAATGGTGAGGAGGTCGCCGCCGACTTCGGTCCAGGCAAGGCCGGTCACGGCGCCCACCTGATCGGTTTCGTCGGCGAGGCCGTAGCGATACTTCCGCACGCCCGCGAAGGTCGCGAGGTTGTCCGGCGTGATCGTCAGGCTCGGCGCCCCGTTCAGCGCCAGCTCGCGCACCGCCTTGCGGGCAAGACGCGCAATCTCGCGCTTCAGCGAACGCACACCGGCTTCACGGGTGTAATAGCGGATCAGGTCGCTGATCGCGCTATCGGTAACGATCCACTCCTCGGCCTTCAGGCCGTGATCCTCGCGCACCTGAGGGATCAGGTGGCGCTTCGTGATCTCGAGTTTCTCATCCTCCGTGTACCCCGCAATCCGGATGATCTCCATCCGGTCAAGCAAGGGCTGCGGCATGTTGAGCGAGTTCGCCGTCGTCACGAACATCACGTCCGAAAGGTCATAGTCGACTTCCAGATAGTGGTCGTTGAACGTCGAGTTCTGCTCCGGGTCGAGCACTTCCAGCAGGGCCGAAGCCGGATCGCCGCGATGGTCCATGCCCATCTTGTCGATCTCGTCGAGCAGGAACAGCGGGTTGCCGCTCTTGGTCTTCTTCAGCGACTGGATGATCCGTCCCGGCATCGAGCCGATATAGGTCCGGCGGTGGCCGCGGATCTCGCTCTCGTCACGCACGCCGCCCAGCGACACGCGCACGAAGTCACGTCCCGTAGCCTCGGCAATTGACTTGCCCAGCGACGTCTTGCCGACGCCCGGCGGGCCTACGAGGCAGAGGATCGGCCCCTTCAGCTTGCCGGTGCGTTTCTGCACGGCAAGGTATTCGAGGATCCGCTCTTTCACCTTGTCGAGACCGTAATGGTCATCGTCGAGCTGTTTCTCGGCCTTGCGAAGATCGGTGACGATCTCCTTGCGCTTGCCCCAGGGCAGCGACAGCAGCCAGTCGAGATAATTGCGCACCACGGTCGACTCCGCCGACATCGGCGACATCTGGCGCAGCTTCTTCATCTCGGCCTCGGCCTTGGTCCGGGCTTCCTGGGAGAGCGGCGTGTCGGCAATCTTCTGGTCAAGCTCGGCCAGCTCGTCGCGTTCCCCGCCCTCGCCGCCGGAGTCGCCCAGCTCGCGCTGGATCGCCTTCATCTGCTCGTTCAGGTAATACTCGCGCTGGGTCTTCTCCATCTGCCGCTTCACGCGGTTTTTGATCTTCCGCTCCATCTGGAGCATGCCCATCTCGCCTTCCATCAGCGCGAACACCTTCTCGAGCCGGTCCTTTGCCTCCGGCATCTCGAGCAGTTCCTGCTTCTCGGAAAGTTTCACCGACAGGTTCGACGCCACCTGGTCGGCCAGCCGGCCCGGCTCGCTCATCTGCCCGATCGAAGACACCGCTTCCGGCGGAATCTTGCGGTTCAGCTTCACATAGCTCTCGAACTGTTCCTGCACGGCGCGCATCAGCGCCTGGATGTCGCCGCCGGCGCTTTCGGCTTCCGGCACGGTCTCGATCTGGGCCTCGAAGTACTCGCCCCGGTCATGCAGTTCGACCAGTTTCGCGCGCGATTTGCCTTCCACCAGCACCTTCACGGTGCCGTCAGGCAGCTTCAGCAGCTGCAGGATCGTCGCCAGCGTGCCCACCTGATGCAGGTCGCCGGAATTGGGATTGTCGATGGCCGCGTCGCGCTGGGCCACCAGCATGATCTCGTTCTCACTCTCCTCGATCATCTCGAGGGCGCGGACGGACTTGTCGCGGCCGACGAACAGCGGCGCCACCATGTCCGGGAAAACAACGATGTCCCTGAGCGGCAACACCGGCACTGTCTTCGTTCTTGGCATTGGAATGCCTCCTTTAAGCGGGCCCCGACTGGCGGCGACCCCAAGATACCCTTGTCGCCTATTGGGGCGATAGTCGGGCGGTATGCATTATTTGGAAACCTTGAATGTCCGCTTCAAGCCAAGGCCTGCTCAACAAAGGTGTGAAAAGAACTACCACCTGAGCCCCAAAGCACCCGCCCCCTTGCCCACGCGCCCGAGTCCGGCTTGATACCCGTCTCCCGGCAGAAAGCCTGAGGGTTAAGGCGTCATTAACGCTTTCGGAACCGTTTCAGCCTCATCTGCTCAGGTACTTTGCCGGCCCGCCCGGCGCCCCAGAGACGGAGAAACGGTCCCATGTCGTCAGCGCGCCAACTGAAGCAAACCGACGACCTGCTGACCGGCTCCTCGGGCTATTCCGCCAAGGATATCGAGGTCCTGGAAGGCCTTGAGCCCGTCCGCAAGCGCCCCGGCATGTATATCGGCGGCACCGACGAGCGCGCCTGGCACCATCTGTTTGCCGAAGTCCTCGACAACGCGATGGACGAGGCCGTCGCGGGCTATGCCAACCGCATCGAGATCAAGCTGACAAACGACGGCTACCTGACCGTCACCGATAACGGCCGCGGCATCCCGGTCGACCCGCACCCGAAATTCCCCAAGAAATCAGCGCTCGAAGTGATCATGACGACGCTGCACTCGGGCGGCAAGTTCTCCGACAAGGCCTACTCCACCGCCGGCGGCCTGCACGGCGTCGGCATTTCGGTCGTCAACGCCCTGTCCGAGCATGTCGAAGTCGAAGTCGCCCGCGACCGCACGGTCTACCGCCAGGAATTCTCGCGCGGTACGCCGATGGGCAAGCTCGCCAAGGTCGGCACCACGCCGAACCGCCGCGGCACCTCCGTCCGCTTCAAGCCGGACCCGCAGATCTTCGGCGACAAGCTGCGCTGGCGCCCGGCGCGCCTGTTCGGTATGGCCCGTTCCAAGGCCTATCTCTTCCGGGGCGTCGAAGTGCGCTGGTCCTGCGATGCAGATCTCCTGCCCGAAGATTCGAAAATCCCCGCCGAAGCAGTCCTCTCCTATCCCAACGGCCTTGCCGACCAGCTGGAAGAAGTCTTCCACGACAAGGCGACCATCACGGAGTCGCCCTTCACCGGCCTCGTCGACATGGGCCATGACGGCAAATGCGAATGGGCCATCGCCTGGACCCAGGCCGGCTTCGGAGAACAGGACGGCTTCGCCCGCTCCTACTGTAACACCATCCCGACCCCCGAAGGCGGCACCCACGAGGCCGGCTTCCGCTCGGCCATCACCAAGGGCCTGCGCAATTTCGGCGAACTGACCGGCAACAAGAAAGCCGCCGAGATTACCGCCGAAGACGTGATGGGCCATTCCGGCTTCCTGCTCTCGGTGTTCATCCGCGGCCCGGAATTCGTCGGCCAGACGAAGGACAAGCTCTCTTCCACGCACGCTTTCCGCCTCGTCGAGATGGCCGTGCGCGACCATTTCGACCACTGGCTCGCCGCCAGCCCGAAGGAAGCGAACAAGCTCCTCGCCTGGGCCATAGACCGCGCCGATGAGCGCGCCCGCCGCCGCAAGGCCAAGGAAGTCTCCCGCAAGTCGGCCACCAAGAAGCTCCGCCTGCCCGGCAAGCTCGCCGACTGCTCGGCCAAGGGCCCGGAAGGCACCGAGCTTTTCCTCGTCGAAGGCGACTCGGCCGGCGGCTCCGCCAAGCAGGCGCGTGACCGCGAAACGCAGGCGATCCTGCCCCTGCGCGGCAAGATCCTGAACGTCGAAAGCGCGTCCGACGACAAGCTGATGGCCAACCAGGAACTCGCCGACCTCTCCCTCGCGCTCGGCACGGAGCTCGGCCGCAAGTTCAACCTCGATGAACTGCGCTACGAGCGCATCATCATCATGACCGACGCAGACGTCGACGGCGCCCACATCGCTGCGCTGCTCATCACCTTCTTCTACCGGCTCACACCGGGCCTGATCGAATCCGGCCGCCTCTATCTCGCCCAGCCGCCGCTCTACAAACTCGCGAACAAGGGCAACATCCACTACGCGATGGATGATGAAGACCGCGCGCGCATCATGAAAGAACACTTCAAGGGCAACCAGAAGATCGAGCTGACCCGCTTCAAGGGTCTCGGCGAGATGAACCCGGCCCAGCTGAAGGAAACCACCATGAACCCCGCCAGCCGCACGCTCGCGCGCGTCACCCTGCCGGATTCGATGGACGAACTCACCGAAATGAAGCCTGCCGACCTTATCAACACATTGATGGGCAAGAAAGCCGAACTCCGCTTCCGCTTCATCCAGGAAAACGCCGCGTTTGTCGAAACCCTGGATATCTAGAGGGGCGGACCACTAACTCCTCTCCCTCCGGGAGAGGAGAGGCCCGCGCCCGAGGGGCGTGGGCGGTGAGGGCCTTCGCCCTAAAGCCGCACCACATCCTCCAGCGCCACCCGCACCTGCCTCAGCCCCGCCACCTCGAAAATCCGCCCCCGGATCATCACCGGGTCAGCCACCCGCGGAATGATCTCCGGACCGAACGCCCGTCCGCGCGCATCAAGGAACAAGAGCGCCGCCTTGCCATTCGCGCAGCGCCCGGTCTCCGCGAAGGCCAGCGGCAACCCGCCCCGCGCGCACAGCGCCGCACACGCCTTGTGCGTCTTCCCGTGCCCGGGCCGCATCGCGCCGAACCAGCATTTCGCATCAAGGATTTCGCCCGTCAGCACCGCTTCGCCGAGGTCCTTCTCCGGCCCCGGCCGCACGCGCCCCGGCGCCGGATCGGGATAGACGCCCTCGACCGCCATCATCGCATGCTCGCCCCGCTCGATCAGCGTGCCCGTCACGGCCGCCCCGGTGAAGGTCAGCGCCGGACGCACATGGATACGGTCCTTGCCCGGCCCGACGAGGAACACGGGCTGCAACCCGTATCCAAGGTCTTCCGTAAGCAGATGAAGGTAAGGCTCCGGATAGATCGTGCCGGTCACGGCGACCTTCTTGCCCTGATCCCAAATCCCCGGCCCCGGCGCTGGCGAAGCCGCGCCCAGCCCGAGACCCAGGGCGCCCGCCCCCGCGGCAATCCCGGCGCCTGCGCCCAGCACCTGCCGCCGGCTCATCTGCGGCGGCGCCTCCTGCCAGCCGACAAAGAAAGGCTTCTCCGCCATCAGCCCGCCCCTTCAGGTATTTCCGAGGGCGGCAGTTCCGTCCCCGGCGCCTGCGCCAGCCGGTGTACCTGCACGCGGCCATCCCTGATCCGTGTACGGTATGTCGGAACCTTCTCCGTGAAGGGCGGCGGCGAGCATCCATCCCCCGGCCGGTACTGGTAGCCATGCCAGGGGCACACGATACACCCGTCCAGGACACGCCCCTCGCCCAGCGGTCCGCCCTGATGGCGGCAGGCATTCGCCACCGCGTAGATCTTCGCGCCCTCCCGGAACACGGCGATCTTCTCGCCCTCCGGCGGCGACAGGATCACCGCGCGCCCATCCGGAATATCCAGCGCCGGCCCCGCATCCAGCCAGCCCTCGGCCTCCTCCGCTGCGGCCCTGTCCCGCGCCGCCTCGCGCCGGCCGGCGGCGATGTGGAGGCCGCAGACCAGCAGCGCCGACCCGCCCGCCAGCGCCGCCGCCGCAAGCCCCGCCTCGCCCTGCGCCGCGCCCAGCATGACATGCGCCACAAGCAGTCCATAGGCGGCATACACGCCCATGTGCAGCGCCTTCCAGAGGCGCGGGCCCAGAACAGTGTTCCAGAAATCATGGCTGGTCGCCGCCATGAGGAAGAGGATCAGCAGCGCAGCAAGCCCCAGGCTCTCAAACGGAAAACCGCCAAAAGACGCATAGCGCGGATTGGAAACGAGCAGCGAGACGAACGCGTTCACTTCCGAAAACCCGTGATACCACAGCACCACGAGCCCGCCATGCAGCAACGCGACGAGGAAACACGTCACGCCCATGTGCCGCCGGTTATAGACCAGTGGCAGCGCGCGCGGCCAGAGCCGCGACAGCGGCCCGAGGCACAGGATGATCGTCAGCAGGCTGAAGGCCGCCGCCCCGCTCGCGCGGATCAGCATCTGGATTTCGCTGGGGTACTGCCCCGCTGGCGCCGACATCCAGCCCGCTGCCAGATGCGCCGCGAAGAAGGCCGCGAGCCCCGCCAGCATCACCCCGTCATAGGCGCGCTTGAAGCGGTTCCAGCCGACAAGGGAATAGCCCGCCGCCATCAGCCGGTCTCCACGGCTGCGGCCGCGGCGGCCGCCTCGGCCACCCGCCCGCGCTCCCACAGCGCCGCGACGATCACGCCGGCCAGCAGCACCGCCAGCAGCGGCCAGACCAGCGTATGCACCCGCCTCTGCCCGCGCGTCACGCCCGGTCCTCCGGCGCGCGAAGCCCGGCCAGCCGCATCAGCACCACCGGCCACAGCGCCGCAAGCCCCGGCAGGATCAGGAGCCGCACGGGCACCGGCACATCCGCCGAAGTCAGCCGCTTCAACCCGAACAGCACCACCCCGGCCCCGACCACCAGCCCGCCCGCGAAATACAAAGCCAGCCCCAGCCAGATCGCCTCTGCCGCCGCCACGCTCATTCTACACGCCTCCCGCCCGCCACGGTTACGCGCCGCCGGGGCGCGCGCAAGTCACGTTATTGTGGCTAGTTGGTAAGGTAGACGGCGGGAGATCACCCCTGCCCCCCATGACATCCGGAGCAAATCCACCTAAATGCTCCACATGAGCAAAAATCTGAAGATTCTGGCGGCGCAGCTCAATCCGGTGGTTGGGGATATTGCCGGCAACATGGTGCTGGCGCGCGGGGCGGTGGCCGAGGCGAAGGCGCGCGGCGCCGATCTCGTGATGCTGTCGGAACACTTCATCCTTGGCTATCCGGCGGAAGACCTGGTGCTGAAGCCTTCGGCGGTGGACCTGTCGATGGCGGCGGTCCATGCCCTCGCCCGCGAGAGCGCGAACGGCCCGGCCGTGCTGGTCGGCGCGCCCTGGCGGGATGGCGGTGTGCTGCGCAATTCCGCGCTGTTCCTGGAGGGCGGCGAAATCCGCGCGCGCCATGACAAGCGGGAGCTCCCGAACTACGGCGTGTTCGACGAGAAGCGCCACTATACGCCCGGCGACGGGCCGGCGGTCGTGGTGGATTTCAAAGGCGTGCGGATCGGCCTCGCCATCTGCGAGGACATCTGGTTCGAGCGCGTGCCCCGCGCGGTGAAAGCGGCGGGCGCAGACCTGCTGATGGTGCTGAATGCGTCGCCCTGGCGCCGCGCCATCCAGAAAGAGCGCGCCGCCGCGTTTGATCTCTGGGCAGACCTGAAGCTGCCCTACCTGTTCGTCAACCAGATGGGCGGGCAGGACGAACTGGTGTTTGACGGCGCCTCCTATGCGACGAATTCAACGCATGGGGCACGCTGCGGCCTCGTCGGCCAGTTCGAGACGGGTTATGCGCTTGTCGAATTTGATCCGTCCACGAAGCAGTTCGTCGGCCTCGGGCAAAGCTGCGCGGCAGACCTTGATGGCTGGGCGGCGGAATACCGCGCGGCCATGCAAGGCCTTGGCGACTATGTGCGCAAGAACAAGTTTCCCGGCGTCGTGCTCGGCATGTCGG
>CAZXQD010000085.1:0-15741 GCA_964643405.1 uncultured Hyphomonas sp. | reverse complement strand
GCACCGCATTCGTAATGCGGGGGTCAGGTGTTCAAGTCACCTAAGCGGCACCATTCCCCTGTTTCACCCCCCTTTCTTGAGCTGCGCTCCGGCCTAGCTGGGGTCGCATCATGATTGCGGTTGTTTTCGGAAGTTCGGGCGGGATCGGGCGGGCGCTGGTCGAGGGCGTTGTTGCGTCCGGCCGGTATGAGCGCGTGTTTGCCGTCTCGCGAAGCGGGGCGAAGATTTCCGGTGCCATCAATCTTGCTGCGGAGTTCACCGATGCCGCGGCGCTTGCGCGCGTGGCGGACGAAATCCGCGCCGCCGGGCCGGTCACGCTTTGCCTCGTGGCGAGCGGGATGTTGTCCGGGCCGGACCTGCAGCCGGAGAAGACCTACAAGTCCATGTCGCTCGCCGCGTTCCAGCGCGTGTTTGAGGCGAATACGTTTGGTCCGGCGCTGATTGCTGCGCAGATACTGCCGCTGATGCCGAAGACCGAGCGCAGCGTGTTTGCGGCGCTGTCGGCGCGCGTCGGCTCGATCTCCGACAACCGGCTGGGTGGGTGGCATGCCTACCGCGCGTCGAAGGCGGCACTAAACATGCTGATCCGCAACTTTGCGATTGAGCAGGCGCGGCGGGCGCCGGGGAATATCTGTGTGGGACTTCATCCGGGTACGGTTGATACCGGATTGTCGCGCAGCTTCCAGAGCAGCGTCGCAGAAGGCAAACTGTTCACGCCTGCCCAGGCGGCGGCCTACCTGCTTGACGTGATCGAGCACCTGACGCCGGAGGATTCCGGCAAGTGTTTCGACTGGGCGGGCAAGGAAGTGCCGGCCTAGAGCGTAAAGCGGCCTTCGATGACCGTGACAGCGCTGCCGATGAGCTTGCAGCGGTCACCTTCGAGCTTCACACCGACATGGGCGCCGCGGCCGGGAAAGGCCTGGAAGCAGCGCGCTTCGGGCTTGCCGAAATTCTCCGCGAGGATACGGGCGAGCATCGTGTGCCAGCTGCCGGTGGCGGGGTCTTCATCGATGCCGGAGCCGGGGGCGAAGAAGCGGGAGGTGGCGTCGATGCCTGCGTCTCCGCCAAGGGCGAAGCAGCCGAAATTGCCACGGTCCCATCCGCCACCTTCGGCGCCGAGCGTTTTCAGGGCGCGCTGGTCTGGCTTCAACGCGCGCACCGCCTCCGGCGTCTCGAAGCGCGCGGCGTAGAACATGCCGCCCCAGGCCTGGACGGGACGGGCACCGAGGGCGGCGGCGATTTCATCCGTGACCGGAACAGGCCGGACAGGCGCCGACGGGAAGTCCATTTCGAGGCGGCCGTCTGGCAAACGGCGCACGAGCAGGCGGCCGGACTTCACCGTGTCAAAGGCGATCGTTTCGCCGGTGAAGCCGCCATGGGCAAAAAGGACATGGGCCGAGGCGAGTGTGGCATGGCCGCAGAGCGGCACTTCCACGGCCGGCGTGAACCAGCGCAGTTTCCACGCGCCCTCCCCCGCCGGCACGAGATAGGCGGTTTCGGCGACGTTGTTTTCCGCCGCGATGGCGAGGAGGGCTTCATCAGGCAGGAAAGCCTCCATCGGCATGACGCAGGCCTGGTTCCCCTCAAAGGCTTTCGAGGCGAAGGCGTCGACCTGGTAGAAGGGATAGCTGGGCATCGGGGAACTCCGGACTGGGGCACCCGTATTCGCATGGGCGCGGGGCCGTGCGCAAACGAAGAAAACTGATGGGGTGTTGAGGAAGACTGCAGACAGCACGAGCGGCCGCAAAGGCCTGAGCCGGTGCGGTCATGGCGTTTCATTTCAGAAAGTGATCCACCCTCGCCCTGCCGAATGCGGGAAGGCAAGGGCGGGGCGAGGTAAGGAAGAATCGTGGCCGATCGTTTCCAAATGGACGTATACGGAATATGCAGGCGCAGTGCATACGGGCGCGACCGGGACAGAAATCTCAGCAGCGAGCGCACGCATCAGGCGGGCGCAGACAGTTTGCTCAGCGCTGCGGAGCACCGGCGCGATTGATCCGGCGGCGGAATAAGTGGTGAAACCCCGTATACCGACATAGATGAGCCTGACCCTGCCCCAGGGGCTGATGACATAGCCATAGGGCACGCCGCGACCGTATTGCGCGCGCACCCAAGACTTGAGCGCCACGAGCTGCGCGAAGATCAGCGGCCAGAGCAGCTGTTGAAGGAGGGTGAGCCCCGGAGCGGGGCGGCGGAGGGTCCAGGTCATGCGCCGGAGATTAGGGCCGCCCACGAACCTACTGGATTCGATTTTTGTGAAATACCTTCCGTTTGTCGTCATCCCGGTTTCGCCGGAGGCGAAGACCGGGACCCAGAATGCCAAAGGAAACAAGGAAGTCTGGGTCCCGGACAATTGCTGCGCCATTTCCGGGATGACGACCAACTGTTTCAGGGAATGGGGGCGGAGGGGCGCTGGACGTGGGCATAAGCCGTTTCTTATGCCCAGGTTTTCGCCTGTGGGGCGATGTGAGAACAGGCAAGCGTGCCCAAGTTGCGGGCAGGTTTTTGCCATTGGGCGAAATTCAACAGGGGCTGAAAAAGTGTCACTTGCCCTGCTGCGCCTGCTAAGTAATTGTTGCATCGCAGCATGACCCTTGGCCGCACCGGGAAGGCCACATTGCCCGAGGGGGGCGATGTCCCGGCAGACGGCAGATGAGGCGAACTCGTGCTGCGGGAGGAGTTTCCGGTCCGGCCGTCATGGGCGGACCCCTAACTCTGAAGGACTGATCCATGTTCAAAACCACCGTTGCGGCTGTTGCAGCCGCTGTTCTCCTTTCGCCGGCCGCGTTTGCGGAAGGCGGCAAGATGGTCACCCTGTCGCATGATTATGACGCCGCGCTGGTGTCGAGCGATACCGGCGCGAGCGTGCTGCTGGCCCAGCTTGAGAGAGCCGCCAAACGCACCTGCACCTCCCGCATTCCGGGCACCGGCGGACAGTATATGGACGCGGCCTGCGCCGATGCCCTGCTGGTGGCGGCTGTGAAACAGATCCACGAGACGCACACCGCCGCCGGCCTCGACGTGGCCCCCGCCTTCGAGCGCATCGCCCTGACGCAGCTCGCCTCCGCCGACTGATACACCGGCTTCACCGAACAACGCCTGGCCAACGTTTCCTCCCGGTCATTGGCGTTGGAGGGGCCATCCCCGGCCAGGGATGGCCCCTCGCTTCGGATTTGATTGCTGTTGACCGCGCGCAGCCTTCCGTTACGTTAAGTGCAGGCGGATTCGCCGCCCCGCCCGTAAAGGCAGAAGGACACGCCCTGTGCGCCTGACTTTCGAGACATCCCTTGCACGCCTTGCCGCCGCCGCGCTGATTTCAGCCGGGCTGCTGGTACTGCTGGTGCAGGGCTGGTCTTCCCTCAGCCAGGTGAAGGAAAGCCTCGTGACCGACTGGTGGGAAGCGCCGGGCCTGACGGCAGAGGCCAGCCCCGGCTGATCCTGCGCGCCTCAGGCGTCGGCGCTGGCTTTCGACTGGCGCTTGCGGACGTTCGGATCCAGGTGGATCTTCCGCAGGCGGATCGATTTCGGCGTGACCTCGACCAGTTCATCCTCGGCGATATAGGCGAGGGATTTTTCCAGCGTCATCTGCAGCGGCGTGGTGAGGCGGACGGCCTCGTCCGAGCCGGAAGCGCGCATGTTGGTGAGCTTCTTGCCCTTGAGGACGTTCACTTCGAGATCGTTGTCGCGGTTATGCTCGCCGACAATCATGCCGCCATAAACCTTCGTACCCGGATGGATCATCATGGGCCCGCGGTCTTCGAGGTTCCAGAGCGCGAAGGCTACGGCTTCGCCCTGCTCCATGGCGATCAGCACGCCGGTATGGCGGCCCTGGATCTTGCCCTTGTAAGGGGCGTACTCGTGGAAGATGCGGTTCATGATGGCGGTGCCGCGTGTGTCGGACAGAAGCTCGCCCTGGTAACCGATCAGGCCGCGTGTCGGCGCATGGAAGACGAGGCGCGTGCGGCCGACGCCCGAGGGGCGCATGTCGAGCATTTCGGCTTTGCGCTCGGCCATCTTCTGCACGACGATGCCGGAATGCTCGTCATCCACGTCGATGATGACTTCCTCGATGGGCTCGAGCTTCTCGCCGGTGGGGCTGGTCTGCATGACGACCTGCGGGCGGGCGACACCGAGTTCGTAGCCTTCGCGGCGCATGGTTTCGATCAGCACGGCGAGCTGGAGTTCGCCGCGGCCGGAGACGGTAAAGGCTTCGGCATCCGTGGCGCGCTCAACCTTCAGCGCGACGTTGCCTTCGGCCTCCTTCTGGAGGCGGTCCCAGATCATGCGGCTGGTGACTTTCGTGCCTTCGGTGCCGGCGAGCGGCGAATCGTTGACGCGGAAGGTCATCGAGATGGTCGGCGGGTCGATCGGGCGTGCGGCCAGTGGTTCGTTCACGGACGGATCGCAGAACGTGTCGGCCACGTTCGCCTTGGTCATGCCGGCGAGGGACACGATATCACCCGCCTGGCCTTCTTCGACCGGGACACGCTCAAGGCCGCGGAAGGCGAGCACTTTGGAGATGCGCCCCTGCTCCACCAGCTGGCCATCGCGCGAGAGAACCTTGATCGACTGGTTCGGCTTCACACTGCCGGAAAGGATGCGGCCGGTGAGGATGCGGCCGAGGAAGGGGTCTGCCGAGATGGTGGTGGCGAGGAAACGGAACGGGCCATCAGCCACTTTCGGCTGCGGCACATGATCGACCACCAGCTGGAAGAGTTCGTCCATGTTGGCGGTCGGCGTCTCGTACTGTTTCGACATCCAGCCCATCTTGCCCGAGCCGTAGAGGACCGGGAAATCGAGCTGCTCGTCGGTGGCGTCGAGGTTGGCGAAAAGATCGAAGACTTCGTTCAGGACTTCGTCCACGCGGCGCTCGGCCTTGTCGACCTTGTTGACGGCGACGATGGGGCGGATGCCGGCTTTCAGCGCCTTGGAGACCACGAACTTGGTCTGCGGCATCGGGCCTTCCGCGGAGTCGACGAGCACGATCACCCCGTCCACCATATCGAGGATACGCTCCACCTCACCGCCGAAATCCGCGTGGCCGGGGGTGTCGACGATATTGATGCGGTAGCCGTTCCATTCGACCGAGGTGGTCTTGGCGAGGATCGTGATGCCGCGCTCTTTCTCGAGGTCGTTGGAGTCCATCATCCGCTCGGCCGTCTTTTCGTTGGCGCGGAAGGTGCCCGACTGTTTCAGAAGCTCGTCCACGAGCGTGGTCTTGCCGTGGTCAACGTGGGCGATGATGGCAATGTTGCGCATCTTTTCGATGGGGGTCGTCATAGGGCGGGCTTTCCGGCGGGCGGCGTTCGGGAGGGGAACGGCTGTTTTTCGGGTGGATTTGGGCGCGCGATAGCAGAGACCGGGCGGTTTGACCATGGCGATGCGGCAGGCTTCTTCGCAGGTGCGATATGCTTGACGCGGGCGCCGGTCGCGGCCAGCAAGGAGGGGCATGCATCCGCCCTTCGTCACCGCCCCACAGATTGCCGGTATTTCCGGGCTTTCCCATGGTTTCTTCGGCCGCCGGGGCGGGGTATCCGCGGGCGACTACATGAGCCTCAATGCGGGCGAAGGCTCGGCAGATTCGCCGCGCCATGTGGCGGAAAACCGGGCGCGGATATCGGCGGCGATCGGGTCGCGCTGGTTGCTATCGTGCTACCAGGTGCACTCGCCGGACGTCGTGCGCGTCACCAGGCCGTGGACAGAGCGGCCACCGGCGGACGCGATGGTCACTGACCGGCCCGGGTTAGGGCTCTGCGTCCTTTCTGCAGACTGTACCCCGGTTCTCTTTGCGGACCCAGACAAGGGCATCATTGGCGCAGCCCATGCCGGCTGGAAGGGCGCGCTGGCGGGCGTGCTGATGCGGACCGTGGAGGCGATGGAAGCCCTGGGTGCTGACCGGGCGCGGATTCGCGCGGCCATCGGCCCGACGATCCAGCAGGCGAGCTACGAGGTGGGCCCCGAATTCCGCGACAGCTTCCTGGCAAAGGACGCCGCCAGCGAAGACCTGTTCATCCCCGGCCAGGGCGACCGCTGGCACTTCGACCTGCCGGGCTTCTGCGCGCGCCAGCTGACCGGGGCGGGGCTCGGCGAGGTGGGTAATCTTGGCCACGATACCTGCACGATGGAGGACATCTATTTCTCCAACCGCCGCCGCAACCTGCGCGGCGAGGCAGATTATGGCCGGAATGCCTCAGTGATCGCGATTTCCGGGTAAAGCCTGCGGAATCCAGTTTTACGTGGCTTGCGACTCGCGGGCGCCTGTTACAAAAGCGTCGCGAGCCGGGCAGCAGAGGGTCGAGACGCCATGAAACTTATCTCCTGCAACGCCAACCGCCCCCTCTCGGAAGCTATCGCCGACTATCTCGACATGCGGCTGACGCGCTCGGAGGTGAAGACCTTCGCCGACCAGGAAATTTTCGTGCGCATCGACGAAAACGTCCGCGGCGAGGATGTATTCGTCATCCAGTCGACCTCCTACCCCGCCAATGACAACCTGATGCAGCTCCTGATCATGATGGACGCGCTGCGGCGCGCCTCAGCCCGGCGCATCACGGCCGTGATCCCTTATTTCGGCTATGCACGGCAGGACCGCAAAACCGACGGCCGCACACCGATCTCGGCAAAACTGGTGGCCAACCTCATCTCCACGGCGGGCGCTGACCGTGTGCTGACCGTCGATCTTCACGCAGGCCAGATCCAGGGCTTCTTCGACATCCCGACCGACAACCTGTTCGGCGGTCCGGTGATGATCGACGACATCAAGGAGCGCTTCGGCCGCGACAAGATCGTGATGGTCTCGCCGGACGTAGGCGGTGTGGTCCGCGCCCGCGCGCTCGCCAACAAGCTGAATGCGGACCTCGCAATTGTCGACAAGCGCCGCCCGGAAGCGGGCAAATCGGAAGTGATGAACATCATCGGCGAAGTGGCAGGCAAGCGCTGCATCATGCTGGACGACATCTGCGATTCCGGCGGCACACTTGCCAATGCTGCAGCCGCCCTGAAGGAACAGGGCGCAACTTCGGTTTCGGCCTATGTCACCCATGGTGTCCTGTCGGGCAGCGCAGTGGACCGGATCGGCAAGTCGGTGCTCGACGAACTGGTGATGACCGACACGATCCAACCGTCCGAGGCAGCGCTGAAGTCCAAGAAGCTCCGTGTGCTGCCGATGGCGCCGCTGCTGGGCGAAGCCATCCGGCGGATTGCCAACGAAGAGAGCGTGTCGAAACTGTTCGACCGGTAAGGGGAGCCCGCCCCTCCCCCGCAGGCGCGGGAGAGGCACTATCGCTGCCTACGCCACAGCCCGCGCCAAGGCGCAATGTGACCAGAGTTCCGACAGCGCGTTGACGAGATCATCGATGTCCTGGTCCGTATGGACCGGTGACGGCGTGATGCGCAGACGCTCCGTGCCCTTGGGCACAGTCGGATAGTTGATCGGCTGAACGTAGATGCCGTTCTTCTCCATCAGCCAGTCCGAGATCATCTTGCACTTGACCGGATCCCCGACCATGACGGGCACGATATGGCTCGGGTTCTCCAGAGTGGGGATGCCGATGGCACGCAGACGTACACGGACTTTCTCGACCCGGTCGCGCTGACGCATCCGCTCCCAGTTGCTCTGCTTGAGATGCTGGATGGAAGCGCGCGCGCCGGCGGCGATATGCGGCGGCAGGGCGGTGGTGAAGATGAAGCCAGAGGCAAAGCTGCGGACGAAATCGACGAGCGCTTTCGAGCCCGCGATATAGCCGCCGACGACACCGAAAGCCTTGCCGAGCGTGCCTTCGATGACCGTGAGCCGTTCCATCAGGCCTTCGCGCTCGGCGATGCCGCCGCCGTGATCGCCGTAAAGGCCGACGGCGTGCACTTCGTCGAGATAGGTCATCGCGCCGTACTCGTCCGCGATGTCACAGAACTCCTTGATCGGGGCGATGTCGCCATCCATCGAGTAGACGCTTTCGAAGGCGATGAGCTTCGGCGCGGCAGGATCCAGCGCTGCGATCTTCTCGCGCAGGTCATGCGGGTCATTGTGACGGAAGACGACGCATTTGGCGCGGGAATGGCGGATACCTTCGATCATCGAGGCATGGTTCAGCGCGTCCGACAGGATGATCAGACCCGGAATCTTTGCGCCAAGCGTGCCGAGACCGGCCCAGTTGGAGACATAACCCGAGGTGAACAGCAGCGCGGCTTCCTTGTTGTGAAGGCTCGCCAGTTCCTGCTCGAGCAGCACATGGTGGTGGTTGGTGCCGGATATGTTCCGTGTACCGCCTGCGCCCGCGCCGCAGCTGTCGAGCACCTCATGCATGGCTTCGAGCACTTTCGGATGCTGACCCATGCCGAGATAGTCATTCGAGCACCAGACCTTGACCGGCTTCTGGCCATCCGGCCCGTGGAACACGGCCTTCGGGAAGGCGCCCTTCTCGCGTTCGATATCGGCAAAAACGCGGTAATTGCCCTCTTCCTTCAGTTTCGTCAGCTCGTTCTCGAAGTAAGCTTCGAAGTTCATGGGTCAGGCCCTCCAGTCCGTTTTCGTTTTTGTTGTTGGCGTTGCGTGGGGAGCCGGCTTCATGGCCCAGCCCCAGAGTGATGGATCCTTCACCGGCAGGATGAGCACCCAGTGCTCGATGACGGCGAGAATGGCGAGCGCCGTCAGGAGCAGGAAGCCGGCCGAGGCGTGGCTGCCCGCCGGATGGCCGAACGCTATGAGGGCGAGCAGCACCGAGACGGTGGTGATGGTGACGAGCGCGGCGGCGAAGACACCGGCCGGCGCGCGGCGCGAGAAATAGGTTTTCATATAGTCGAGGTGGCGCGGCATGAACTGGTCCACGAGGTTCGGCGCGCCAGTGAAGACGACCAGCTTGGCGCTGATGCGCATGCCCCAGAGGATGAGGAAGGTCCAGAGCGCGAACTGGTTCGCGGCGCCCCAGCTGAGCCAGGCAAGGAGACCTGCATGGGCGATGATGGCCAGCTCGTGATGCAGCACGGCTGCAACACCCGCGCGGAAACGGCTGAGACCGGTCAGACCCTCCGGACACGGAATACGCGACGGGCCTGTGATGAAACCCGTGAGGAACATCACTTCATGCCAGGCCCAGAGCGCGAGGCCCGCGGCAAAACCTGCATAAGCGCCAGAGACGCTGGTATCACTGCGCAGGGAGACGACCATGAAGGTCGCGCCCGCCAGCAGAAGGGTCGCGCCCAGCGCCGTCCAGCGATGCGTGGTGCGCGGCAGGCCGATGAGCCAGAAAATCGCCCCCGTGCTCAGCCACCAGGCGAGCGCAGCGAACAGGATGGGGGGCGCGTAGTCGGCCATGTGGGCGGTGTCTTCCCTTCCCTACCAGGCCGGCTGGAGCCGGACCTTGGCCGGCAGCTGGTTCTTGCGCACCGGCAGGAAATAGAGTTGCAGGAAGGTCAGGCCATTGGAGAGCGCGCAGGCTTTCCGGCGCAGCCAGGACACAGGGTCCTTGCCGGTGATCGCTTCCATCTTGTCCGTCGTCTGACGGATACGCTCCAGCCCTTCACGGAAGGCGGCAGCGTTGATGTCGAGTTCCAGCGGATAGACCTGCCGGGCGATCTCGTTGGTTACGCGGAAGACTTCGTAGTCATACTCGGTCGGATCGACGCCAAGCGCGGCGTGGAAGGCCGGCCGGCGGTGGTCTCGCACGTACATGGTGGCGTAGACGGCGAGCAGGAAGAAGCGGATCCAGTACTTGTTGCCGCCTTCGAGCAGATGCGGGTTCGCTCGCAGGATCATCGCGAAGGCTTCGCCATGGCGGAACTCGTCATTGCACCACTGTTCGAACCATTTGAAGATCGGGTGGAAGCGGAACTCCGGATGCTTTTCCAGCTGGCGGAAGATCGTGATGTAACGCGCATAGCCGATCTTCTCGGACAGATAGACCGAGTAGAAGATGTATTTGGGCTTGAAGAAGGTGTACTTCTTCTTGCGCGTCAGGAAGCCGAGATCGACGCCGATGCCGAAATCCTTCAGGACGAAATTGATGAAGCCGGCATGGCGGGCTTCGTCGCGCGCCATCAGGCGGAACAAGGCCTTCATGTCCGGATTCTCGACCTGGCGCGTTATCTCGCGATAAAGGACGCAGCCCGAGAACTCAGACGTCAGTGAGCTGACGAGAAAGTCAACGAACTCGGTGCGCAGTTCCGGTGACAGCGTGCCGAGGATGTTGTCAAACTCGTCCGTACGCTTGAAGTGGTTGCGGTTCGGATCGGATTCCATTTCCGCAATCAGAGCGTCCCACTCTTCCCGCACACCGGAGACATCGACCTTGTCGACCTCGGCGAAATCGGTGGTGTAGAAACGAGGGCTCAGCATCGTCTCCTGCATCGCGAGCCTGTTGGTATCAAAGGCTGGCGGCGCCTCAAGGACGCGCATCTCTTCATCAGTCATCACGGCCATGGACATGGTCATACCCTTCCGTCGGTGAAGCTCACTTCGTAAAGTTCGGTGAGCTCAAACATGGATTGAAAGCGCACCAGCGCCTTCTCGAAAAAATTGGCGCGGGTGACCGTCGCTTCCCGGCGCAGCACCAGACTGCGGCCGAAGGGAACGCTGACCGGTGCGCCGTGGACGAGCACCTTGTCGCCGATACCCGGCTCGATGCCGCCATCGAGTTCGACATGCGCCTCAAGAGACTCGTAAGTGTGTTCGACACGGATCGTGCAGGGGACGGTGAAGCGGCGGCGGCTCATGGAGCGATCTCCATCGGTACAAGGAGTTTTGCAAATTCAGCCGCATTGTCCGAACCGAAGGCATCAAGGCTGACCCATTTGCCGGTTTCGGGATCTTCCAGGATCAGTTTTCCATGTTCCGTCTGGTGCAGCATGAAGGCCGGGCCGGAGCCGATGCCCATCTGGCGGCGTTCGAGCGCCAGCGAACGCATCGCGGTGCGCACGAAGCCGCCGGTTTCCGGCGCCCATTCCCGCACCAGCGCGCCCGAAGCCGGATCACGCACCAGGATACCGCCATCGGCGCCATCCTCGAAGGTCAGCGGCAGCGACTTCACCGAAAGCGCGCGCCAATCGGACATGTGGCCGAGGCCCGCAAGGCGCGTGGCGCCAACGCCGATCAGAGTGAAGAGGACCAATGCGCCCACGGCCAGCAGCAGCGCCCGCGGGGGATGCAGGTCGTGGCTGTGTGCGGCGTGCGGTGCGGGGGCGTCGGTCATCTCTCTCTCTCCTCAGGTTGCGCCGGCGACCATGCCGGGCGCGGCCGCTGCCGGACGTCCAGCAGCCGGAACGGCTGCAGGGGTCGCAGCGAGCGTCACGCGGGCCGGAGCATGGTACGCAATGGCGCTGGACAGGATACGGGCGACCTGTTCGACGCCGGCAAGACCGCGCAGCATCGGCTGTGGCTTGTTCACGCGCAGCGGACGCACATGCGGCCAGAGTTTTAGGTATCCCAGGCCACCGCTGGCAGCGAGCGCGAGGACGATGTCTCCTTTGCCCTTGCCATACCGGCGCATGTCGGCCGAGACGATCTGGTCGAACGGCAAGTTCACATACTTCCGGATCGCCACACCGTAGCGCAGCACGATCCTCCGGGAACTGATCGTATAGACCGTTGCCCGTGCCATCGCCCAGGCGATGAGGCAGAGAAGCCCGATGCCGAAGGCGGCGCCGATGCCGGAATTGATGGCCACGCGGCTCATCTCCACGGCGCTGGCGCCGGCCGCATCCAGATTGGCAAGACGCCAGCTGGTCGCGAGCACGAAATAGCCGAGTACGAAGCGGATGTGGAAGGCATGGATCGCAAAGGCCAGCGTCCCGGGGCGACCTTGCCAGAGGATCTGTTCCCCCTCCGGCAGGGCCTGGGGAAGCCCGCGTACGGGCTCGCCCCCTCCCTCTTCCTCGTCATGCAGCTTGATCACAGCCAGGGCTCCTGACGCTGCGGCGTAGCGTAGAGCGTGCCGCCGCCATAATAGCCGCTGATCATATCTTCCTCGAGCCGGGTCACCTGATCCGGTGACTTGGTACGCGGAACGCCGGCGAAGTGCTCGGCCTTGACGGCGTCGACTTCAACCCGTTTGCGGGCCTTCGAGATGTTCGCGAAAGGCACCGGCAGCAGGACGCGAGCGCCCGAGCCATCCAGCGTCACTTCAAGATAGCGGATGATTGCCTCGGCAGTATCGACCCAGAGGTCGGTAACCGTGCCGGCGACCTTGCGGTCAAGGCCGACAACCTTGAGCCCGCGCGGGTCGATATCCTTCGGCGACACCGAATAGTCCGGATGCAGACGGTAGGGCGAGATACGGGTCTTGCCGTCCCAGTTCAGGTCCGGAACATCGGCGCGCATGGCGTAGGAAGCAGGCCCCACGCCGTCCTTCATCGGGTCGCCCGACGGAACGAAGGGTGAGCCCGGCCATTGCGCAGTGCGGTTCAGGGCGAGGTCGCGCGTATCGCCCTTGGCATAGGTCAACTCGATCGTGCCGCGGCCGTTGGGCAGGTTGAAGGTTTTTTTTGGTGGCACGAAGACAAGGCCGGCCGGCTCCTGGCGCCCGCTGGGTTCTTCCTCGAGGGGATAGCCTTCGCGCATCCCTTCGCGTTGCAGATAATAGATCAGCCAGAGGAAGAAGATCGTGAATGCCCAAAGGCAGACGTCCACGAGATCTATTCCGTTGACGAACTCTCCACTGAAAATCATGACCATTCTCCTTGAGGTCGTATCAGCCTGGGTAAGCAGCCAGACCGAATTTGGCAGTAGGGTTGACGGGCGGGGCAAGTGTGTGACGGGCGAGCGGGCCAATCACGATAAGCGTGGCAAACAGAAGCAGGATTTCGACGTGATAGACGGCGCCGTAACCGGGCGCGGGACCGGTGAGTGCGGGGCCGAGGCGCCCGCTCTCTGCAAGACCTGAGACGACATCGCGCAGCGCGCCGCCGAAGGCGATCGCCGCGCCGGTCGCGGTCGCAGTGACCGCGCCCCAGGCGCCGAGGGCGATGCCGCTGTCATGTTCGCGTGCAACCGCCATGACGGCGGTCAGCGTACCGACAGAGAAGAGCCCTCCCCCGAAACCGATCAGGAAGGCGCCGATGATGAAGAAGGGCATGGAACCCGCCGGGTGGGCAAGCACCACGAGGGCAAAGGCGAACACGCCGGCAACCGCGCCAATGCCGGCAAGGCGATGCGGTTCGCCGCCCTCGCTGAGGCGGCCCGAACAATAGGCGAAGCCAATCAGCGCGCCGAGCGCCGACAGCGCCGTGAGGCGGGTGGTGGCAGCCACGCTGAGGCCGAGGACTTCGGCCCCGTAAGGCTCAAGCAAAACGTCCTGCATGCTGAAGGCCGCTGCGCCGAGACCGGAGGCGATCAGCAGGCGGACGGTGTTCCGGCTCGCCGTGAGGCGGGCCCAGGTTTCCGAGAAGCCCGGATGCTGGCGGCCCGGCGCCGTGAGGGCCGGGTTGCGTGCTTCCTGTTTCCAGAGAGCGATGATGTTCAGCAGCATGGTGACGACGGCTGCGCCCTGGATGACCTGAATCAGGATCAGCGTATTGAAATCGCGCAGCAACCAGCCGAAGATCAGCGAGCTGACCACCATGCCGGCGAGCAGCATCGTGTAGAGCAGCGCCACGACGCGCGGACGGGTCTCGTCGCTGGCAAGATCGCTGGCGAGGGCGAGACCCGCCGTCTGCGTCGTGTGGATGCCGGCGCCGACGAGAAGGAAGGCAGCGGCGGCGCCCGCATGGCCGATCCAGGCCGGGCCGGTGGAATCGCCGGACAAGAGGATCAGCGCAAACGGCATTAGCGCGAGGCCCCCGAACTGGAACATCGAGCCAAACCAGATGTACGGTACGCGGCGCCATCCGAGCACGGACTTGTGCGTGTCAGACTTGTGCCCGATAAGCGCGCGCAGCGGCGCGAAGACGAGCGGCAGCGCGACCATCAGTGCGACCAGCCAGGCCGAAACGCCCAGCTCGACGATCATGACCCGGTTCAGCGTGCCGGTCAGCAGAACCATCGCCATGCCGACCGAAACCTGGAAGAGCGAAAGGCGGAGCAGACGGCCCAGTGGAAGCTGCGCACTTGCGGCATCGGCGAACGGCAGGAACTTTGTTCCCACGCCCATCCAGACTTCCGCGAAAGTGCGACGCTCAGGGGTCATCTGCGAACAACCTCCCGGGCTTCGGAAATATAGAAGAAGGAATTGACACGGTGCTTGCGAGCGCCAAGCCAGGCATCATTGGTTTCTGCGGCGACGAGATCCATCAGCCGCGTGCCGGAGACCGGCACGATTGCGGGCGCGCGGTCGCTACGCGGGAAGAGCTTGCCGGTGGCATGCATGGCGAGCAGCAGCGGCGTGCGCGGCGCGTGCGTGAAGATGGCCGAGTGGCGTACGCGCGGCAGGATCTTCGCCACCATCGCCGCCATGTCCGGCGCGTCATAGTGGATGATCGAATCAACGGCGACCATGTGGTCGAACTCACCGAGGTCCGCGCGGGTCATGTCGCCCACGCGCCAGGTGATCCGGCTGCGGAGCACAGGGTCGAGCAGGCGTTCGGCTGCCGTTTCGACCAGCGAGCGGGCAATATCGATCGCCACCACTTCGGCGCCGCGGGCAGCCGCCGCCACGGCGAAGGTGCCGGTGCCGCAACCGGCATCCAGTACACGAAGTCCGGTCATGTCCTGCGGAAGCCAGGACAACACCTCGTTGTGCATGGCCTCGCGGCCCGCACGCACCGTGGCACGGATGCCGCTGACCGGCGCGGTTGACGTCAACTTCTGCCACCTGACCGAGGCGGTCTCGTCGAAATAGGTCTGCAGCTCGGCGCGGCGGGTCTGGTAGGCGGTGTCCATCAGTCGAACCCCAGGAAGTCGAAGATTTCGCGGTCCTTCATCGGCACGGCTTCGACCGGGTCGCTGCCAACCCAAAGCGCGGCTGCAAGGCGCAGGTATTCCTTCTGCACTGCTTCCAGTTCCGGCGAAGGCTCCATCTCGAAGATGGTGGATTTCTTGAGGCGCGAGCGGCGGATGACGTCGAGATCCGGGAAATGCGCGATACGCTGCATGCCCGTTGCGTCGCAATAGCGGTCCACTTCGTCGGTGGCCTTCGAGCGGTTCGCAATCACGCCGCCGAGGCGGACGGCATAGTTCTGGGACTTTGCCTTGATGGCGGCGACGATACGGTTCATCGCGAAGATCGAATCGAAGTCATTTGCCGTCACGATGATGCCGCGTTCGGCGTGTTGCAGCGGCGAGGCAAAGCCGCCGCAGACCACATCGCCCAGCACGTCGAAGATCACGACGTCGGAGTCTTCCAGCAGACGGTGTTCCTTCAGAAGTTTCACGGTCTGCCCGACCACGTAGCCGCCGCAACCGGTGCCCGCGGGAGGGCCACCTGCCTCGACGCACATGACGCCGTTATAGCCCTCGAAAACGAAATCTTCGGTGCGCAGTTCTTCCGAGTGGAACTCGACCGATTCCAGTACGTCGATGACGGTCGGCATCAGCTTCTTGGTCAGCGTGAAGGTGGAGTCGTGCTTCGGGTCGCAGCCGATCTGCAGCACACGCTTGCCGATCTTGGAAAAGGCGGCAGAGAGGTTCGACGAGGTGGTCGATTTGCCGATGCCACCTTTTCCGTATACGGCGAAAACCTTGGCGGTGCCGGCTTCGAAGCGGGTGTCGAGCTTTACTTGCACGCTGCCCTCCCCGTCCGGTCGGCGGGCTCCAGGGCGATTGAGGGCGAGCGACGTCATGCGGCGGCTCCTTGCATGGGGGTGATGCCTTCGAGA
>CAZXQD010000084.1:0-16003 GCA_964643405.1 uncultured Hyphomonas sp. | reverse complement strand
TGATCTGGGCGAACTTGTTCTCGGCCTTGGTCTTCTGCCAGGCCTTGGCGCGGGCAAGCGCCGACTCGTTGGCGCCGCGCGGGCGGGCGCCGGTTTTTGGCTCGAGGTGTTTCGAGAGGAAGTCGTGGGCCTCCTTGCGGAAGGCGGCTTCGGCGGGGGTGTCGTTGAAGTCCATGTCGGTCTCCGTTGGTTTCAGTGGCTAGGGGTTGAAGCCGGGTCCGTGTTCCGGCTTGCAGTCTGATAAAAATATTCTTTCGTGATCGCTTGCTGACAAGCCGTTGCCATATTCCATCCCGAATTGGGGCGTCGTATGTGCGTCATGCACCGGGGTGAGGAGCGCTGGGTTCCCTCTTGCGGTGCAGCACAAAGGGACAACGTCTTATGTCGAAAATTCTCGCGCACACCCGCCGCATCGCTGCCGCTTCGGCCGCGTCCATGCTCATCGCCGGGCTCGCGCATGCTGGCGTCGAAGTTAAAGTCGGCAACGACAAGCTCGCCGCCACGGCCGCCACGATCAGCGTGTCGCAGCAGCCGGTCTACGATCCGATCACCTACATGCCGGTCGAGCCGGCCAAGACGCAGCTCTACACGGGCGGCATCTATGTCACGCGCAACTTTGACTCCGGTTCCGCCAAGGTCATCAAGCACATCGTGAACGGCACGTCCGTTCCGGTGGTCGAGATCACGATCACGTCTGACGGCTCCGCCGACAAGCAGGTCTGGAAGCTGACCGATGCGACGCTGAACAACTACTCCACCTACACGGGCGAAGGTTCGCAGGTCATCGAGAACTTCGACATCACCTACAAGACCGCCACGCTCAACGTTTACGCCGGCGGCGCCACCAGCCCGACCGATTCGGTCAGCTGGAACGCCCCGGAGCCGACCACGGCCGCTCCGGTCGCTGAAGGTCACTGATCCAGCATCAGCCGGGCGGCGGGAGCAATCCCGCCGTCCGGTGCCTGCCGGGGTGATGGCTTCAGGCCGCATTCTTCGCCTCGAGCGCGCGCACCAGCTTCTCTTTCCAGACCTTGGGCGAACCGGCCTGCACGGCCAGCAGTTTCGCCCGGCGATAGTAGAGGTGGCAGTCGACTTCCCAAGTGAAGCCCATGCCGCCATGCGTCTGGATGTTCTCTTTCGACGCAAACCAGTAGGCCTCTGACGCCGCCACGCGGGCTGCTGCCGCCGCTTCCGGCAGTTCGGAGGCGCCGGTCGACAGCGCCCAGGCGCCGTAATAGCAGTTCGACCGCGCCACTTCGTTCTTCACGTACATGTCGGCCAGCTTGTGCTTGATCGCCTGGTTGCCGCCGATCGGGCGGCCGAAGGCATAGCGGTTCTTGGCATAGTCATTTGCCATCTCGAGGCACACCGAGGCGCCGCCCAGCTGTTCAAACGCGAGCAGCACGGCCACGCGGTCCATCAGTGCGGCGTTGAGGCTTTCGCCTTCGCCCTTGCCGCCGAGGCGTTCGGCCGGAACGGCGTCGAACACGATTTCAGCATGGCTGCGGGTCGGGTCGATGGTCTGCAGCGTCTTGCGGGTCACGCCCTTGGCCGTGAGGTCAACGAGTACCAGCGAGAGGCCTTTGCCTTCCTTGGCAAGCACGACGGCGTGCGTCGCGATATCGCCATCGGTGACCGGGATCTTGGTGCCTGAAAGCGTCTTGCCGTCAAACGCGGTGCGCAGGTTCGAGGCGTCCGGGTTGCCCGGGCCTTCAGAGGCGGCATACGCGCCGATGACGTTGCCCGCAGCAATCTCCGGAAGGATGGCGGCCTTCTGTTTGTCGCTGCCAGCCAGTTTCACGGCTTCGGTCAGGAAATAGGCGGTCGAGGCAAACGGCACCGGCGCAATCGCGCGGCCCATCTCTTCGGCCAGCACGCACATTTCCAGCATGCCGAGGCCCAGCCCGCCATGCTCTTCCGGAATGGCGGCGCCCAGCCAGCCCATCTCGGCCACCTTCTTCCACAGGTCCTTGTGGAAGAGGGTCTTGTCGTCGTTCAGGACTTTGCGGACTTCCGATGTCGGGCATTGGGCCGACAGGAACTTCCGGGCTTCACCGGCAAGGTATTTCTGGTCTTCGGAGAAATCAAAATTCATGGCGCGTCTGGCTCCCATCGCCCCGTAACCGGGGACAGCTTGTTATCTCGGATGGGCAGAGAATAGCCCACTTTACGCGCGCGGAAAGGCGTGACCCAGCGGCAATGGCGCAGGGTTATTCGGTTGAATTTCACCGGTCTGATTCACCCGTCCCCCATATTCCTGTGGCACCTTCACCCGCTGGATGAGGAGACGCACAGATGGCCAAGGCCCTGTTCCACAAATCGCAGCGCGTGTTCGTGAAGCCCGTGGGCACATGGGCCACGGTCGAGCATGTCGTTCCCCATTGGGTGAAGGATGTGAACGAGCCGCTGCGCGTGACCTATGATTGCGGCCTCGGCCGCCCGTTCCATGCACACGAGCTTGTGTCGGAGCAGGCCGTCCACAACCAGAACCGCGTCAGCGATGACGATGACGACACCATGCTGGAACACTGGACCGTCGAGCGGCGCACCATCAAGTGGCGTCCCAGCGAGTTCGGCGTCACGCTGTCCAATCCCGGCACCTATCCGGTGGTCACCACCGACGAAGGCAGCTCCGGCGGCTGGCGTGTCGGCGGTTCGGAATATGACCGCGACCCCCAGCGCATCGAGCACCAGGCCCGCATGATCGTGCACACGCCGGACCTCCTGCGCATCGCGCGCCGGATCACCGAGTATGCGACCGATCACCCGTCAGAGTTCCCGGCCGACCTGAAGCCTGTGGCCCAGCACTGCGCGCTGATCCTGCGCAACGTCTACCGCCTCGACGAGGAACTGACCGTCGCGGCGGAGTGATCAGTTCCGGCGCGTCCGGGCTATGAACAACACCAGAAGGTAGCCCGCCGCCGCGCCAAGCGCATTGGCGAGGCCGTCAGCTAGAGAGCCTTCGCGGCCCGTGCCGGCGAAGGCCTGCGCCACTTCCAGTCCTGCGCCATAGGTCGCCACCACCAGCGCCGCAGCAATCCGCCCTGGCCCGAACCACATCGCCACCGGCACCGCCAGCATCGCATAGGCGCCGAAATGCCGGATCTTGTCGGAAATCTGCGGCGCAGGTGCCTCGCCGGGCGGCACCAGCGAGAAATACCCGATCGCCAGAGCCATCAGCGCCGCAACGATGAGCGCCGCGCGGCGGATATGCGGCGGATAAGGAACAAGGGCAGAGTTCATGTCCGTGTCTTGCCAGCCTGAGCCGCCGCGGACAACGGCCCTCGACGGCCCCGGCGCGCCACTATATTCCTGACCAACCGTCCAGACAGCCCTGAGGAGCCGAACATGCGGACCGAAACCCCGGTAGCGGTGAAACTCAAGGACTACACGCCCTATCCCTTTGAGCTGAACCAGGTGACCCTGGATTTCGATCTCGGCATCACGAAGACTGTCGTGAAAGCCGCGATCTCGGTAACGCCGCTCGGAAAGGGCCCGATGCGCCTCGACGGCGAAGCGCTGCACCTGAACTATATCGCGCTCGGCCTCGCCGGTGAGGCAGCGAAGCCGCTCGATCCGGCTGACTTCACGATGGACGCGCGCGGCCTCACGCTGCACACGCCGCCGACAGGGCCCTTCTTGCTGGAAACCGAAGTCGAGATTTCGCCGGAGGCCAACACCGCGCTCTCGGGCCTCTATCTCTCCGGCGGGCGCCTCTGCACCCAGTGCGAGGCAGAAGGTTTTCGGCGCATCACCTATTATCCCGACCGGCCGGACGTGATGAGCGCCTTCCGGGTACGGATGGTTGGTGCAAAGGCCGATTTCCCGATCCTCCTCTCCAACGGCACGCCGGGCGCCTCGGGCGACCTTCCTGGCGGGCGTCACTATGCCGAGTGGATCGACCCCCACAAGAAACCCGCCTACCTATTCGCCCTCTGCGCCGGCGACTATGACGTGCTGCGCGATACCTTTACCACCGCCTCCGGCCGCCGCGTCGATCTTGGCATCCATGTCGACAAAGGCGACGCCGCACGCGCTGCCTGGGCGATGGACTCGCTCAAACGCTCCATGCGCTGGGACGAGGAAGTCTACGGCCGCGAGTATGATCTCGGCGTGTTCAACATCGTCGCCGTACGCGACTTCAACTTCGGCGCCATGGAGAACAAGGGCCTCAACATCTTCAACTCGGCCTATGTGCTTGCCGATGAGGCGACTGCCACCGATGCCGATTTCGAGGCCATCGAGTCCATCGTCGCGCATGAATACTTCCACAACTGGACCGGCAACCGGATCACCTGCCGGGACTGGTTCCAGCTCTGCCTGAAGGAAGGCCTCACGGTATTCCGCGACCAGAATTTCTCCGCCGACATGCGCTCGCGCCCCGTGCAGCGCATCAAGGATGTCATCAAGCTGCGCGCGCGTCAGTTCGCCGAAGATGCCGGCCCGCTGGCCCATTCGGTGCGCCCGGACACCTATGGCGCGATCGACAATCTCTATACCGCGACAGTGTACGAGAAGGGCGCCGAACTCATCGGCATGCTGCGCAGGATGATAGGGAATGAGAAATATCGGGAAGGAATGGACCTTTATTTTGCGCGCCATGATGGTCAGGCGGTAACGATCGAGGACTTTTATGCGTGCTTTGAGGCGGTCACCGGGCGGGACCTTTCCGCCTTCCGCCGCTGGTACGCCCAGGCCGGCACACCCGAAGTCCGTGTCTCAGAAACCTGGGACCCAGCCACTGGTACCCTGCAAATCCAGCTTTCCCAGAGCCTTAAGCCCACCCCCGGCCAGCCCGTGAAGCAACCGGTCCCGATCCCGCTCCTCTGCGCCCTGCTGGACGGCAAAGGCGGCCACACCGCCGAGCCCTTCCTCCACATCCTCGAAACCCCCGAAAACACGCTCGAACTCAAGGTAAAACCGGGATCGCTCAAACCGCACTTTTCCATCAACCGCGACTTCACCGCGCCGGTTCGCATCGAACGCAGCCTCTCGCGCGCAGACCGGCTCGCGCTCGTGAAGGCCGAAACCGACCCGTTCAACAAGTGGGACGGGCTCCAGTCCCTGATCAAGGAAGAACTGGTCGCCCTCTCCGATGGCAGCCAGACCAATCCCGACGCCGGCCTCGTCGAAGCCATCGGTGCAGCTGTGCGCGGCGCGAAGGAGGACCCGGCTTTCGCCGCACTCCTGACGCGCCTGCCGGAAGTCGGCGAGCTCTTCCTTGAGCGTCAACCGGCCGACCCGGTCGCCCTGCACGCGGCGATCCTCAAACTGAAAGCGGCGCTCTACAGCGAACTCGCCGGCGAAATCGCCGAAACGCTGAAGGCTCCGCCCCCGGCGCCGTACAATCCGGGTGCGGAGCAAGCCTCGATCCGCGCGCTGCGCACCGCCTTCATCGGCTTGACCGGCACCTCGAACACGCCGGATGCGGCGTCCACGCTTCTCGGCCTCTACGAGCGCGCACCGAACATGACCGAGCGCCTTGCAACGCTGCGGGCGCTGATGTTCACTGCCGGCAGCGCAAAGCAGGAGGCCATCGCCGCGTTTGCTCGGCAATGGTCCGCCAATCCGCTGGTGATGGACAAGTGGTTCTCCGTGCAGGCTGCCACAGGTACGGCAGAAGATGTCAAATGCCTGATCGCTCACCCCGCTTTCGACCTGAAGAACCCCAACCGCGTGAGATCTGTCATTGGCGCCTTCGCCATGCAGAACCTTGCGGCATTCCATGCGCCCGATGGGTCCGGCTATCTTGCGATTGAGGCAACAATCCTCGCCGCCGACAAGGTGAACCCCGCCCTCGGCGCACGCCTGCTGACGGCCTTCGAATCCTGGCGCCAGCTGGAGCCGAAAGCCCGGGCCGAAGCGGAAGCCTGCCTGAAACGCCTGGTGGCGGGCGGTCTCTCTGAAAACGCGATGGATATTGCTGGAAGGGCGCTCGCCGCAGGGACCTGACAGGGGTTAACAAACCCCTTCCGCAAGTTAACCAAGCTGCAACTTTTGCCACCGAAACTGCCGCAACCCGGCAATCCGTCTGCCGGTCCTGGGGATATTGTGGGCAAGAACGCGGTGCATCCGGCCAAGTCACTCGTTCCGGCTCGCCCGGAAGAGAAGGCGCTGTTGGCGGAAACGCGGCGGACCTGGACCCTGATCCTGTCGATTCTCGCGTTGCTGACGCTCGCGCTTGGCCTGAAAGCGTGGGACGAACACCAGACCGCCGAGCGCGCCTTCCTCGGACGTCTTGAAGCCGAGACGCAAATGCTGGCTGAAAGGGTTGTATCGCGTGCAGATGCTGCCGATGTGGCGCTGCGGCTTGTCGGCCAGAATGACCTGTCCAAATCGCAGGCCGCCGGCATCGCCACCGGCCTCGACGCGCTCGTTTCGTTGCGCGATGCGGCGCAGTCGCCTCCGGGTTCCCGGCTGGGGGATGCGGCCGCGGCGGCCCGCACGCTGCAGGAAGGCAAGTCCGGCCTCGTATTGACCGTACACGGAGATCTCGTCTCGGTCTCCGCCCAGCCAGACCAGCCGGTGCTGATCGCGCTCTCACCGGTGCCCAGAATCTTTTCCAAGCCCGAGAACGCGCGCCTGACGCTGCGTTCGGCGGATACCACGTTCAGCTTCGGCGGCGCTCATCTTTCCGGTGCAGCGGACCAGGCGCCTTCAAGCGGTGCGGCCATCCAGTCGGGCAAGGGCATTGTGCGCACGGGCACGGCCTGCACCCCGGTGTCCGATACCGGCATCAGCGTCTGCATGACCGTGGCAAAGCCGCTGGTCAGCGGCGGCGACATTGCGCGCTTTGCTATCTTCTTCCTGTTGCTGCTGGCGCCGGCCTTTGCGCTATTCGGCCTTACCCGGCGCCTTTCGAAACGCGAGATCGAAGCGGTGGATCAGGCGGCGCGCAACAACGAGTCCGACCGCGTTCTGGGTCTTGTCATGCGCGGTGCGCAGGCCGGCTATTGGGAGTGGTCGCACACCACCAACACGATCTTCTTCAGCGACGGTGCATCGGAGTTTCTGGGCCTTGGCCGTACCGGCCTTGTCTCACTGGACGACCTACTCGCGCGCGCGCCAGTGGAGGTGCATGAGCGCATCCGGGAAGCCTTTTCCAAGGCCCGCACCATTGGCTGGATCCATCTCTCCTTTCCCGTCACCGCGCCGGCCGGGCGCTGGATCGAGATGCGCGGCAGCCTGTCGGATGACCCGGACACAGGCGAGCCTGTGTTCGGCGGCATCATGCTCGACGTCACAGAACGCAAGCAGGCGGAGGACCGCGTACGGGCCGCGGAACGCCGTTTGCGCGATGCGATCGAGGGTTTTGCGGGTCCGTTTGCGCTATGGGATTCGCGCAAGCGACTGCTGTTCTGGAACCGCGCCTTCGCGCTGGACTTCGGCCTGCAGGATACGCTGCGAGCCGGAATGGGCCATGACACGGTGCAGATCGCCCGCGCCGGCGCCGTGCTGGTGGAGCGTCAGTCCAAGGAAGACAGCCGGACGACCCTGATCGCGCTGCGGTCCGGACGCTGGCTGAAAATGGTGGAGCGGCCGACGCCGGATGGCGGCCTGCTGACTGTGGGTGTCGACGTCACGGAGAACATCCGAAACGAGGAAGAGCTGAAGAAGCAGCAGGAGAAGATGAAGCGTGCGGCGCTCGATCTCCAGCGCTCTGAAGGCAAGGCCAGCGAGCTGTCGCGCAAGTATTCCGAAGAGAAAGCCAAGGCCGAGCACGCGGCCTTCACCAAGTCAGCCTTCCTCGCCAACATGAGCCATGAGCTGCGCACGCCGCTCAACGCGATAATCGGATTTTCCGAGATCATGATGAACGAGCTGGCGGGTCCGCTCGGGCATGCTTCGTACAAGGAATACTCGCGCGACATCCTGACGTCCGGCCAGCACCTGCTCGACATGATCAACGACATCCTCGACATGGCGAAGATCGAGGCCGGCAAGATGACGATCACCACACAGGCGATTGACCCGACGGATCCTGTGGATGCGGCGCTGCGGATGATTCGGCGCAAGGCCGAGGAAAAGGAAATCGAGCTCGTGCTGGATGCCGCGCAGAACCTGCCGGACATTGATGCCGATCACCGCGCCATCCGCCAGATGGTGCTGAACCTTGTCTCCAACGCCATCAAGTTCACCGATCGCGGCGGCAAGATCACTGTGCGCGTCGAGCAGCGCGGCACGGAAATCTATTTCGGCGTCACCGATACCGGCATCGGCATTCCTGCAGAGGACATCTCGCGCCTAGGCCAGCCGTTCGAGCAAGTGTCCAAGACCAAGGATCGCAACACGGACGGCACGGGCCTCGGCCTCGCGCTAACAAAATCCTTTGCGGAAATGCACGGCGGCCGCCTGACGCTGTCCTCGATCTATGGCGAAGGCACGACCGTCGCCTTCTACCTGCCCATCGGCGGGCCGGGCGGCCTCAGCCAGAAGGTCATTCCGCGCGACGTAGCTTGAGGCCGGTCACGGCCGGCGGTTCCAGCCGGCGATCTCAAAATTTCTGGGCACGGCAACGATCTCGCCCCATGCGCCCGTCTTCAGCTTGCGGTCCAGTCCCGCGGGGGCCGCGTCCACCACATCCGGCAGGAAACGCGCGGTGCCATTGCTCGTGACCACGAGTACGTTTGCACCGGGCGGCAACACGGCGATTTCCCGAAGCAGCGCTGCCCAGCCGGCGCGGATGGCGGGCGGATCGACGATCCAGCCCGGCGGCGGCGTACCTTCCTCGTCCCAGGCCTTCAGAACGGATTCGCCGAGGCGGGCGATGACCGTGTCTTCCGGCTGGTTTTCGTCAGGTCCATAATCAATCTCGCGCAGGAAACTGCGGATCAGCAAGGCCGGAGCATCGGTCCGTACACGGAGAATCGCGCGGGCAGTGGCCCGCGTGCGCTCGAGTGGCGAGGCGAGCGCTGCGGCGAAGGGTGTGTCTGCAAAATACGCCGCCAGCCTGGCCGCCTGCGCCTCGCCTGATGTTGAAAGCGGCAGGTCAGTCCGTCCGCCGACGCGTGTCACCACATCGCCTGCGTCGAACGTGTTGCCGTGCCGGACGACGAACAGGCGCGCCATGCATCAGGCCTTGTCCGGATCGCCGTGCAAGGCGACGAGGCGTTCGGCGAGAGCAATGTCTTCAGCGGTGTCGATGCCCGGCATGGCAATGCGCCCAGGCTGCACTTCCACCGCCTGCACGCTCATTCCGTTCTCGATCAGGCGCAGTTGCTCAAGGCCTTCGAGGCGTTCATAGCGGCTCTCCGGCAGTATGCAGTAACGGCGCAGCGCCTCCAGCCGGTAGGCATAGAGGCCGACATGCTGGAACACGGGCGAGAGCGGGCCGAGCGTGCGCAGGTCTTTTTCCTTGCGCATCGCTGGCAGGATGATCTTCGAAAACCAGATCGCGCGGCCGGACGGATCGGTCACCAGCGTGGTGCCGGAAAACGGCGTTTCCGCCTTGTGCGCGCGCAGCCGGTCAAGCGCCTCCCAGCTGAGGCGGATATAGGGGGTTGCGGCATCGGTGCCGGAGGTCGCCAGCGCGTCGACTATGGCGATGACATGTCCAGCGGGCGTGAACGGCGCATCACCCTGCAGGTTCACGATGAATTCCGGCTGCGCGCCAAGACCCTCGGCAGCGGCCAGTGCCCGGTCCGAGCCGGAGGGCAGCGCCGGGTCGGTCATCACCACCGGGATGCCGGCATCGCGGCAATGTTCCAGGATGCGCGTGTCATCAGTCGCTACAACGTATTCGGCCTTTTCCAGTCCGGCAGCGGCGCGGCGCGCAAGGCCGGCCACGCGCTCGACCATGGTGCGCCCGGCAATCAGGGCAAGCGGCTTGCCCGGCAGGCGCGTGGACGCATAACGGGCCGGAACGACGATCAGGGTTTTCATGTCGGGAATGGTCCGGTGTCAGCGCATCATTGCTGGCTCTGGACCACCTGCGACAGGGCCATGATCGGCCCGACCCATTCCAGCGCGCTTTCCGAGACACCTTCGTTGCGGAGGAACTGTGTGAAGGCGGGAATGAATTCAGGCTTGTTGCCGCACTGACCGACGGCGGATTCCAGTTCGGGGATTATGATCTTCTCGAAACTGTCGGCAAAGTCGCGCAGGTCCTCGGCCTTGGCAGCGAGCAGGATGGCCTGGACGGGGTCAACCTCGCCATCGGCGCGCACCAGATCGCGCAGGTCAGAAACAAGGCCGCGATTGTCCATTGCAAAGCGCGTCAGGATCCGGTCGGTGCGGTATTCGATCCATTCCGTTGTGCACGGTTCGGGCGCCGTGGCGCAGGCGCCGAGCGAAGTCGCCACAACAAGCGCAGCACAAAGGGCACGAAGTTTCATGGCGTCAGCTCCCGGATCTTGTCTTTGGCGCACCCTAACGGCTCAGGCGCGCGGCGCAAAGCGCTGACAGGCAGGCAAAAAAAGACCCCGGCCTTTCGGGCCGGGGTTGGAGCGGTCTGACTTGTGCCGCGTCAGCCGCCCTTGAGCGGGGCTTCCGGCGGCGCTGGCGGTTGCGGCGGTTCCGCTGTTTCGGACTTGTCGCCGCGGATCACCACAATGTGCTTGCGCTTTTCGCCTTTGGCAGCAGCACGGAAAGCCGCTTTCTCGGCTTCTGTGATACCCGGATAGCTGCCGACAGCCGCCATCGCCTTTTCAGTGTGGAGGTTTTCGCGGCTACCCTCGACGCAGGCCAGCCGGAAGACTTCGCCCTGGGCGTCGGCACGTTCGATGATCCGGGTCTCGCCAGTCTTCAGGTCTGCATCGCGGCAGCCGTCGACGAGCGTTTCGATCAGTTCAGCCTGCGCTTCGACCTTGGCTTCGAAATCGGCGCCGTAGCGTTCTTCCATGATCCGCTCGATTTCGCCGGTGCGGGCTTCGATACGCTTCTCAAGCAGTCTGACCTTTTGATCGACGGCTTTCTCATGGTCACCGATGGCAGCTTCGCGGGCTTTCATTTTGGCTTCCAGCGCAGCGGCCTTGGCTTCGATCTTGGCTTCCAGCGCTTCGCGCTGTTCTTCTGTCATGTCCTCAGCCCGGATAACCCGGCGCTTGACGATGCGCTTGCCGTTTTCGTCCGTCACGGTCTCCTCGACGGTTTCGCCGTACATTCCGGAATGAAGGTTGCTCAGTTCCTCGCCGAGCGCGGCTAACTCTTCCCAGTCTTCGCTTTCATGGAAGGCGATGATCGGGCCAAGTCCTTCCGGGCCGGTGAGTTCGGCAACGTCGAGTTCGATCTGGCGCGAGAGTTCGGCCACTTCCGGCGGCTCCGGCGGGTGGGGCATCACTTTCGCCATCGGGTCGCCGAGCATCACGATCTGACGGTCGGCAGCTTCACCGTCGAGCCAGAGCGTGTTCGACTCGATGCGGATTTCGCGGCTTTCCTTGTCGCTGGGTTCGCCGGCAGCGGCCACCGAGGCGGTGATCGCCAGGGTCGAGACGCCGAACAGGCAGGCCGCACCGAAGCCGATCATGCGGCGGCGGGACGAAGGGGCGGGGTAGGTCATGCGGGTCAGTCTTTCCTTGAGAGCATGTGTCAGGGGCAGACGGCCGGTGGCGAGTGCAGGTTCGGGCAGGTGGAGCCGGGCCGCCTTGACGAGGGTGGACCCGTAGGCGTGCGGGCTGGTCTGGCAGCGGGCCAGGACATCAGCGTCGCAGGCGGCTTCCTGGTCAGTCCGGAACGCGTTCCGGGCAATGTAAGCCAGCGGGTTGAACCACATCGCCGCCACGAAGAGTTCAGAGACCTGCAAGGCCCAGAGATCGCCGCGACGCACATGCATAAGCTCATGGGCGAGGGCGGCGCGCGCCTCCGCGGGCGTATAGTCGTCCTCGAACCAGGCCGGCATCACGACAACGGGGCGGAAAAGTCCGGTCACGAACGGACCGCGGGATATCAGGCTTGCCACGATCCGCGGCGGACGGCGCAGGCCGGCCTCTTTCGCAAGGCGGATCACCAGGTCTGCCATCGGCGCTGAGACCGGCATGGCCTCGCGGTCGACGGTCTGCATGAACTGGTGGTGGGCCCAGAGATTACGGACGGCCAGGAACACGGCGCCGGCAATCCAGGCCGCGATCAGCGCGGTCAGGGCGACCGGCAGCAGGTCGTGCGTCCAGGAAGCAAGGTCTGGCGTCGCCGCTGGCTCGGGATAGGCAACCGGCTCGATGGTTTGCCGATGAGCGTCGGTGGTTATCGCTACGCCTTCAGAGCGGACCGTTTCGGTTGTCCGTTCACTGTGGGTCTGGAGGCCCGCAAAGCCGAAATCGAGAAGCGAAACAGGCGTCGGCAGCGGCGGCAGGAAGAAGCGCGCAACCGGGATCGCCCAGAGCAGATAGGCGACGCCGGCCCCGAACTGACGCGCCGCTGGCCGGCGCAGCATCAGCACGACAAGGATCAGAACCGAGACGGCAAACAGCGTCTCAAGCGCGTGGAAGAAATCTCCGTTGAGGACTGCGTGGATCATTTCTTCAGCTCCCCCAGGAGTTTCTCGAGTTCGGCAATGTCTTCGCTGGTCAGGCCGCGGCTGTCGGCGAGGTGGGCGACAAGCGGCGCCGCGCGGCCGGAGAACACCCGGTCAATGAACTGGGTTGCGGCTTCGGCCTTGTATTCGTCTTCCTTGATGGCGGGATAATAGAGATAGCGCCGTCCGTCCTCTTCGGTCCGCAGCGCGCCTTTTTCAACAAGACGCGCGAGGAAAGTCTTGACCGTGCGCACGTTCCAGTCGCGCTCGTCACCGAGTGCTTCGTGTACGTCACTGGCCGCCAGGCCCGGACGTGCCCAAAGCACTTCCATGACCTGCAACTCGGATGCTGAAATCTGTGTCATCTGCCACCTGTATATGACTACAGGCGTGGTCTATTCCTGACTACACGCGTGGTCAATATGTCTTTCGTGAAAAACAGGTAAGGCGGCCTTCCACAGCGCAGGGGCTTCGTTGCCCTTCATTTCCGCGAATCCCTCCTGTAGGGTTCGCCCGTGTTGCGTAACTGTCTGCCGACAGCCTTTGGAGTTTGAAAGCATGAAACCCGGCATCCTTGCGGCTCTGGTTCTTGCCTTCCTTCCGGCGGGCTGCGAATCGGCCGGGGCTTACGGCCCGGTACTCGGCGGCATCCTGACCCAGCCCTCGGGCGAACTCACCCTCGGCGAAATCGATGCCGGCCTGCGCGAGGCGTTGACCATCGGCACCGGAAACGTAGCGGTGCGCCTCGGCAAGGAGAACGGCTATTTCGGCGATCCGCGCGTGCGCATCCCGCTGCCGAAAACCTATCGCGACATCCAGAAGAACCTCGCCGTGATCGGCGCCAGCGGCCCGCTCGATGATGTCGAGCTGCGCCTCAACCGCGCCGCCGAGGCGGCCGTTCCCGAAGCGCGCAGCCTGATCGTCAATGCGGTGCGCAGCATGACCATCGAGGACGCCCTCGGCATCCTGCGGGGCGGTGACACCGCGGCCACCGATTTCCTCCGGGCCCGGACGGAATCTCAACTGGAGGCTGCCTTCACGCCGCATGTGCGCACCGCGCTCGCCCAATCCGGCGCGTTTACTGCGCTGGAGTCCTATGCAAAAAGCGCCGGCCTCGGCGGCGCGACGTCCAGCCTGCAGGCAGACCTGACGTCGCATGCTGTGGGCCTCGGGCTTGACGGCATCTTCCTCTATGTGGCCGAAGAGGAAAGGAAGATCCGGGAGAATCCTTTGGCGCGCACGACCGACCTGCTTCGCAAGGTGTTTGGAGCCGCAGCCTGATGCGCCGTTTCCGTGAAGACATGAAGTCCGGCGGGCAGATGGCCGGCATCGAGTTCGGCGATCCGATCAAGCCGTATGCCGCCGTCTGGCTGCACGCGACAGGCTTCAACGCAATGACCTATCAGTCAATGCTCGCCCCCCTCGGCCTGCGCGCGCGCGTCGCAGCGCTCGACCTGCGCGGTCATGGCCGCTCGACGATGCCGGCGAAGGGCGGGCTCGCATCCTGGAACAAGTACCGTGATGACGTGATCGAGTTCCTCGAGAACGAAGCGCCGCAAGGCGTCGTGCTCGGGGGGCACTCGATGGGCGGCTGCGTCGCACTGCTCGTCGCCGGCAAGCGGCCGGATCTCGTGAAGGGCCTCGTCCTCGCAGACCCTGTGATCCTGTCGCGGCGCACCTATTTCTGGAACCATGTCTTCCCGCCGGTCAACTGGCTGATCGCGCGTAACGGCATGGCGGCGCGTGCGCGCAAACGGCGCGCCGAGTTCAATTCCTTCCGCGAGGCGCTGGATGGCTATTCCGGCAAGGCGGCCTTCAAGTCGTGGCGCGAACCCTTCCTGGCAGACTATCTGCTCGACGGGCTGGAGCGCGCCGACAATGGCAGCGCCGACGCAGAGAAGCAGAGCTGGAAACTGCTCTGCACGCCGAAATGGGAGGCCAAGACTTTCGGCGCCCAGCGTCACGCGCCGTGGAGCGCGCTCGCCAAGGTGCGCAAGAAGAAGATCCCCATTGTCATCCTCCGTCCGAACCGCGACTCGGTGATCTCCGACAAGGTTCGTGCCGAGATCATCCAGAAGAACCCGTCGCTGATGATGCGCGCCGTCCGCGGCACCTCGCATTTCCTGCCGATGGAAGCGCCCTACGAAATCCGCGACCAACTGTCGGCCTTCATCGCGCGCCTCGTGGAACGTTTCACGCTGGAAGAAGACGGGCCGGTGTCGCGTAACCTGCGCCAGCGCAGACGGCGAGCAGGGTAGGCTTCACCACAAGTCCCTGTCCGGCGACGCGACCCGAGCAAGCTTCTCCATGAGCCTTGCCAGTTCCGCCTGGTCTTTCGCGCTGAGGCTCGCCACCAGCCGCTCTTCTTCTGCGAGCGCCAGCGGCACGATCAGCTCATAAACATCCCGCCCCGCCTTTGTGAGGAACAGTAGCGAGCGGCGCGCATCATCCGTAGACGGACGCCGTTCCAGATAGCCAACCTCCATCAGCCCGGCGACCGCGCGGCTGACCGCCACCTTGTCCATCTGCGTGCGCTGGCCGATTTCGGTGGCGCTGATGCCCGGCGTGTCCGCCGTCACGGCCATCACGCGCCATTGCCAGATCGATAGGCCGAACTCGCGGTCGTACAGATCGGCAATCCTCTGCGAGACGGCGTTCGACAGCACCGACAGCCGGAACGGCAGGAACGTGCTCAGGCGCAGCGTGGCAGCGACGGGTTTTTCGGGCATTCTGTCCTCGTCTCTCGCTTGCAGGGGGAAGCGAAATTAGTTACATATGAAACTATATGTTCCAGCCTTGCAAGATGGGAACCTTTGCCATGGCCGATCTTTTCGACAATCCCGCCGGTCTCGACGGTTTTGAGTTCATCGAATTTTCTGCGCCGAAGAAGGGCGTGCTGGAGCCAGTGTTCGAAACCATGGGTTTCACGAAGATCGCCCGCCACCGCTCCAAGGATGTCGAACTCTGGCGCCAGGGCGGCATCAACCTGATCACCAATTATGAGCCCCACTCCGCCGCCTGGTATTTCTCGCGCGAGCATGGCCCCTCCGCCTGCGGCATGGGCTTCCGCGTGAAGAATGCGCGCGCCGCCTATGATCACCTTCTGAAACAGGGCGGCGAGCCGGTGGAGATGAAGACCGGCCCGATGGAGTTGCACATTCCCGGCATCCGCGGCATCGGCAATTCGATCATCTACCTGATCGACCGCTACGACACCGGCGCCGGCGAGCTGTCGATCTACGACATCGACTTCGAATACCTGCCGGGCGTGGACCGCCATCCGAAAGGCGCAGGCTTCAAGGTCATCGATCACCTGACCCACAACGTCTATGGCGGCCGCATGAAATACTGGGCGGACTTTTACGAGACGCTCTTCAATTTCCGCGAAATCCGCTATTTCGACATCAAGGGCGAGTATACGGGCCTCACTTCCAAGGCGCTGACCGCGCCGGACGGAAAGATCCGCATACCCCTCAACGAGGAAGGCAAGGGCGGCGGCGGCCAGATCGAGGAATTCCTGCGCGAGTTCAACGGCGAGGGCATCCAGCACATCGC
>CAZXQD010000083.1:0-16017 GCA_964643405.1 uncultured Hyphomonas sp. | reverse complement strand
CTACGAATCTGGGGGTCAGGAGTTCGAATCTCTTCGGGTGCGCCATATTTTACAAGGCTTTAGAGCCTCTCCGGAAAAAGCCGAAAATACCCGTGCCCCACTGGTGCCCCGGATGGGGCTCGGGGATGATCTGCGTTGGTCGGGAACAGTCGGTTATCGGGGTTCTGTGCCGTAGCGGCGAGATGGAACTCGTCTCTGGCACCGTTTGGACCTCTCAGGCGGAGTTTTGTCATTCCGAGGATTCGCTTGAGACGCGCAAACAACATCTCGACCTTCTTTCGCTTGCGACGGGACTTAACATAGGCCTCGGTCTTTGCGATGTCCCGGGCGACGTCACGCGAAGCTTCGTGGATTGATCTAATGATCTTGCGATGAGGCTGGCCCGGACAGCATCTGTCTTTCAGGGGGCAGATGTGGCAGTCGGCTTTCCTGGCGCGGTAAAGTCTCTGGCCCGCCTTGGTCATGCCCGAGCGCTGGGTCTTGTAGGTTCGATTGAACTGGCGCAGCTGCTTGCCTGCCGGACAGGTATATTGATCCGCTGCCGGATCATACGCGAAATCCGAGCGTGAGAAGGTCCCGTCGTTGCGCTCACCCTTGTCGAAGACAGGGATGTGTGGCTCGATCCCTTTCTGCTCAACGAGCCATTCCAGCATCGGGCCTGAGCCATATCCGGTGTCGGCGGCAAGACGCCGGGGGTGCAACCCGTGGCGGCCCTCGGTCCTTTCCAGCATGCGCTTGGCCGCTTCGACCTCAGCCTGTCGGATAGTGGTGGTGGCCTCGACATCGACGATGACGCCATGGTCGGTGTCGATCAGGTAGTTGACTTCATAGGCGTAGCAGGCCGGGGCGTTGTGGGCGCTTGTATAGCGAGCTGCCGGATCCGTCTCTGACAGGAACTTCGGCGTCTTCTCGCTCGCCGCCCCGAAAGCCGCATCATCGAGAACGGCGAGATACTCGTCTATCGCACGGCTGGTCTTGTCGGCCGCGAGGCCGTCTTCGCCTTTCGGGCCTTTGCGGCGATCCGCGTCGGCCTGGATGATGCTTCCATCGACGGCGAAGGCCTCGCCGCCAACCAGGCCCGCAGACAGGCAGAGGCGCAGGACCTGATCGAACAGCTTGCGGAAGATGTCGCTTTCCCGGAACCGGCCGTGGCGGTTCTTGGAAAAGGTCGAATGGTCCGGCACGGCGCCTTCCAGCCCGAGCCGGCAGAACCAGCGATAGGCCAGGTTGAGATGAACCTCATCGCACAGGCGGCGTTCAGACCGAATGCCGAAACAGTATCCGGCGACCAGCATGCGGATCATCAGCTCGGGGCAGATCGAAGGACGGCCTGCTGTGCTGTAGTAGGGCGAAAGTTCCGCGCGAACCTCCGAGAAATCGATCAGCTGATCGATCTTGCGCAACAAGTGATCCGCAGGCACATGGTGTGCTGACGGTAAACCTCAGACGCTTCGATGGATCCTCGCCGCGCCTAGAGACAAGTAGCCATTTCTTTCTCTACGAAAAAGTGACGCCGCTCAGCGCTTCCAGAGCCTTCCAGAGATTTGACGCCGTCACGTCATCGTCCGCCTTCTGAGGGATCCCTGCCCAGTTCGGCAGCCCGCTTAGTTCTCCCATGCCGCCCGGCCCGTAATAGGCGCCAGACACGGCTTCCGGCGATGTGGCCGCATAGAGGATCGGCAGGACCGCTTCAGCGGCTGGGCGGAACATGAACCCCATATTCTTGAGGTTTCGTCCTTCGCGGCTGTCTTCTCCTGGACCATCCGGGATAATGTTGGTGCGGGCAACGCCGGGATGCGCGGCAACAGCAGAAATCCCCCAGCCATTGGCTGCGCTGCGCGCCTGCATCTGGAATGCGATCATCAGCAAGGCGAGCTTTGAATGATCATAGGCGGCGGAATAGTCGAAATCAGCCTCGCCCTTCAGGTCAGTCAGGTTCACTGAGCCGCCGAATGACCGCAGACTCGATACCCAGACGACGCGGGGCGCGCTGGCTTGCTGGAGCAGGGGTAAGAGCAGCCCGGACAGGGCGAAGTGTCCAAGCACATTGGTGGCAAATACACGTTCAAACCCGTCAGTGCTGAGTTCGCGGGCTTTGCGGGCCATGACGCCGGCATTGTTGATGAGAATATCGAGGCTCGACGAGGATGCACGCATGCGGCTTGCAAAATCAGTGACTGATTTTAGGTCCGAGAGGTCGAGCCGTTCGAAGCGAATTGACGCCTCGGGAACGTCCCTGCGGATCTGCCGGATTGCTTCCACGCCCCGGTCCGTGCGACGCGAAGCTATAACGACATCTGCGCCGGCCCGGGCAAGGTGCAAGGCGGCGTGAAAGCCAAGCCCGCTCCGGTCTCCCTCCGGGAACCCGTTTCCGCCGGTGACCAGCGCAGTTCGTCCGACAAGGGACGGAACATCCGACGCTGTCCAGTCCGCGATCCTAGGTAATCCTTGCTGGCGAGGGGAAACCGCCGGTCGGTTTGCCATTACCGCTATCGCACCGCCTGCGGCCAGCAGACCGGTGCCTGCGAGCGTATAACGGACAAAAGACCTTCGGGAGAAGCCGGGTCCGCGCCCGTTTGATCGACCGACTGTTCTGGATCTTTGGTCCATGGGGCGCTCCTGCTTGATTCAATTCGCCTAAACTGCCGCATCGCGCGGTGAAGAGGGCAGGTGTCCTGCTCGGGGCGCGCAATGCGCGCGTTCGGATTGTGCTGGTCGCGCTCAGCCGTCTCAAGCGCACAACCAGCCTGTCGAAACGCAAATGCAGCTTCGGCTGCAAGACGACCCGAGCCGGTCAAAGCTTCGGACGCGGAGCATTGCATCCGGCACATAAAGACGGCCTGGTTCGTCATCAGAATCTCGTGCGTTGCTTTTGTAGCGTATAATTTATACACTTAGTGCAATATTGCACGATGGGAAACTTCAGGCAATGCCCACCGACATAAATACCGAGGCGACCGGACTGCGGGCCCGAAAGCGTATCGAGACCGCAAAGCGCATCCGCCAGGCCGGGATCCGCCTGTTCATGGAAAAAGGATATGACGCGACGACGCTCGATGACATCGCTGCGGCGGCCGACATATCCCGCCGGACGGTGTTCCACTATTTCAGCTCGAAGGAAGAGATCCTTCTTTCGATGCGGGCCAGCGCCGATGAAGGCATTGCGCCAGCCATGCGCCGAGTACCGCCCGGCGGGCGCCCAGTTGACGCAGCACGCGCGGCGCTCGCGGCCGTCTGTGCGCAGTACCGGACCGAAGAGTTACGCGTCGTTGACCAGCTGATGCGCGCCAGCGAAACGGTGCAGGCGCGGAAGCAGACCTTTTACATAGCGCGTGAGAAGTCGTTGCTTGCCGCGCTTCGGGAACGCTGGCCCGAACCGGAGCAGGAGGCTTCTTTGCAACTCGTTGCAATGGTGTCGGTCGCTGCGTTCCGCCACGCGCTCGACATGTTTAATCTCGAAGCCGGCAAGCGTTCGCTTACTACATTGCTGGAGGAGGCCTTCGACCGGATAGAGCGTCAGTTTCAATCGCGATGACGGTCGGTTCTGGCAGATCGCCCGCCGACTTCAGCAAATCTGCAACGAAGCAGACAAAGCGAACACCAAATAAATGCCGGCGCCAGCACTATTCGGCGCTCAGGACTGTCCTACAGCTCGCAGCCGTGGGAGCCATGTTCATCCTGACTTTTGAAGTTTCTCCATACCGATGACCCCGGGAGCATGAGCTGAAAGGGCCGCTACAGCGTCCCTTAGCCCGCGTCCATCGACCGGCTCGGTCGTCTGGACGAGCACGATACGCCAGCAGCGCCCGTCTGCTCCAATGATGGCACGCCCTCGTTCTAAAATCTTAGTCCAACGACCTGATGACAGTCGAATTCGCATCCGGTGGACGAGTTCGGTTTCCCGGCCTTCTAGCATGGCTTGATAACCTTCGCGGGCGGCGAGGCGGTCGTCGGGGTGGATTCGTGCAATCCAGTCGAAGATTTCCTCCGAAGTCGGCTTGGTGCCTTGCGCAAACATGTCCGTCCAGCCTTCAGAATATTCGACGCATCCATCCGCGACTGACCAGTCAATGACCCCGGCTGCCAGCAGATCACAGGTGACATCGGCGCGGGCGGCGAGGAGATCGGCATCACGAACCTGCAGGTCGCGGCGCTGCCATTCGTTCTGGATGACCGAGATGGCGAGGATCAGCGCGAGCAAGGCGGCGCCGAGCAGCGCGGCAAACTCGTAGCGGCGGACAAACAGGACGGAAAGGACGGAGCGCGGCGCGCCGACATAGACGAGCTGCAGCATCTCTCCTGCAACGGTGCGGGTTTCTATGAAAGCGTCATTGTGCTGGCCCTCCACGCGGGAGGCGGCAGATGATTCGTCCGCGTGCAGAGGGCGCCAGCCCAGGGCCGTGGCGGCCAGCTGCAGGTCGCCGTCGGCAAACGACGCGTCAGCGATAGCAGCAGTCAGCACCGTCTGGCCGTCGCGGTTGAGCAGCGCGGCGCGCCAACCGGGGCCGGCTGCGCCGCCGACTTCCAGCGCAGACTGGAAAGCTCCGGTGCGCAGGATCATGGCGGCGGGCAGGGCGCGGCCATCGGGCGCCGGCAGCTGCAGGTAATAGGCGGCGCGTTGTTTCGAGACGGGCGCCAGTTCCAGCGGCAGAAGCTCGCGGCCGGCGCGGCGGCTGGTGGAGGGCGGCGCGATGACGCCCGCGGCATCGGACGGCAGGTCGCCGTAGACGCTGGCGGGCTTGCCGTCCGGCGTGAAGACAACAATGGCGGTCACCGGCGACGGCGCGAGCAGGCGCGAGAGCGCGGCGTTGCGTTCAGTCTTTTCGGCAGGAGAGGCGTCCGGCGCCATGGCCGACGCGACCAGCGGCGCCGCCATGAAGGCAACGGACTGGATACGCGCGACTTCGGCTTCGGCGGCGACCTGGCCTGCGCCCGCGGCCTCGGCCAGTGCGCGGCGGCTGCCCGCCGTTGCTCCGTATACGGCTTGCCATGAGTAGATCAGTATACCGAGAATGCAACCGATCAGCGCGGCGGCCTGTACGGCGCGCATCAGGAAAGGATCGCTGCGCTCAAGGCGGCGGGCGAGGCGTACACCGGTCCGGGCTGTCGAAGGGGAGGGGGAGGCTTGCGTCATGGCTGAATCCAGGCGCCGGGATTGAAGGGGTCGGTTGGCAGGTCGCTGCGCACGAGGCCGGCGCGCCCGCCGGGCACCCAGGTAAGCGCGAGGCCGATGCGTACGTCTTCATAGGCCTGCGAGACGATGGCAGCGGCATTGGCGGAGAAGATCACGTTGCGGCTTACGCGGCGGGCGACGGAGAGGTCGAGCGCGCCGGCGAAGCCTGAGCTGTTGCCGCCACCGATCAGCGGTTGCGGCCCGGCGAGCAGGGGATTGGTCGGCGCTGCGTCTTCCTCCACAGACTCGTGGGCGAGCGCGAGATTGGTGCGGGCGATCCAGTCCTTCAGCGGATCGGTCTGGGCGTTCAGCGACCAGCCGGCCCGGTGGAAGGCCTGCGGGCTGAAATAGCCGCCATGGCCGGGGGTGAAGAAGTTCGTGTTCCGGTCATAGGACTGATACTGGTAGAACGGGCCGGTCACGAGGTACGCGAAGCCGTCCGTCTTGAAGGCGCGCGCGGCGGAGAGGCCGGCGCCGATCATCGAATTGCCGGCGGTGTTCTCGCCGTCCAGCGAGGCGGCGGAAAGGTCGGCCTGTACGGTATACGATTTGCCGGCGGGCAGGCGCGCGGACAGGTGTGCGCCGGTTTCCGTGACGCGGCCATAGACATCGCCGCCAGTATCCGTCTGCCCGGCCAGCGCGAGGACGCTTTCCGTCTTGGGACGGACGAAGGCGCGGGCCTCAACAGCGCCGCCGCGCACATCACTGGCAACCGCAAACTCAGCGTCGAGTGTTGCGTCAGCCTCCGTGCCGAGGGGTAGAAGTCCGATGCGGGCGGCAAGGCTCGTCTCGCCTTCGCGGCTCCAGGCCGCGTAAGGTGCAGCGAAGGTTTTGCGCTTGTCGCCGCCACCAGCATCGAGTGTGTAGAGCGAAATACCGGCTTCGAAACGGTCCGCGCCGCGCGCGGTGCCGGCGGAGGTGGTCGAGACGAAACCGGTCAGGCGGCTTTCGCCCGCAGTGCCGCCCTGGCGGCGGGCCGTGAGGGCCTGCCGGTACCAGGTGCCGCCGAGGCCGTCGAGCGCGGCGTAGGTGTCCGGCGCGTGTGTGCGGGCGATCAGGTAGTCGCCCTCGTCGAAAGCCGCAGCGGCATAGCGCGCATCGACCTGGGCGCCGAGGGGGCCGCCAAGGGTGCGGGCGAGGGCGGCGGCCGAATCCAGATCGCCGAAGCGCTGGGCGGCGAGGGCGTAGCCTTGGGCCGATTCGGCATCCGGCAGTTCCAGATAGAGGCGGCTGAAAGCGCCGGCGGCGTCGCGGTCGTTGCCGAGCTGAAGGTCGGACCAGGCGGCGCGCATCAGGGCCGCGCGGCGGGACGGCGGATGACCCGCGGCTTCGAGGGCGAGGCGGCGGGCTTCGGCAAACGCGCCTTCGTCATAGGCAGAAGCGGCGGCTTCGAGCCGGGCGCCCGCGATGAGCGCGTCTGCGGGCTCGGCGAGATCGGGGTTGGCGCGGGCGGCGCTGGCGGCGAGTGCGGCGGCGCCGGTCCAGTCACCGGCCTCGCGGCGAAGGCCGGCTTCGCCGAGATCGACACGGGCGCCGAGATCGGCAGCGAGGATGGGATCTTTTGTCTGCACGGCGGCGGCGCGGGCGGCGGCGACTTTACCGGTCGCCAGTGTGGCCATGACCAGTCCGCGCAGCGCGTCCCCGTCGCCGCCGAGGGCGTGGGCGCGTTCGAAATAAAAGGAGGCGCGGGCCGCGTCTGTTTTCAGGAAGGTCCACCCCGCCTGGGTCAAGAGGCGCGGATCGTCCGATTTTGCGGCAAGGGTCTGTGCGGTGGTGAGGTCGCCCGCAGCGAGCGCGGCTTCAAAGCGCTGCCAGCGCTCTTCGCGTACGATCCGCGCCTGGGCAAGGCGCACGCGTGTGTCATTGCTTTGGGCGAGGGCGGGGAGGGCGCCCGCAGCGCCAAGACCATCCGTATCGAGAGCGCCGAGGGCGCGATCAGCGAGCGCGGCAGCGGTGTCCGGGTTGGTGCAGGCCGTCAGTGTGTGGATGTAGAAGGCGTTGATGTCCCGCTGCGAGCCAAGACCTTCAATCGCATCGGCGCGAGCCCAGAGGTGGAAGGGCGCGTCACAGCCAGACGGCGGCGGAGCGGGCAGCAGCGCGATCGCCGCGGTCCAGTCCTTCGCCGCCAGGGCATTGCGGATTTGCGCGTCGCGCTGTCCGGCGCTCAGGTAGGATTTCAGCTTTGCGGGCGCCGTCCAGGACGGATTGGACGATTGCAGCGCGCGCAGCACTTTCTGCGCGGCGTCCCAGTCGCCGGCGGCGCCCAGGTCCCAGACGGCCTGGACGAGGGCCGGGGCGGGTTCAGAGATCGTCTCCGCTGCAACAGAAATCTCTTCCGGGCCCGGCGCGCGCGGAATGCCGATTGCGAAAACGCCTTCGGCCTGTCCGGCACGCGCGGCCTGGGCAGCCGCCAGCGGAGACGCGGCGGCGAGCGCGACACAGGCACTGGCCAAGGCCGTGCACAGGAGGCGCAGGCCCCGGATCATTTGTCGTTGATGCGCTTGCGCATGTAACGGGCGATCAAGGCGAGGGCGGCGGCGAGGCCGAACAGCACCGCGGCGATTGATAGGATCCAACCCCAGGGCGTGCGGCCCGCAGTCATCCGCGCCTTTTCGCCCATCGGCAGGCTGCCGATCTCGAAGCCGTCGCTGGCCGCCTGCGTGACCAGGGTGGCGGCGTGCTCGCGCCAGACGGCCGTGCCGCCCTGCAGCTGGCTCCAATGGCTCGGCTGCACAAGCGCGCGGGTGGAGGCGAGCAGTTGCGCGCCGGTCTCGGCCGTCAGCACGGTGACCAGGCGGCCCGGGTGCCCGGGCGACTCGCCTTCGATCAGGAGGCCGTTATCGCCGAGGTCGACAGTGGAGACATTGCGCGTGAATCCGTCCGCTGCGCCGCCCGACAGCAGGTTTGACATGTTGAGCTCGGCGGGCAGGAAGCCTTTCAGATCCGGCCGTGTACCGACGATCAGGGTGTGGGCGTCCGGAAGCTCGAGACCGAAGCCGAACGTGGCGTCCGTAAAGGCGGTGCCATAGATCTGGCCCAGCCGGGCGGCGAGGGTCCAGACCGCTGCGGCCGTGTCGCTACCGGTATCGGTGGCGAGCACCGAGAAGGGCTGCGCACCGAGCCCGGTATAGGGAAAGCCGGCTTCTGACAGCAGGGCGAGGTTCGGCAATTCGACGTATTCATCGGCCGGGGGCAGCGTCAGCGTCGAGGTGTCCTTCAGGATGAAGGCGAGGTGCCGCGTGTTGCGCGCTGCACATTCGCCCACCGATTCCGTCGACAGCTCAACGTCAAACCGGACGCGGTTGCGGCCCGGGCGGAAGGCGGCGGCCGGTAAGGCGATCTCGTAGCCGGGCGTGACTTCGCCGTCGGGATTGGTCAGCCGCACGGCTCGCTGGAATTCATCATTCACAAGGATGTTCACGACCGACTTGTCATCGAGACCGGCGCCGTAGGCGAAATCGAGCGAAAGCAGAACATCGCTCTTGGCCCGGAAGCGAACGTCCGCCGGCAGATCAAAGGCGATCTCGGCCGCGCCGTGTTCCTTCCCGAGAACGGACGTGTTGACCAGACCGAGTTCTTTCAGCGTGAACTTGGCGTCGGTCCGCAGCGTCTGTTTCCGCGGCATGAGATTGCCCTTCGGAATTTCGTCCGGGGACAGCACCAGCGACGCGGTATCGGAGACCGGGAAGTTGCCGGCCGCGAAGGCGCGCACGGCGCCCTCGATGGCGGCGGGCGTGCGCCCGGACACAATGATCAAGAAGCGCGTTGGGTCAGCCGGGGAGGGCCCGATCGACAGCCAGGAGTCCTCGCCCTTCAGGTTTTCGAGCGCGACCGGGGCGATACCGGCGAGGTCTTCCGGCGTGCCGATGGCGATCAGGTCAGATTTGCCGGATGTTGCGGCGAGCGTCGCGGCCTCGGTGCGCGTGATGCGCGGTACGGCGTAGCCGAGACGATTGGCGACGGCTTGAGAGGCGAGCGCGCCCCAGCGCAGGCCGTCCGCGGTTATCTCGCCGCGGCCGGTCACGAGGGCGAGGTCTTCCACGCCGCCGACGCCGGCGGTGATGACGGCGGAGAGGTCTGCCAACGTCGCCGTGAAGGGGCGGCGTGCATAAATGACTTCGACATAGGAGCGCGACGTGTCGATATCGGTCCAGAGTTCCGCGGCATCGGGATCCTGGCAGCCGTAGGTGTAGCGCTGGACCGCATCGATCTGCAACGTGTTGAAACCCGACACGAGGACGGACGAGTCGAGGACGATCTCGTTGACTCCGGCAGCATGCTCCGTGACGCCGTCAACCTGCGCAATGAAGCGGCCGTTCAGCCCGAGGCGAAGCTGCCGCCGTGAGCCTTCCTGGGCGCGGCCGCTGACATGCCGGAAGATCAGACGCGCGGACTGAATGTCCGCCTGCGGTGCAATGGCGAACGAGACCTGCGCAGTGGCCTCGGCGCCGTCGAGACGGATGGCGCCCGGCTGCGGGCGCAGCGCGGCGAGCGGCAGGCGCGCGCGCCAGAGGCCGTTCTCCAGCGGCTCCGTGACCATTTTCGGATCGTCGCGGAAGCGCGCGTAGACGTCGTAGAGTGCATCCTCGGCGGGTGCTTGCTGCGCCGCCGCTGGCGCCGCGAGCGGGGCGATTGTCAGCAGAAAGGCCAGTGCGGCGGAACGGAGGGCGGAGTTCATGTTCGGACTTCCCGGGTGATGGAGCGAATGTGGATCAGGGCGTGAGACAGGCTGGAGCGGATGAGGCCGGCGATCTTGGCGCCCATGTTGTCGGCGTTGGCGCGGCCATCGCGGAACGTTTTCCAGTTCTCGCTGCGCGCGTACATCAGGGCGACCACTGCGGACCACTGGTCCGGTGTCTGGATGTCAAAGCTGAGGCCCAACTTCTGGCTGCCGGGTTCATCGACTACAGAGAGCACCCTGAGATGCAGCTGCGCCGGCGATGTCGCGCCAAGTTCGCGGGCATCCGTCTGGAAGGTGTCGCCGGCGGCGAACCGCTTGGCGCCGCTGAGGGGCACGCGCACGCCAAGGCCTGTGATGGAGATGTCGGTCGTAGTGCCCGGGACAGCGGTGCCCGGCTGGTGAAGCGTGATCGGGCGATCGGTTTCGAACCGCGGAAAGACCCGCTGCTGCGAGCGTTCGTAGAGCACGCCGAGCGCCGAGACGAGCAGCAGGAGGTGGAAGGTGTTCCAGAAGAGGAGCACCGAGATGACACCTGCGCCAACAGGGTCGAAGAAGAAGCGGATGATGCCGGCGAGTTGGCCGAGACAGACAATGCCGATCAGGATGTAGAAGGGGCGGGCCAGCGGAGAGACGAAGTTCTCGTCGAGATTCTCGCCCTTGGGAGTCACGGCAAAGCTGGGCGAGCGCGGATTGCGTAGCACCTGCAGGATGGCGCCGGAACAGTGGATGGACTGAATGACTTCGTAGAGTTCGGACGCAAAGGCCCAGCGTGTGTGGCCGTACAGGATCGACGACAACATCAGGGCACCGACGATGTGCGGCAGACCGTACATCAGGAAGTCCGACAGGTCGCCGATGTAAACTTGGATGCCGAACAGGAGATAGAGTAGCGGGCCAAGGATGAAGGCCATGCGCGCGAGCGGGAAGAACCAGTAGAAGCACGAATTGAAGTAACCGATGCGCTGAGCCAGCGTAAGGCCGGACTTCAGCAGCGGGTTCTTCAAAAGGAATATCTGGACCATCCCTTGTGTCCAGCGCATCCGTTGCACAATGAAGCCCGAGAAGGTCTCGGGCGAAAGTCCGGCGACCATCGGGCGGTCGACATAGGCGCTTCGGTAACCCCTCGAGTGAAGCTCGAGTGCGGTCTCGGCATCTTCCGTGATTGTCTCACCCTGGATGCCTCCGATCTCCACGATGTACTTGCGCCGGAGCAGGGCCGCCGAGCCGCAGAAGAAGGCAGCGTTCAGCCCGTCCAGTCCGCGCTGGATGACCGAATAGAACATCTCGTTCTCGCTTGGCATCGTTCGAAACGTATCAAGGTTGCGCTCGAGGGGGTCCGGGTTGAGGAAAAAGTGCGGGGTCTGGACGAGGAAGAGCTTCGGGTCCTCGATGAAGTATCCGACGGTACGGGTCAGGATGTCCGCAGACGGAACATGGTCCGCATCGAGGATGAGGATCAGCTCTCCATCCGTATTCTGGAGCGCGGCGTTGATATTGCCGGCCTTCGCGTGATTGTTCTTTTCGCGGGTCACGTAGTGCGCGCCGAGGCGTGCGCAGACTTCCTTCAGGTGGTCATGACGCGCCTGGGCTTCGGCGGCCTTCTTCGGGTCGGACTGGTTGCGCTTGCCGAGCGTGCCGCCATCATCAAGCAGGTAGACCTTCACGCGGCCGGCCGGGTAGTTCACGTTGAGCGCAGCGGTCAGCGTGACTTCGAGAAGATCATCAGGCTCATTATAGCTGGGGATCAGGATGTCGACCGTCGGGCACGCTGCCGGAGACACCGGCGCCGGGCGCGCCGGGCGCTTGTAGACATCCACCGAAAGAAAGGTCGACAGAAGCAGCAGGATGTAGCCGTAGGTCTCCGCGCCAAGAAGAAATATTCCGCCCACGATCGACAGGATTGAATCCGACGGCATCGTTTCGGTGACACGCCAGATCATGTAGCGCGTGCTGGTGAAAACGATGAGCAGCGCGACGAAGGTGCGGAAGGGGCCGCCGGAGGGGCGCAGCCAGCTCATCAGGAAATAGGTGGCGATGGTGACAATGCAGAGCAGGACCTGCACGCCGTCGGGCACCGGCGCTGCAGCAATCAGAGCGATGCAGGACAGAACCACGACAGCACTGACGGTGCGCAGCGGCGCGAAACGCGACGCCGGCCCGTGATCTGCTGATTGTGGTGTCTCGCGCACCATCGGGGTGTTCCATCTGAATTGCTCCCGATGAGGTCTGACATTTCAAAGTGAATTCACCGATAATTCCAACGGATTGTAAGCCAATGAGTGTCAACGGCTTGCCGCAAAATTTAAACGAGTAGCAATTCAATGGGAAAGTTTTGGCCGAGCTCTGCGTCTCGTTTGCATGCCGGCGAAGCGACATTATCATAGGGCATGGCCGCTACGACAGGTTAAGAGTTTACCATCAGTAGCTAGAGGCACACTGTTAGGGCTTTTTTGTTTCTCTTTTTATCGAGAGCTCTGGCCCGGCCCAAATTCGAAGACAGTGTCGCTTGCGACCTTTACAGTGTTCATTGGGCCGCCTCATCGTGACGAAGCGGCAGCTTGATGATCGGACCTAGGCGACCTTGCCCCAAAAAACACGGAGTTTGGAAACAGCTGGCCCCGATTGAGCTGCTCGCTTGCGGCGCAGAGGCAGAAGCTAGTTTCCTGCCTCACCTATAGCGCCTTCGACAGCAGCTTTCGTTGCGCATTGCAACAATGTCTCTCGGGTCTTGGGGTCTACATCTCCGGCTTTCTCGATGGCGGTCGGCAAGCCTTCACCGCTGAGGCTTTCACCGACGACATTCTTCAGCGCATCCAGATGCTCGGCGGTGATTTCAGGCCCCAGGCTATCTTGGACACAGCCACAGAATATTTCAGATTGCCCGGCCAGAACGCAGGCTGTCTTGGTGTCCACTGCGCCACTTGCCGCCTCGAGCGCCTGCCCGCCCAGATCAAGCGCGCCCTGTTTGACGTCTTGCAGGTCTGTTGCATCCCCGCAGGCCGGAAGCGCCAGAACAAAGCTGGCAACAAGAATAGTGCGCATCAAGTCTCTCCTTTTTCTTGCGAAACATCTCGCACGCTTCAATAAACCAAGTACACGTCGCTGCATTTGCCTGCATGACTTGTTAGAAGACCCTCTCCAGACGGCTCTCTTTTCAGAAGTGCAATGAGCGTTTCCAGTTCACCGGTGTCGAGCATCACGCCGCCGGTTTCGGGGCACATGTCATACTCGATGTCGAAACAGTGAATTCGTCTCATCGCCGCACTAAAGATGGGCGAGTTCAAAAGCGGCATGGTTTACGTTTCAGCATTCGGCTGCGGTGTAAATTCCCGCGCCAATCTGGCTGACGCTTTGGGAAAGCGAGATCGCTGATCTCTTGTGATTTCGATGCGTTTTTCAGTAATCGCTTTTTTCATCCGCTCTCGGTAAGCGAGGCGGACCTTGTTGAGCCGCATGATCAAAAGCGCGTCAGGCGACGGCGCGCTTTGGGCATCTTCGATCATTTTTTGGATGCTGGCATGGCGACGGACCAGTGTGTCGATGTATCGTGAATTCATACGTCACTCCTCTTGTTTGACTTCGAAAGAGGCCAGCGCAGGGTAGCTTGCGTTGTTCCACGCCTCGGCCAATTCTTCCGGTGCGGTCCGACATCACGGTAGCTTCCTGTTCAGGTCGCCGCCGCCAGAGGGGCCCGGTCCGCATACGGAAAAGATGGCACTGCGACTGGCGACCTGCAAGTCAGCCAACGAACAGGTTACCCATCTTCATGTGAACTTAATGTGCGGATATCGACGAGCGATGGATTGCAGCGAGCGGCTATTCTTTCGGTACTAAGCAGGAGTTGAAATCAACGAGCAGAGAGGCTTGGCGACCAGTCCGGGACGGATTTGAGAATCCTGCTGTCGTCTGCGAGTTTCGCTCAACGCTTTGAAATTTGGGCTTGCCAAGCGGCAACACGTGGCCAATTTAATTATGCCGACTTGAGTGTTGACCGCCGTTGGTCTGCCTCGGGCACGAGTACGGGCGCACCGAACAAGTATCCCTGCATCTGGTCACACTCTAGATTCATGGCAAATTGCGCCGCGCGGTCGGTCTCGATGCCTTCAACACAGCAAATGAAGCCCAGGCTCTTTGCCAATTGCACCGTCGCTTTAAGGACGCCGCGCTTGTTCAGAGTAGCTTGCAGGCTCTTGTCGAGTTTGACCTTATCGAGGGGCAGGTCTTCCAGGAGAGATAGGGACGAGTAGCCCGCTCCAAAATCGTCAAGGGCAATCCTGCACCCAAGCAGCCGCGCCGATTCCAGAACTTGAATGTTCTTTTCGAGGTTCCGGAACGCGACCGTCTCGGTAATCTCGATTTCGAGCCGGCTTAGGTCAAACTTATGCTTGATGCCGATCTTTTGAAGTCCGGACAAAAATCGGTGTGACGAAAGCTGAGACGGTGACACGTTTACAGCTAGAAAGCCGTTACCCTGTTTGACCTTGGGAATCGCAAGGTCCAGAGACTGCCACAGAAGGTCATTCAACAATCCCAGTTTCTCGGCGATTGGAATGAACTCGTTGGGGCTCGGATCACGTGGCAGGCCGCTACGCACCCAGCGTGACAGAAGTTCGTGCCCAATGACCTTCTTCGACTTGGCGTCCACAATTGGCTGAAGCGCCGGCCGGATATCGCCGCGTGCAAGCGCCTTGCGAAATAATTCTTCCATCGCGGCAGACGAGAGGGCAACAGAGTCCAGAGACGGGTTGAAACGCGCAGCCCCACCACCGTTCGTTTTAGCCCGCCGCATGGCCGTGTCAGCTGCATGGAGCAACTCGCCAATCGAAGCGCCGTCTTGCACCGAACGCGCATAACCGATTGAAGCGCCGACGGTCACGGTAAATTCTGCGAGCTGAATATCGCCAACGATGCTGGCATGGAGTTCCTCCAAAGTCTTTGACAAGTCGTCTCCATGCTCCGGCACTCTCAAGAGCACCGCAAACTCGTCGCCGCCAAATCGCGAGCTGGTCTTTGTGTAGGCGTAGCTGCTCAATCGATCCGCTATGGCACGCAAGACTTGATCGCCCGCCGCGTGGCCGTACTCATCATTCAGAGGTTTGAAGCGATCGAGATCGATGAAGGCGACAAGAAAATCTTCCTTCGAACGCCAGGCTGCGTTCAGCCGGTCCATGAACGCCCTGCGGTTTGTCAAACCGGTTAGCGCATCCTCTTCTGCCAAACGCCTCGTCTCGTGCACGAGTTGCAAGAGCCGAGTGTCGAGCTTCAAACGCGAGTATGATACGAACGCTAGGACCAATAAGGTTAGGGCAGACATTATCGACAGCGCTGCGGCTAGCTGCGTGAATTCGACGGCGTCCGGGTTCAGTCCAAATGCCTGCGCCATGAACATCGACGTATAGATGTAGACTAACGCCCCTTGCATGAGCGCATACGCGAGCAACACTCGGTGGCCTGAGACTATCACCAGGCAAAATGGTACAAATAACAAGACCACGAAACTCAGCGGGAATGCGGCACCTATCCAAGCTTCATAGAGCGTTGTGCTCCAGAGATGGACATAAATAATCGCGATTGCTGCGTTCAAGACTGTTTTAAAATGCCAGTCGAGATGGCTCGAGGCGCAAATTGAGCCGATCGCGACTGTTTGCAGAAGAAAGTTGAAGGCGAGAATTGTCGTGAAGCCGCTCGTGAGTCCGTATGCGGATGCAATGACGCAGTTCGCAGCAAGGCCGATCAATGAAACGGCAAACGCTATGCGCCGCGAACGGTCCTTGACCGCGTCAGAAGAAGTCTGATCTAGTATTTCTTTCATCCGCACACGATATCGAAACATGGCTAATTCGCAGCACAAGCACACGCCGCAAATTGGGCGTTTGAATTATGGCGTTGTTAATCTGTGGATAGGCTCACGGCGCGCGTCGGACTATATTCCGAATCTGCGCAAATTTGCTGACTTGGAAGACAACACGATCTTACCACAGTCTCTCGGACAGGCGGAGGTGCCTCAATGATAGCCGTCGGCGACCTTCCGCCGGGTGACGGCAGGGCCTCCGACCGGCAGTTTTGGATCGACCCTGCTGGTCCGGAATTTTTAGCATGGGAGCGAACTTGGCCCTAAACTGCCGGTGGTTATGGCGTTCGCAATCGTCTGATTTGCCTTTGC
>CAZXQD010000082.1:0-16418 GCA_964643405.1 uncultured Hyphomonas sp. | reverse complement strand
CCGCTCTACATGGCCGTGCGCGACGCGATGAAGCGCACCGGCGTGGACGAACTCATCGAGATGGACTTCGCCCACGCCCTGCAGGACCGCAAGAACGCGATGCGCACTCTGCTGGACTGGCAATCCGGCGAGCTCGACGACGAGACCGCTCGCTTTTCTACTTCTCGCAGGAGCGCGTCGAGTTCACCTGAGAAGTCGCGCCTCAGGCGCCGTGCCACTCCTGACCATCTGTGTGCCGCTCCGCAAAGTCGAACGTATGGGGTCCGAGGTCGGTGAAGAGGTGGTCAGCGAGGGGGCGGTCGTGGAGGCCGGTCCAGCGTTCGGTGCCGGGCAGCGTTTCCATGACGGGGGCATCATCCTTGCCGGGGGCTTCGGCGAGGCCTGCGAAGTCGAACGTGTCGGGCATCTCGGCGCTCGGGGCATCGGTGTCCGGAGCTTCGGCGGAAGCGGTGATCACTGCGCGCGCCGCGGTGAAGTTCGCGGCGGTGAAGTTGAGCAGCCTGATCGAGTTGCCGTTGAACGAAACCAGCGTATCCGCGCCGCTCTGGACAATGCTAAGCTGGCCGAATCCGGACAGTCCGGGTGAGCGGAAGTAGATCCGGTCTGCGGCGGTGAAGTCGGTGATTGTGTCGAAGCCCCAACTGCCCTCCATTATGAAGTTGTCCGAGCCAGCATTTCCGGTCATCCTGTCGTTGCCGTCGCCGCCATAGAAGGCATCGTCGCCGGAGCCTCCGATCAAAGTGTCATTGCCTCCATAGCCATAGAGCGTGGCATAGATGCTGAGGCCCGAACCGTCGAACGTGTCATCGCCCCCCCGGCCGACGGCCCCTTCGGCATTCATCGAGGCGAGGTTGAAGTTGCCGCCCGTACTATCGAACCGCTCATACACGACATAGTCATAGCCGGCACCTGCGTTGACACTGTAAGTCTGGCTGTCCATGAAGATGACGTCGTTGAAGTCCGAGCCGATGACCGTATCTGCGCCGCCCCCAGTATATATGGTGGCGTAGATCGACAGGCCGGCCGCGTTGATGGTTTCAGCAGCAGAGGACCCGAAGAAACCTTCCGCGGCATGGTTCACAAGCGTGACGGACACGGACGTGCCCCCCAAATTGACCATGTAGTCATACCCGCCGCCGCCATTTACCTGGCCACCGTTTAGATCGGCAGCATCAAAGTAGATCGCGTCATTGCCCGATCCGCCGCGCAGCGTGTCAGAACCGCCATAGCCATAGAGTGTTACGAAGCTGGTGGTGACGCCGGAGGCATCCAGCACGTCATTGCCATCCCGGCCGATGCCGCCCTCGGCGTTCATGGCGGCGAGATTGAAGTTCGCGCCCGAGCCATTAAAGACGTTGTAAACGACATAGTCATAACCCTCGCCGGCGTTCACGCTGGCGACGGCGTTGTCCATGAAGATGACATCGTTGAAGATCGAGCCAGTGACCACGTCGGCGCCGCCGCCGGTATAGATCGACGCATAGCTCGACAGGCCAGCCGCATTGATGATCTCGGCCCGCGCCGACCCGAATACGCCCTCGACCTCGAGGATGCTCATGTTGATCGTCAGCGTGCCGGAATAGAGCGAACTGGAATCATGTATCAGGTAGTCATAGCCTGAACCGCCGCGTACTGTGCCGTTCTGCACGGCTTCGTACCCGGCATAGATATAGTCCGACCCCGAACCACCGAGCAGCACGTCGGCCCCGGCAAAGCCGTAGAGGACGATGCCGACACTGGTGCCTGAGCCGTCGAGATAGTCGGCGCGGTTGGTGGCGTAGATCCGCTCGACCTGAGCCGTGACCATGTTGATCGTCAGGCCGGCCGCCTCGAGGTTGGTGATGAAGACCGTGTCATACCCCGCGCCCCCGAAGAACACATCCTGCGCCGTGCCATACAGGTTGTCATTGTTCGATGTCCCGCTGACTGTCGGAGACGAGCTACTTGAGAGAAGAAGGTTGGACTGCGTTAGCTGCCCCACCGCTACGCCCTGCAGCAAGATCGTCTGGCCTGATGCAAATGTCAGTAGCGTGCCGCCCGCCGAACTCGTGCGCCCGTTGAAGGCTGCCAACGCGGCTGAAGACGAGAATGCCGTCAGGTCCAGACGGTCCTGCGCCACGGAAAAATCCGTGATCGTGTCAGCGCCACCGTTTACGCCGTACACAAACGTATCGGCACCAGCGCCGAACGTGATCGTGTTGTTGGCGGTGTTGCCGGTGACCGTATCATTGCCCGATCCGCCGATCACATTCTCGATGATGGTGTTGGCGGCAATGGCGACGACGTTGACATAGTGGGGAACGGACGGATCCGGACGGTCCCCGAGGCTTGAAAAGGTACCGGGCCGCAGATCGACAATCTGGGGCTGCGCGAATCCGGAGAGGTTGATCGTGTCGATTCCGCTGGTGTCATAGAGCGTCATTGCCGGCGGGCGGCGATAGGTGCCTTCCGGCTGGACGAGGACGAACTGCGACCAGTCGATATTTGTTCCGGGAGCGGACGAATTGAATCCGAACGTGGTGTTGCCGGCGAAGGTGCCGGCCGAGTTTGTCCCATAAAGCAGCTGGATCGCAGCAATATCTGCCTGCTGCAGGCCGAGGACGAAACGGTAGTTGCCATGCCCGACTTCGAGCTGGTCGAAGTAGGACATGACCGTATAGGCCCAGTTGTCGTTCGTGAAGAGGTTGTCCGTGCCATACTGCGCAGTGCCGTCGTATGGACCGGGATGGCTCAGCCCAAGGGCATGTCCCACCTCGTGAATGTAGGTCTGCTGCATGTAGTTGTCGAACCAGCCGGCCTGCGCATTTGGGTCGAGCGTTGTCCAGTTTGAGCTGATGACAATCACACTGGATGTGATTGCATTGCCCGAACTGGACGTCCGGGCATACGCGACCGGATCAGTATCTCCGGGAGTCGAGTTGGGATCATCGGCGACCGAATTCACGAAACGGATATTGGCAGAAGCGCTTGTGGATCGCACAAAGGTTAGCGGTGACGCAGCAGACCACATCTCGAGCGCGCGTTCAGCCATCACCTGTTCGTTCGCGTTCAGGTCTTCGATGTTGTATGTGATTGTCGTGGTCTGCCAGCGCGGCCCGGTGCCCGGCAAATCCTCATTCGCCAGGTATTGTGCAATCTGGTCGATGGTCCAGGTCGGGATCGGAGGCAGGGCTTGCGTCGTCAGCGCATAGCTGCCGGTCGACGTTCCACCATTCGTGTCGATCCACCCGTGGGCGTTGATGTAATAGGTGCCCGATGCCGTCGGCGTGAACCGCAACAGGGAGTTCAGGCCCGTGCCGCCGTCATCATTCGTTTTCAGCTGCACGCCGCTGGCGTTCATGATTTCGAGAAAGGGATCGCCAAGTCCGGTCCCGCCCGTCGCGTCCAGCCGGAATTCATAGGTTACGTTGGCCTGCAGGTTGATCCGGAACCAGTCTTGGTCCCCGCTGACTTCAATCTGGCTGTTGACGATGTCGCCCACCGCGATCGTAACCGCCGTGGCCGTGCTGCCATCGACTTCGCCCGAAAGGTTGAACGTCTGTGATTCCGGTGAGCCTGGAGGCGCAGAGAGTGTCCCCCCTTGCGGGGCCGTTCCCGTCACTGAACTTCCGGCGACCGCCAGTGAAATCTTGTGCGCCAGGAGTTCGCCGGAATGATCCTCCCCGCAAGGACAACAGGTCAACTGATGCGAGCGGTATCCGAAGGTAGCAAGGCGCTCCAGCGTCTCGAACGAAAAGGGGGCCGGCTGAAACTCTCCGGTTGTCCGGAACTGTGCGCCGGTCGACCCGTCGAAGGCCGCATCAAAGCGGGAGCACGCGACATCTGTATCCAGGCGAGTGTCGAAAGGCATTGGTAAGGCTCCGGTTTTTGCGCCATCCCCCACAGCCGGCGCCGTCTGGCATGAACTATCGCGCGAATTTGCTGATCCGCAAGGCCGCGCAACGGTTTGGTGTTAACGACGTCCGGGTGAACGCCCTGTGACTGCAGGGGTCCCGTCAAACACTACGGTAAATTCGTTTGACGGAGAATTTTCAGGCTACGATGGAGTTCTACGAACCGGTCGCGCGGGCGAGATTGAAAAGATTGGTCAATTCGGTGTAGGCGCCTCTGCGGCGGTCGGTCCGAGCCGACGCAAATGAGGCAAGACGGTCTCTAGGGGATCTGCAGATGAGACCGGTGGAACCGTAGCTGTTTGGTCAGTGAGGATACGTGGCAGCCTTGGTGCATATATCGTCAGGCCAGGCTGCTTGTTGAACTCGGCGGCAACCAATTCACCGGCAGCCTTCGATGCCACATACTCAAGCATCCCAGCAGGGCTCTCTTCAATGTATACAGTAGACGGATAGAATACGGCGAGCTGCTGGCCGGTCTGGGCCAAGGCCTCGATGCAGGCGGCGAAGCCGTCGACATAAAAACTCGTCAGCAGCCGGAATGCGGCGGCATCGAATACCTTGTCAGTTTGCCTGCCAATCTTTGGCGTCGCGCAATAGTAGAGATGTGTTACGCGTAGGAGGCCTGCGAGTGCATGAGATACTGGCTTGGTGACATCCAGTTCGAGCGCGTGAGCATCGCCGCCGCGGTTGCAAAGAGCTTGAACCAGCTTATGCGCATCATCTTTGCCGATCGAGTAGGTCAAGGTAACTTTGGCTCCTCCAAGGCACAGGGCCTTCGCGATCGTTGCGCCAATGCCGCGTGAGCCACCAATAACCAAGGCATGCTGGCCCAAAAATTCGTTGTTGGAAATGCATCTAGCCACGGTATCGAGCGACGGGCCATCATTTGGCTTCTCCCTGAGAAAGGCCTGAACCTTTCCGGCTATGCCTCCGCCCAAAACAGTCATGATCAGGAAGTTAATTCGATCGTCCGCAGTCTCGACTGCCCAATCAATCTGCTCCGACCTTGAGGGGACTAAGTCAATCTCGAATCCGGAAAAGATTGAGTGCAGTCCCGGACAGATCATGCCCACCAAGGCCGTCAAACCAACAATGGCATTTACTGAGACTTGTCCGATCTCGGACGATAGAGCGGGGAAGAGCTCGTGCCCCTCGGGGTTCGGTACAAAAGCACCCTCCCGAATCGAAAGCTCCTGCCAAGTAAGGTCGAGTGCGCGCTCCGGCAACGGACGTGGGGGCCCCAAAGCCGGTGCCGGAGCGTTGGCGCGGTCACCAGCCTTTACAACGAGAGAGGTGACGATGTCGCCGCCGCGGCGAACTGTCAGGCGCAGGCGATCTCCCGTGCGCTTCTCGAAATGGAGGGCCACAGTGTCACCGGGGGTGATAAACTTAGTGAACTGGACCTTGACGCCCGAAGGATTTGCACAAAGGCCAGCTTTGCAGGCCGCATCCAATGCCCATGTCGCGATGTGGACACCGTGCACGACGCGGGTCCCCGCCTGCGTACGCCGCGCATAGATAGCGTCCATATGTATAGGATTGAAGTCCGAGCTGCAGCGAGCAAAAGCTGCATGCAGTTCCTCCGTGAACGTTCTTTCGGCAATTACAGTCGACATTCTGGCACGGTCACTCTTAGGATTGCTCAAGTTTGTCCTTGTGCGCAGCTCTTGCGCCATACTTGAAAGGCAGCTCTGGTGCATCGTACGTTTCAAGATCAAGGATCCAAGTAGATCCTTCATCGGTGCAGCTTGTCAGGGTGAACCCCAGTTTCCCGTAATGTTCGGAAACCATGCCGTTCTTGGCTGTTGGTATGTATCGCCCAATAAGGTAGCGTACACCGGCTGCCTTCGCCGCTGTCGCGACCTCTCTGAGCACGGCGCTTTCCACCATCCGGCCCAGCACCCGGCAGCTCATGAGCCAAGAGTCGAACTCCCAAGCCTTGGCGTTGTCGTGGCTGATTTCACGGCAAATCTGGACAGAGATCATGCCGAACTCGCCGAAACGGTCCTCGAGGCGTGTTTGTAGGGTAAACACGTTTGGATCGCCCTCGAGTGCACCGACTTCCGCTTCAGTGTATCGGCGGGTAGTCAAGTTGAACTGATTGGACTTGTTGATGAGTTGGGTGATACGTTGCCGGCCGACCGCATCAAAGGGGGCGTGCGAGATTACCATTCCAAGCGCAGACAGATAGTCCCCGAGGTTGCGGGTGCTTGCCATAACGTCCGCCCGCTGAGCGTCTGCAGCGTAGGAGGCGGCACGGGTCATATCCTCCACTGAGAAACTGACCGCTTCAAAGAGGCCGCACGAGGCAAGGAAAGGCGCAAACTGGCTCGGATCGGAAGGTAGTTCCGGCACAGCGACCATGGGAAGCGATGCACGAGCCTGCGCCCGTTCGGCCGGATTGTCGTCGAGCAGAACCAAGGCATCTATGCCTATGTTCAGGCTTTTCGCGATGGCTTCGAGATTGCTCGACTTGTCGATCCAGTTCGCCTGAAACACGGCGATATCCGACTCTTTGATCAGCATGTCGGGGAGTTCGCGGAAGGGACGGCGGGCCGTTTCATCAAAGTTCTTGGAACTTATCGCCAGAATGACGCCGCGATCCCGCAGGTCGAGTGCGAGTTTCTGGACGGCAAGGTGCGCCTCGCCCTCCGGACTTCCTTCGCCTATTTTCAGGTTCTCAATACCATCGTCGCCAACGACTCCTCCCCATAACGTATTGTCGAGGTCGAGTACGAGGCATTTTCTCGATTTACCCCGGATCGCGCCGGCGATCCTCCCTACAGCGTCCGCAAAAAGCGGGGCGAACTCTCCTGCAAACGGAAGCTTGAACAAGTTCCATTGTTGCGCCGAAAACCAGTTTACCGTCCCAACGCGTTCCGCAAGCGCGCCAACGTCAAGCACATAGCCACCGAACTCTGCTGCAATTGAGTCGATTTGTTCGTTTACGGAGTTGATCATTGCGCGTGTGGTGCCTTTCACTCTCCGGTCCATGTGACCGAAAAGTTGTTCAGGCGGCTGAGCGATGGTCGGCAGGATAGGCGCCGTACCAGCGCTTCTCAGAGCCTCTGCCACCATCCGAATGCTTCCAACCGCACTGGCAATGCAGGCCTCTGCTTCATCATGGCGCAGCTTCGGCTTGTCGAGACCAAGCCAGCGGTGGTCGATCGCGACCAATACAGCGTCAGGTTTGAACTCGTAGAGCGCAGAGCCGGAGTTCAAGGCTTCCTGAACAACCTGCCCGTAGGGAGCTAGCGAGACGCGGAGGTTTACGCCATACCTTGCTGCTGCTGACGGCAGTATGCTTGCGACTATATCAAACGTGAAACTTGAGACGATGCCCAGATTGAAATCCGACAAGGGCTTGAGGGATCGTCCCTCTGCAAAAAGCGCCTCGATTTTCCTTGAAAGCATTCCCATGGCAACCGCATCGAGGTCATGGCTCGCCAGCGCTTGGATTCTAGCGCCAGGGGCCGGATCTCTTGCAGCCGCTTTCAATTGCGTCCGGAAGTCGTCCGGCTTTGGCGGGAGCCACGGCAACAGCGACATTGAGGTCTCCTGTGTTCACAGGCGTGGATATAGTCGAAACGATGACGGCCCGGAAGCGGCGCTACCAGCGAAGCTCAAGAACCGAGTTCGCCGTTTCAAGCAGTTCTGCTGTCGGAAACTCTATGAAGATCATCGACAGTGCAATGTAAGTCATTGTCATTAGCCAGGACAAGAAAGTCCAGACGGGCTTCAGCTGCGGGCTAAGCGGCAAACCTTTGCGGAAAAACCGCTCGAACGCGATATTGGCGCTGAAACCGATGCCATGCATCACGCCAAACAGTAGGAAACCCAGCGAGAACTGGTGCCAGACGCCAATGATGACAAATGTAACCATCGCTGCGACCATCGCGGCAGGTACTGCCATTGAGAAGCCCCACGCGCGCGTCAGGCTGACAGCCAACGGCGTATAGACGAGGTCTCTAACAAATTCCGAAAGGGTAATATGCCACCGGTTCCAGAACTCCTTGATGCTCTTGGAGAGGACTGGACTGTCGAAGTTTTCCTTGACCGGAATTCCAAGCAGCGCGGCCGCGCCGACGACAATATGAGTAAAGCCGGCAAAGTTGAAATACAGGTAGGCAAGCGAGGCGTATGACGCGATTAGGAGGTCACCAATTCCGTGCTGGAACCCATCCGCCCACATGCTACCAAAACTGAGTTGGAAAGCGACGGTCGCAAGGAATTTGAGCATCACATAGCCCAACACTATTCGCGAGATCCCACGAGCAAGGCTGACAAGGCTGGGGGCCACCCCGTTTCCGATACCGCGGTTGAAATAGCCGAACGGGCTGATAGGTCCGATCGGAATGGTCAAAGGGAAGAAAAGGAACGCTATGTAAGTTCCGAAGTTGATATGCAGTTCAGGCTGGCGGCGTTTTTCGAACGCGGCCTGAGCCATTCTGAACGCCATGTATGAGAACCCGGCGAGGTGCCATAAAGTTTCGAACTTGACCACGATCAGCGGAAGGATCGGGAAGAGGACCGCAGTCCAGTAAATCCACGACTTGTCCCGCCACCGCCCAACAGCGTCCACCAGGGGCCAGTGCAGCGCGCAGAACGCCACATAGGCAGCGAATTTCAGGAATCCGATACGATCATAAGCGATTGGCCATCCAGGCTGTGCCTGGAAGAACCAACAATAAACTGCGATCAGGTTCAGGATCGCGAACAGCGCCGCCTTCAGGCGGACTGAATAGTTCGGCCGAAGGACGAGATTTCCTGCGATGACATACATCGCAATCGCCACGATTCCTTGCAGCGTATCGGCCAGACTGAGCGTTTGAATCTTGGATGAAAGGTTGATCAGTTCACGGACAACGCTTTCCATCTCAGTATCCCTGGTACACGAGGCCTGAGCGAAGCAGGTAGGTCATCAGGTATTCCGGAAGAGACTCAAGTCCAAGCATCGTAAAAGCTGAAGCGCCAATCACTGAAAGGGACACTGCAAGCTCAATTATCAGCCGCTTGCTCATACAAGTCTCCGATAGCTGGAAGGAGGGCGTCGGTGTATGCGCGCGCACCGTTCTCGTTAAAATGACTTTCGTTGCTGTAGTAGTTCAGTATCTCGTCGAAGGAGAGGCCTGGGAATAGGTCTGTTTGGGAAATGCCGATTGTCGGCCAATCCCGTTCAACGCCGACATGTTCTCTAATCCAGGGCTTTTCCAGCGGCGTCGTCTGGAAGTGCGATGGAATAGAAAATGTGGCAAATACGCCACCCTGGGCGCGGACCATGTCTCTCGCCGCAACGATAAATGTCGTTTGCATTGGTGTGTAAGGATCCGATCGGACCTGGAAAGCGTCTGGATTGCCCGCATCAAGAAAAATCGATGCGCCTGTGGACGCGGGCTCTGGTGCAGTCAGTTCTTCAAACGGGCGCCGCTTGCTTTCGTCCGGTTCGCTATTGGATCGCCATCCCAGACGAGAAGCGTTGAAGCCCAGTTTCTTTATCTGCTGACCCAGATAGACTTCGTACTGTTCCTGCATCGGCGCACTTTCGCGGGACTGGGCTCGCGACCAGAGCCTCCTGGGAAAGCCGATCACGTTCATCATCGCCAGCTGAGCGCGGTTCCTGAGCGGCAACCCCGACGTTTCGACGTTCCCGCGCCACCAGTATTTTGCAAGTTCGTGCGGCGCCATGGGCGAAGCGTCCGTTTCTGGGAACAACACAAGTTCGACCTCGTGGCTATCTAGGATATCACGCGTTACCTGCGCGCTTTTCTCGTCGCCGGCCCAGTTTGTGCTGAGGTTAAGCACCCGAAGCTGCTTGCCGGTACGCTCATCAAGGTAGGCTTTCACCCTTACCGGATCGATCGCCGTCCAGGCATCGGAAGATCCCAGAATAAGGACATCTATCTTCCCTGGTTTAGCAATTTCTGTACCGATCGTTGCATAATTTCCGTAGATCGGCGGAATACCAAAGTACACCTTAGAGGCAGGTGCCGGCGCGAGCTGCTCCACAACTGAGGGCGACACCGACGTCAATGTTAGCAGTGAGGCGGCAATCAGTGCATGTGACGACTTCGAGAACGCCGCGTTTATGATTGGGGCGCGGCGTGGCTGCGTATCGCAGGAGTCTTGGTACCATATCATTGTTGGTTTCCTTCCGTCACGGGGCTTTGCAACGGCTGGGTCCGCCTTAGGTAATTGATCGTGTTCAATACAAGACGCTCTGTTTGTTCATCCTTGGCGGCGAGCCCGTTGTAGACACCAATGGAGCCGAAGCTGACCGTTCGAGCATTGGTGTTGGTATTCGGAACGGTATCCACGATCAAGGCAACTTCCTTTGGCCCACTGTAGTACAATTGGGAATCAGCGGTCCTCAGGATCGTTGCGACAAAGGATGCCCCTGTTCCCAGGATACTGAGTTCATTTGGAAAGTCATTTGGCAACCTGCGGTCAAGCGTGCCATCCTCCAACAGAGGTGCACCGTCGAGTTCAACAGCCAGAAGGTTACGGTCAGCGGCGAAAATGTCTCCTACATTGAAGTTCATTCCCTCGAAAATGGGATGATCAGGCACGGTAATCCTAATGCCCTGAGTCCGTCCCAGGTCCACGCTGTCGCGTGCGACTCCGTAGACTTCACGAAGCTCTTCGTCGGAATGCGTGACAATGCTGTCGAGCGGGAAGTTCGCGAACCTGTAGTTTACGCCGAACAGTTTCTCGGGACCGCTCCCGGAAAGCAGGTGGCGATACCCGGTCTCTCTGAAGGGGGCAGGCATGAAATCAGCGCAACGGTCGCTTCGCTCGTGGCCAATCTGATCCTGAAAGATCGTCCCGCCAACGATGTTGATCTGCCACCACATCAGATTGCCGGAGAAGTTTGCAGTGCGCCCACCCCGGGCCACAAAGTCTTCAACGCCCTTGATCATGGACTGGGTCCAGTACTCGTTGTGCCCCGAGATCAGCAGTATGCTTTGCTCTGGAAGCATAGATGGATCATAATCAAGATCCATCATCGAGACGGTTTTGGTTGAAATTCCGGAACTGCGCAGGAGCCTGCTGAATAACAGATTGGACTCGGGTGACGTCCGAATCCATGCGGTGCTTCGGTCGGGGTCGTAACCGGGCGAGCCAAGATCCTTGTTCTGCACATCATCAAAAAAATCCACAACCTGCTGTGGCGTGCGAAATTCCTGACGCTTTCCAGACGGATCGCTAAGCAGCGGGCGTCTCATTGAGGCTGCATAAAGTCGAGAAGAAAGGTTCTGACCAATCTTTACGGTTCCGTCTTCAGCGAGTCTCTGAATTCCGTAGAGCGAACCGCCACCATAAAAATTGTACGCATGCCATGTCGGCTCGGAAAGCAAAATTATCACGTCAGCAGATTTGAGATCCTCAGCTGTCGGACGAATATGGAAATACACGGGCGTCGATTGTGCGCCGGAACTGTCTGTCAAGAACGCATAGTAGAGCCCGCCCTCAAGATCCTGTGTGGGCAATTTGAGGGACTGTGAAAAATTGCATCCATTATACCAGGACTCACAGGTTTCCCTGATTACTGGATATTGGCCGGATTTATATTTGATCTTCTTTACTTCTTTATGGGTGTGCGCATCAAATACTCCGATGGTCGCAAGGTCGTTGCGCATGGAGAGGAGTTCTCCTGCGAATCGTATCTGTGCGGGTTTGCCTTTTGCGATGCTGAATTCCTCAGGATAAGCCACCAGCACTTGGGGCGGGGAGCCCGCCATCGTACCTCGGACGGGCATTATACCTGATGCCATCAGCCTGCTGAGCGGAGTTTCTGGTGGCGTATCTTCAAAATAATCGATCTCAATACTTCGAACATCGCAGACAATGCGCAAGGTATCACTGTCGAATGAGGGTGGTGGTTCCTTTCCGCACCCTGCGAGCAACCCAGCTGCCATTGCCACCCAAAAAAGCTTTCGAACCGCGCGGATCAACTTGGGTTCTCTTCTGCGGACCGGCTTGCCCTGCATTGCTCCAATAGCGGTGCAGCATTTTCAACGCTGCCCACGTGTCCGATATTCGTATGTAGTTTTTCCGGGTCTGCAAAGAATTCGTGATAGGCTTTCTGAAACTCAGCAGGGGCTTCTGCAAGGAGACTATCATTTGTGATCCAAAGCAGGCATTCATCTATTTCACGCCAGTAACCACTATAGTTATCGAAAACTAGATTTGAGGGTTCGGCAATATTGAATGGTTTCTGTGGGGGTGAAATAATGTATTCTCTGCCAGTTGCGACCGACGGTGTGATGGGAGTGGGCACCGTTTCCGAAACCTGCTGAACAGCTGCATCAACTGCTGAAGCGGGTGGCTGAACTGCCATGAAAACTTCGCCGGACCAGTACGCCGGAATGCTTTCCAACACGACCAGTTTGGCTTGTGATCGCAGAATGGCCGGGAAGATTGCAACGACTGCGTAGAGGTCAACTTGGGGAAGCTCGAAATACTGTACTGTCCCGCCGAAGGCTTGCTCTTCCTGTTTCATTCGCCCGATGAAATCGGGATCTCCGATAACAAGGACTTCAGAATCCTCGCGCATCATCGTGTCGAGCTGGGCAGACAGGGGATGGGCAAACTGGATCGGCCGCTCGGGAAGCTTAATCAATGGGCCGAGTTCATTTTCGGCGACCCATCCCGCGACCACCAGAATAAAGGCAATTCCGGCTATAAGCGCCGGATTGACCCGCAGGGATTTCGTTTTGGTGTCCAATTTGGGATCCTATACAGCACAGTCGTCTAGTCCAGCTTCTTCTGAATTAATTCAGCCAAAGCTCCAACAGTCGGCAAAGCCGCCATCTCAGCGCTGTCAAACCGGATCTTGAACGCCGACTCTGTAGCCAGGACGATATGAATATGAGCTAGGCTGTCCCAGCCGCGCACGTCCTTCGATGTCATAGAATCTCTGAGCTTCAAGTCGTCAAGATCTAGGATATCCCCCACGAGCACAGACAGCTTCGATAAAATCTCATCCTTAGTCATGACAAAGTACCTGCAGATTGGAGAGCGAGCAGTTGGATTGGCGCTAAGGTACCCAGACTTACGTGTCAAGCGAGCGGACGCTGCCCATTCTGGGCGCGTTCCCTCAGGCATGATTCAGCCATATTGATCTGGTCTTCTAGTCATTTTGAGACCGTGCACACTCGTCACTTAACACCGAGCATTCAAGAAGGACCTCAAGCCGAAAAACGCTGCGCTTGCATATCAGCCGTTGAAGGTGCGTACGGCCTCGACGATGCGGTCTTGCGTGGCCGTGTCGAGATAGGGGTGCATCGGCAGCGAGATGACGCGCTCGGCTTTCGCTTCGGTCACGGCCAGTTCGCCCGGCTTCGGCGCCCATTCGCGGTAAGCCTGGTTCATGTGCATCGGCACCGGATAGTAGACGGCGGTCGGAATGTCCTGCGTCTTTAGGTGCGCGGCAAGGCCGTCACGGTTGTCATGCTCGATCGTGTATTGCGCCCAGGTCGAAACGTAGCCAGGCTTGACGAACGGCACAGCCGCCACATGCGGCTTCAGCAGCTCGTTGTAGCGGGCGGCCACCTTGTTGCGCAGCACGATTTCTTCCGCATAGATTTTCAGCTTCTCGATCAGTACCGCCGCTTGGATCGTGTCGAGGCGGGAGTTCATGCCGACCCGCATGTTGAGGTATTTCGGATCATGCTCGAAGGTGCGGCCCTTCAGGTCCGAGGCGACCGCCTTGCCGTGAACGCGAAGGCTGTCGATGATTTCGGCAAGCGCCGTGTCATTGGTGACGATGCCGCCGCCGTCGCCGTAACAGCCGAGCGGTTTTGCCGGGAAGAAGCTGGTGGTGACAATATCCGCCCAGTCGGACGGGTGCTTGCCGTTGATCGTGGTGCCAAAGCCCTGCGCGCTGTCGGCGATCAGCTTCAGGCCATACTTGTCGGCAATCTCGCGCAGGCGCGGATAGTTCGCGGCCTGGCCGAAGAGGCAGACACCGACGATGACGCGCGGCTTCAGCTTGCCATCCTTCAGTACACGCTCAATCTGCGCGACGAGATGGTCCGGGTTGATATTGTAGGTATCGGGCTCGACATCGACGAAAACCGGTGTTGCGCCGACCCATGGCACAACCTCGCCTGTGGCGCAGAAGGTGAAGCTCGGGCAGAAGACCGCGTCGCCTTCCTTCACGCCCCAGGCCATCAGTGGCAGGGCGATGGCATCCGTGCCATTGGCGCAGCCAAGGGCGTGCTTTGCGCCGGAGAAGGCCGCAAGGTCAGCCTCGAACCGCTTCACTTCCGGGCCCATGATATAGGCGCCGCTCTCGATAACTTTCTGCACGGCGGCATTGATCTGCGGTTCGATCCGCTTGCGCTGCGCCTGAAGGTCGATGAACGCGATGGCCATGCTCTTGGATCCTCTTGGTCGGGTTGGCGTGCGCTGAGTAGACTAGCCCCCATGGACCAGCAACTCACGCCTCATTACAATTGGTTGCACATTTCAAGGAAGCGTGCCGCAGCCGCCGCGCTGGTGCTGGGCCGGGCGGCAGTATTGCGGCCTGCGCCCTTGGTGAGGCGTTTCAGCACATCTCCGGCAGGCTCCGCCGGAACACGCGGATCAGCGCGCCAGGGGCCAGTGCCGCAAGCCACCAGCGGGCAGTCAAAGGCGAGGTAATCGGCAATCTTGCTCGGCGGTACATGCATTTTGGCGGACGCGACAAAGGCTAGCGCATCAGCGCCGGCCATCATCGCGCGGGCGGTCTCATAGGGCACCGGGCCGAACTGGCGGATGGCAGCGGCAGCTGGGCTGGCGGCGATGCGGGCCTGCTCGGCTGCCGTGAGGCGGCCAGCGAAATTCAGCACGAGATCGCTCCGCAAGGCACATGCAGCCTCGAAAGGCGCAAGGAGGTCCTCAATGCGGGCTTCAGGATCGGAGAAGGCAATGGAGCCAGCATGAAGGATATTCAGGCCACTTTCATCATACCGGAAAGGCTCCACGGGATCGTCGCTGGTGAAGTGCTCCAGCACCTGCGGATTGCGAGCACCCAGCCGCCCGGCTTCAGCCGCAACAACCGGATCAACGGCGAGTACGAGATCGGCTTTCGGCAGCAGGCTGCGCGCGACCATGCGCTCCCCGATCTGGCGGTGCAGCCGGCGGCGCTCGGCGCGGTGAGGCGCTTCCAGCCAGAGGTCGCGGAAGTCCGCAGCCCACCGGGCGCCGAGCGTGCGGGCAAGCCGCTCGCCCGCGACGTGGATGGATTCTGGCGGGCTTGTGGACAGGACCCAGTCGGGTTTCCAGCCGTCCGCAATGCCTGCATCCGCAGCACGCTGGCACCAGCGGATATCCGGGTCCGGCCAAAGCAGCAGGTCACGCGCAACGCCGCGCAGCGACGGCCGGGAAGGGCCTGCATCGCCGGTGGGGTCACGGTTTGGATGAGGCACGGCGAGGCCGGGTTCGCCTTCCGGCAACGAGGGCGCAATGACGCGAACGTCAACACCGACGCGCCGCAGGGCATGAGCGAGAAGACAGGGCCGCCGGATGCCTCCGGAGACGGCGGGCGGGTAGTGCCGCGTAAGGAGCAGCAGCCGCTTCACGCCATCCTCAGGCTTTCACGACCCTTGCCTTAAGGTCCGCCGGAATGCCGTGCGTCGCGTTGCGCGTGTCGATAACGAGCTTCGAATTGCGCACGAGGTCCGTATAGTCGACGGCATCGTGATCTGTGGAGATCAGCACGCAGTCGTAAGTGGCGAGCGCCTTCTTGGTCAGCGGCACCGACTCCATTCCGGCGAATTCCGGGTGGTCGCGCGTCACCGGAACCTTGGCGATGTGCGGATCGTGATAGTCGACGGTCGCTTTTCGTTCACGGAGCATGTGGATGAGATGCAGTGAGGGACTCTCGCGCATGTCGTCCACGTTCTTCTTGTAGGCGAGGCCGACAACAAGTATGCGGCTGCCAGCAACGGATTTCTGCAGGTGACTGCTCATCGCCTCCGACAGATGTTCGATCACCTGCTTCGGCAATTGCGTGACGACATCCCCGGCGAGTTCGATGAAACGCGTGGTTTCGCCGTGGGCGCGCGCTTTCCAGGTCAGATAAAACGGGTCAATCGGGATGCAGTGACCGCCGAGGCCAGGGCCGGGATAGAAAGCCATGAAGCCGAAAGGCTTCGTCTTCGCTGCGTCGATCACTTCCCAGACATCGATGCCCATGCCCTGGTAGACGGTCTTAAGCTCGTTCACGAGCGCGATGTTGATCAGACGGAAGATGTTCTCGGTCAGCTTCACCGCTTCAGCCGTCTTCATGTCGGAGACCGGCACGACCTGAGTGATGGCTTCGTAGACGGCAACGGCCATGTCCCGCTCAGCCGCCGTGTTGGCGCCGACGACTTTCGGGATCGAGGAGGTCGAGAAGTCGATATTGCCAGGATCTTCACGCTCGGGCGAATAGGCTATGGCGAAGTCCACGCCCGCGCGCAGGCCGGTCTTCTCCAGGATGGCTTTTACGACTTCGTCGCTTGTGCCCGGATAGGTGGTTGATTCGAGCACGACCAGCTC
>CAZXQD010000081.1:0-16442 GCA_964643405.1 uncultured Hyphomonas sp. | reverse complement strand
CGCCGGAATCGCGCCTAAACCGCCGCAAATCGAAGGGGCCTTCATGGCAGCGGCGCAAGCAGACTACACCTTCCGGCATGACCATCTGCTGGGAATCGAAGGCCTTCACCCCCTTGATATTGCTCACATATTGGACCTGGCGGACACCTATGCCGAGGCCACGCGGGCGAACCGCCGGCCGGAGCCGGTGCTGACTGGCAAGACGGTGGTTAACCTCTTCTTCGAGAACTCGACGCGGACGCTGTCGAGCTTCGAGATTGCGGCGCGGCGCCTCGGCGCGGATGTCGTCTCAATGCCGGTTGCGAACTCATCGGTGAAGAAGGGCGAGACGCTGATCGACACGGCGATGACGCTGAACGCGATGAAGCCCGATGCGCTGGTGATCCGGCATTCGGCCTCGGGCGGGGCGAAGCTGTTGTCGCGGAAAGTGGACTGCGCGGTGATCAATGCGGGCGACGGCACGCATGAACACCCGACGCAGGCGTTGCTGGACCTGCTGACCATCCGCCGCGTGAAAGGGCGCATCGAGGGCCTGAAGGTCGTCATCTGCGGCGACATTGCGCACAGCCGCGTGGCGCGCTCGACGACCATGGCGCTGCATCTGATGGGCGCGCGCGTGCACCTGTGCGGGCCGCGCACGCTGATCCCTCCGGGTACGGAGACATGGGGCGCCGAAAGTGCGGGTACGGATTTCAATTCCGCCCTGCCCGGCGCGGATGTCGTGATGATGCTGCGCCTACAGCTGGAACGGATGAATGGCAGCCTGCTGCCGAGCCAGCGCGAGTATTTCCGCTATTTCGGCCTGACGGCGGACCGGCTGGCGCTGGCGAAGGAGGACGCCATCGTGATGCACCCCGGGCCGATGAACCGGGGCGTGGAGATTGAAAGCTCCATCGCGGATGGCGAGCGGTCAGTGATCACGCAGCAGGTGGAAATGGGCGTGGCCGTGCGCGAAGCGGTGCTGCACCTTCTGGCAGGAGCGTCCGCATGAGCCTCGAGATTGTCAATGCCCGCCTGCTCGACCCGGCCACCGGAACGGATGCGCCGGGCGGCGTGTTCATCGACAAGGGCGTGATCAAAGAGTTCCGTACAGGGACGGGTGTGTCGTTCAAGGATGCGAAGGAAACGATAGATGCAGGCGGGCTGTGCCTGGCACCCGGCCTGATCGACCTGCGCGCCAAGACCGGCGAGCCCGGCGAGGAGCACAAGGAAACGCTGGCCACGGCCTCACGCGCGGCGCTGAGCGGCGGGATTACCAGCCTTGTCGTGATGCCGGATACGCGGCCCGTGATCGATGATGTGGCGCTGGTGCAGTTCATTGCCGAGCGCGGGCGCGAGACTGCGTTTGCGCGCGTCTATCCGGCGGGCGGACTGACGGTCGGCCTCGCGGGCGAGGCTATGTCCGAGATCGGACTGATGGCGGAAGCGGGCGCGGTCGTGTTCACCAATGGCGACTGGCCGGTGGCGAGCGCGCAGGTGATGAAACGGGCGATGACCTATGCGGCCTCGCGCGGGGCCATCGTGATGTCGCGGCCCGATGACCGAACGCTGGCGGGCGGCGGCGTGATGAATGCGGGCGAATTCGCAGCACGCAACGGGCTTTCGGGTATCCCCATCGAGGCCGAATGGCTGGGCGCGATGCGCGATGTGACGCTGGCCGAGCAAACAGGCTGTACGCTGATCCTTGATCAGGTGACCTCGCAGCGCACGCTGGATGTGGTGGACATTGCGCGAGGGCGCGGCGCGAAGGTGTTCACGACGGTAGCGGCGCATTCGCTGTTCTTCAATGAGCTCGATGTCGGCGACTACCTTACTTACTGCAAGGTGAACCCGCCTTTCCGCACGGAGCGGATGCGCAAGACGCTGGTGCAGGCCCTGAAGGAAGGCGCGATCGACGCGGTTGTCTCCGCGCATGATCCTCAGCCCCCGGAGGAAAAGCGCCTGCCGTTCGGCGAGGCGGCATTCGGCGCGGCGGGACTGGAAACGGTACTGCCTTGCCTGCTGACGCTTGTGGCGGAGGAGGAACTGACGCTGCTGGAAGCGTTGACGCCGGTCACATTCGGCCCGGCCTCGATCCTTGGCCTGCCGCAGGGCCGCATCGCAAAGGGCGCGCCAGCAGACCTGATCCTGTTCGATCCCGGCAAGCCGTGGCTGTGCGACCGCGACCACCTTCTCTCCCGCTCCAAGAACTCGCCCTTTGACGGGCGGCGTTTGCAGGGCCGCGTGATGCGCACGTTTGTCGGCGGGAAGACTGTGTTCGAGAGATAAGATGTCGCGTCAGCCGGTTTCAGATGAGGTGGTTGAACGCGATATTCGCGAGGTGCTCAGCTGGTGGCCAAGGCCCAGCCTCCTGGCAGACCTTGCCACTCGCCGGATCGGGTTCGGACACGAGGGCTATGGCTTGAGTTATCCGGAGGGCATCGACGACCATGACCGGGAAGCCCCGGGCATCCATGTTCCCGCAGGCCATGTCGACATCTACGGGTTTTATGGCAACCCGGACGGCGGCTTCGAGCACATCGTTCCGGAGACGGTGTATCTGGGCGTACTGGCGCAGGTTCTCCGGGAGCAGGAACTGACCTCCGAAGCGGAAGCCGTAGAGCGCCTGATACCCGAACGGCGGCTGTAGACCTGACGCCCGCCGAATCCGGGCCTTGCCCCGTCCGCCCTGCCCCCCTAAACCTTCACGCATCAGGGACGGAGGGGGAACACACTGCACATGCCGCAAGAGGCGCTCTACGCATTGGCCGTGGTGGTTGGCTATCTGGCCGGCTCGATTCCGTTCGGTCTCGTGCTCGTGAAGGCGGCGGGCCTTGGCGATATCCGCGAGATCGGATCGAAGAGCATCGGCGCGACCAACGTGCTGCGCACCGGGCGCAAGGACCTGGCGCTGGCGACGCTGCTGCTGGACAGCCTGAAGGCGGGTATCGTGGCGCTGGGGTTTACGTATTTCGGCGGACGCGAGGCAGGCATGATTGCCGGCGCGGCGGCCTTCCTCGGGCATTGCTATCCGGTCTGGCTCGGCTTCAAGGGCGGAAAAGGCGTGGCGACCTATGTGGGCCTGCTGGCGTGCATCACGCCGCTGAAAGGGCTGCTGGTCGGCGGCCCGATATGGCTCGGCGTTTTTGCCCTGACACGGATTTCATCGCTCTCGGCGCTGGTGGCGGCGGTGGCCGTGCCGCCCGGTGCCTACCTGCTGGGTGAGCGCAATCCCATCGTGCTGGGCGGGCTGGCCCTGCTGTCGGTACTCGTGTTCTGGACGCACCGGGCGAATATCGGGCGGCTCCTGAAAGGCACAGAACCGGCCTTTGGCTCGCCGAAAGCCAAGACGGAAGAATGAGCCTGCCGAGGCTGACCGACGCGAAGCGCCGCGACTGGCTGCGTCTCGTCCGTACACCGAATATCGGCCCGCTGACCTTTGCCCGCCTGATCGAACGGTACGGCAATGCAGGCGATGCGCTGGCAGCCTTGCCTGAAATCGCCAGCCGCATGGCGAAGGGGCGGCAGATTGACCTGCCCCCGGTCGGCGCCATCGAGGACGAAATGGACGCCACTGCCCGCTGCGGCGCACGGATCATCGCGAGCTGCGAGCCGGATTTCCCGAAGCTGCTGGTGTCGCTGGACCCGCCGCCTCCCGTGCTGACGGTGATCGGCAATCTGGCACTGGCACGCGAAGACGCGGTGGCGATTGTCGGCGCGCGCAATGCCTCGGCGGCAGGGCGGAAGATCGCGCGCGACATGGCGGCAGAGCTACGCCGCGCAGGGCTCACCGTCGTGTCCGGCCTCGCCCTCGGCATTGACGGCGAAGCGCATGCGGCGAGCCTGAAGACCGGGACGGTCGCCGTGCTGGGCGGCGGGGTGGATCACGTCTAACCGCCGCAGCATGAACGGCTTTACCGCGAGATTGCCGAACAGGGCCTGATCGTTTCGGAAAGCCCGGCGGGCTACAAGGCGCGGGCGCAGGACTTTCCCCGCCGCAACCGCGTCATCACCGGCCTTGCCCGGGGCACGGTCGTGGTCGAGGCCGCTGAGCGCTCCGGCTCGCTGATCTCGGCGCGCATGGCCGGCGAACAGGGCCGCGAGGTGATGGCGGTGCCGGGCTCGCCGCTCGACCCGCGCGCCGCAGGCACGAATGGCCTGATCCGGCAGGGCGCGGCGCTGGTGCGCCATGCCGCCGATGTGCTGGACGTGCTGGCGGGGCTGCCGCCCCTGCATGTGGCCGCGCCGCCCCCGCCGGCGTTCTCGCCGGAGTTCCTGAACGGGCCGCCGCCGCAGGACCAGCTTGCACGGGTGCGTCAGGCGCTGAGCCCGCATCCGATGCCGATCGACGCGATCGCCCCGGCAGCCGGGCTTAATTCTGCGCAATGCCAGGCCGTGTTGATGGAACTGGAACTGGCAGGGGAAGCCCTCTCCTATCCCGGCGGGCTGGTGGCGCGCGCCGTTTGAGCCCCCCTGTGGCGCGCATGCACCGGCCCCGGCGCCAAAAGCAGGGCCCGGCGCGCGGATGGCTGGACGGCCCGCCGGATCGTCTCTAAGCCTCTCAAAACGCCGCATGGTCCTGCAGGGGATGGCAGGTTCGCGCTGACCGGCGGCACAGTGAGGGTGAACCGTTTGGCTTTCTGGTCCCAATACGCGCTGCTGGCAGGGTTCTCGGCCGTGCTGCCGCTTGCCGCCCAGGCGCAGGACGCCGCGCCGGTGGCCGCCGCCCCCACTGCCGAAGCCGCCGACGAGCGCGTCGTCCTTGAGGCTGATACCGTCTACGAAATCGCCGCCGAGAACAGCATCGTGGCCGAAGGCAATGTCGAAGCGCTGTACCAGGGCCGGACCCTGCGCGCCGACAAGCTGATCTATAACCGCACGACAGAAAAAGTCCGCGCCATCGGCAATGTCGTCATCATCAATGCGGACGGCACCCAGCAATTCTCCGACGAGGCCGAGGTCGGCTCCAACCTGTCGGACGGTTACGCGGTCGGCTTCTCCGCCCGGCTTGCCCAGGGCGCCACGGTTACGGCCAACTCGGCCATCCGCAGCTCCGGCGGCTACAACGCGCTTGATCAGGTGGTCTACACGGCCTGCGAAGTCTGCGCGGAAGACAAGACGCCGACATGGACGATCCGCGCCCGGCGCGCAGTGCTGGACCAGGAAAGCCAGATGATTTCCTACCGCGATGCGGTGGTCGAGATTGCAGGCGTCCCGGTCTTTTATCTGCCCTATCTTGCGCACCCCGATCCGACGTCGGACCGCCGCTCCGGCCTTCTGATCCCGGATGCCGGACGCTCATCGATGCTGGGGCTCTACTACAAGCAGCCGTATTACTGGGCGATCTCCGACTATTCGGACATGACGATCTCGCCGCTGTTTTCGACCAACGTGAACCCGGTGGTGAATGTCGATTACCGCAAGCGGTTCTATTCGGGCGAATTGCAGGTCAATACCAGCTTCACGCAGGAACAAGACTTCGACAGCGCCGGCAACAAGTTTGGCGAAGACCTGCTGCGCGGGCATATCTATGCCAACGGCGCCTTCGCGATCACACCGGAATGGAAATGGGGCTTTGCGGTCGAGCGCCAGTCGGATGACCTGTATGACCGCCGCTACAATATCGAAGGACAGAACGCCAAGCGCGGCCTCTACGCGAACCAGCCACGCCGCCTTCTGTCGCAGCTTTTCGCTGTCGGCCAGGGCGAGGACTATTACGCAGACGTCGCGCTGCTCAACTTCCAGGGCCTGCGCGGCATTGACGACGCAAACCAGCTGCCCGTTGTGTCGCCGCTTCTGTATGCGGAGCAGAACTGGGATCTGGGCGGCTACGGCTTTGCCAATGCCAAGGTCTCCTCGGCCATCCTGACGCGCGATGTGGGCGCCGACAGCCACCGCGTGAGCGCGGGCGGCGAGTGGCGCAACTTCAACCTGCTGCCTGGCGGCGCGACCTTCGAGCCCTTTGTTGAACTACGCGGCGATTTCTACGCGCTGGACGAGGCGGTCAGCGGCAAGGACCAGGTCTCGCGGGCGGTCGGCAATGCCGGGGCAAAGCTCGCCTATCCGATGGTGCGCCCGGGCAAGGTCGTGGACCTGATGGTCGAGCCCGCGGTGATGGCGGCCTGGGGCTTCTCCAATGCCAATGACCCGGCCATCCCGGTCGAGGACAGCCAGCTCTACGAGTTTGACGAGTCGAGCCTGTTCGAGGCCAACGGCTTCGGCAACTACGACCTCTACGAAGGCGACGGAAAACTCTCTGCCGGACTGACGGCCCGAGCGCTGTGGAAGAACGGCGTCGAACTCAGTTCGACGGTCGGGCGGCGCTGGCGCTCGCGCGCCGATGATACGTTTGACGTGGCGTCCAACCTCGACGGCACGAAATCGGACTGGGTGGCCTCGACCTCGCTGGACCTTGGCCGGAACCTGAACCTGTCGAGCCGTTTGCGCCTTGATGACAAGGATTTCAGCCTGAACCGCCTGGACCTCAGGGCTTCGACCTCATTCGACCGGTTCCGCGCCGTGGCGCAGTATTACAAGATCGATTCGAGGGTCAGCCCGCTGAACACACGCGACGAGGGAATCTACATCCAGGGCGAAGTGCAGGTGACCGATTCCTATTCGGTCATCTTCGGCCAGCTGCGAGATATCGCGCAGGATGTGGACGCCCGCCGGGACATCGGCCTTGCCTATTCCGACGACTGCTCGCGCTTCGAGCTGCTCTACAGCCGCAGCGAACTCAGCGACCGGACGCTGGGCCCGACGGAAAGCTTCCAGTTCCGCTTTACCTTGAAATCGCTCGGCAACTTCGGCACCGGCCAGTAGGATTGACGGGAAGGCCGAACCGGCCTGAAAACTGCAACAAATCATGGCTTACTGTGCTGCTGCGTTGCGTGGCGGGCGGGGATTTGTATGGTCGCAGGGAAACGATCAACGGGTTTCTGCGGCGCGGAAACCCACGGAGGAAGTGAATGGTTCGTGCAGTCTTGATGGCAGCTCTGGTCGCCTTCAGCGCCCCCTCGGCGCTGGCTCAGGCCGCCCCGGAAGACAACCGCCTCCAGCTGGAGGGGATCGCGGCCATCGTGAACGACAAGCCGATTTCCTATTCCGACGTGCGCCAGCGCGCCCGCCTGCTGCTGCTGACGCTGGGCCGGGGCGAGCCGACGGCCGAACAGGTGCAGCAGATCACCGGCCAGGCGCTGGAACAGCTGATCGACGAACGCCTGCAGCTTGACCGCGTGGCGGAATACGAGGTCGAAGTCGATCAGCGCGAGATCGACGCCGAACTGAGCGACATGGCCTCTGAAACAGGGATCGGCGCCGACGGCCTGCGCCAGCAGCTGCTGTCGGCCGGCGTGAACCCGGTGAGCCTTGAAGAACAGATCCGCGCCGACATCGCCTGGAACCGCCTCATGAGCGGCTTGTTCGGCAGCCGTATCCGCGTGTCGGACAACCAGGTCGAAGACCAGCTGAACCGCATGCGCGCCGCCATGAAGACCACGCAGTACCGGGTTCAGGAAATCTTCCTCTATGCGCCAGACGCGGCGACGCGGCCGGAAGCGCTGCGCGCCGCAGAATCGATCATCCAGCAACTGCAGCAAGGCGCGGACTTCCGCGTCGCCGCGCAGCGCATCTCCTCCGCCCCGACCGCTGCCACCGGCGGCGACATGGGCTGGGTGACGGCAGAAGATCTCGCCCCGGCGCTCTCCTCTGTCGTGACCGGCGCGACCGTCCCCTCGCTGCTGCCGCCGGTCGAGGTCGAGAACGGCATCTACATCCTGAACGTGCTGGCCAAGCGCGAGCCGAGCCAGCCGACCACCAAGGTTGACCTGATCCGCCTCGTCACGACCGACGCGAAGGAAGAGACGCTGACGACAGCCATAGGCCGCATCAAGAGCTGCGCTGACGTGAAGACCGTGGCCAATACAACCAGCGCCCTGCGTGCACAGGACCTGACGGACATCGACGTGGTCGAACTGGGCGAGGAAGGCCGCGCGCTCGTGATGGGCACGGAAGTGGGTCAGCCGACAGAGATCTTCGCGGTCGGCGGCGGACTGGGCGTGATGTATCTCTGCCGCCGGGAGGATGGCGCCGAGGCCCTGCCCTCGCGCGAAGACCTCAAGGGCTCGATCAAGGCGCGCGAGCTGAACATGATTTCAGAGCGCGAGCTGCGCAATTCGCGCCGCGACGCGACCATCATTTACCGTTAACGGCAAGGAACGCGCTTGCGCGGCGGGCCGATTGGCGCGACATCGCGGGCGTGACGCGCGCTGCACTTCCTCCTCTGGCCCTGACCATGGGCGATCCTGCCGGTTGCGGCCCTGCCATCTCGGCGGCCGCCTGGAGCGCGCTGCACCATGATCCGTCGCTCGCCTTTTACCTGATCGCAGCCCCGCACCTGATTGCCGGTGTGCCGGTGAAGCTGATCGCCTCGCCGGCTGAGGCACCGGGCGTGTTCGCAGACGCACTGCCGGTGCTGGCGCTGGACGGCGTGCCGCCGGTTGCACCCGGCAAGCCGGATGAGGCGGCAGCGCCGGGCATCGTGCGCGCGATCGAGATGGCGGTGGCCGATGCGCTGGCCGGACGGGCCAGCGGTGTCGTGACCAACCCGATCAACAAGGCGCTGCTTTATTCCACCGGCTTCCGCTTTCCGGGGCATACGGAGTTTGTGGCGCATCTCTGCGAAGTGGCCGGACATGCGGCCAGCCCGGTGATGATGCTGACCGGCGGGGGGCTGCGCGTCGCGCTCGCGACCATCCACATGCCGCTGCGCGACGTGCCGGGCGTGCTGGGCGACGGACGGCTGGAGCGCATCGCGCGCGTAGTCAACGCGGCACTGATCCGCGAGTTTGGAATTGCCGCGCCGCGCATCGCGTTCACCGGCCTCAATCCCCACGCGGGCGAGGGCGGAAGTATCGGACGCGAGGAAATCGAGATCATCAATCCGTCGGCAGACCGTCTGCAGGCGGAGGGTATTTCCGTCTCCCATGCGCGCCCCGGCGATACGGTATTTGCCGAAGCGCTCTCTGGCGCCTGGGACGCCGTGATTGCCATGACACATGACCAGGGCCTGATCCCGGTGAAGACACTCGACATGTGGGGCGGCGTGAATTCCACGCTCGGCCTGCCGATCGTGCGCACCAGCCCCGATCACGGCACCGCCTATGACGCCACCGCCGCCGGCATTTGCAAGCCCGGCAGCCTGATCGCCGCCCTCCGCCTCGCGGCGACCTTCGCCGCCAACCGCCAGAAAGCCGCCGTATGAGCGACGACCACACACCCCTCACAGATGCCCCCGCCCGCAAATCGCTGGGCCAGCATTTCCTTTTCGATCCCTCGATCCTGAAACGCGCCGCCACGGCGGCAGGCTCGCCGAAGGGCCGCACGGTCATCGAAGTCGGCCCCGGCCCCGGCGGCCTGACCCGCGCCATTCTCAATGAAGGCCCGGAAAAGCTGATCGTGGTCGAGACCGATCCGCGCTTTTCCGAGGCGCTGCTCGACTGGCCGGAAGCGAAAAGCGGGCAGATGGTCGTGATCGCGAAGGATGCGCGCAAGGTGCGCTGGGACAAGACGCTGGCCGAGGCTGGCGCTACCGGTCCAGCGATGATCATCGCCAACCTTCCCTACAATGTCGGCACACCCCTGTTGGTAGACTGGCTGAAGGCGGGCGACTGGCGCGGCGAGATGGCACTGATGTTCCAGAAGGAAGTGGCCGAGCGGATCTGCGCCAAGCCCGATACGGACGCCTACGGACGATTGGCAGTCCTCGCCCAGGCCGTCACCCGGCCCTATATTTCCTTCACGCTACCGCCAGGCGCCTTCCGCCCGCCGCCGAAAGTGGACAGCGCCGTCGCCGTGTTCGAGCCGCTGCCGCCGGAGAAACGCTGCCCGCATCTCGACCAGCTCGAACAGATCGCCGGCGCCGCCTTCGGCCAGCGCCGCAAGATGCTGCGCGCGGCGCTGAAGCCCTTCGCCAAGAAGCGCGGGATGAAGGCAGAGGAATGGCTGGAAGCCTGCGGCATTGACCCGACGGCGCGGGCTGAGACGTTGACACAGGCCGAGTTCCGCAAGCTGGCGGCGAGCGTCGCCTAGCCCTCGCCCAGCAGCATGCGCACATGGTCCTCGAGGTCCAGCTGGCGCAGGCGTTTCAGACGTTCCGTCAGCAGGATACGGTTCAGGCGCTTGTACGCGACATTCAGGTCGTCATTGACGATCACGTAGTCGTAACGGCGCCAGTGCATGATCTCGCGCTTGGCGTCTTCCATGCGGCGCGCCACCATTTCATCCGTGGACCCCGCCCGGCCTGCCAGCCGCGCGCGGAGCGCTTCTATGCTCGGCGGCAGGATGAACACCGAGACCACATCATTCGGCATCTGGTCATGCAGCGCATCGGCGCCCTGCCAGTCGACATCGAACAACACGTCCTCGCCCGCCTCGAGGCGCGCCACGGTGTCCGCTTTCGGTGTGCCATAGTACTTGTCGAACACGAAGGCCCATTCGAGGAATTCGCCGCGCGCAATCATGTCCTTGAACTGGTCCGGCGTGCGAAAATGATAGTCCTTGCCGTCCACTTCGCCGGGACGCGGCGGGCGCGTGGTGGCGGAGACCGACAGTTTCACATCGGTGAACTCGTCCAGCAGCATCTTGGACAGTGTCGTCTTGCCGGCGCCCGAGGGGCTGGAGAGAACGAGCATCAGTCCGCGGCGGCGGCCATGATCCTTCGGGTGTCCGCTATTCGACATTGGCCGCCTGCTCCTTGAACTGATCGATCACCCCTTTGAGGCTGAGTCCCGCATTCGTCAAATCAAGGCTCGCCGATTTCGAACACAGGGTATTGGCCTCGCGGTTCAGTTCCTGGGCAAGGAAGTCGATCTTGCGGCCCGCGGGGGAGCCAGCCCTCAGAAGCTCCCGGCCGGACTGCACATGCGCGCCGAGCCGGTCCAGCTCCTCGCGCACATCGGCCCGGGCGGCAGACAGGGCGGCTTCAGCGGCGAAGCGCTCGGCATCGACGCGGCCTTCGCGGTCGAGGTCTTCCAGCTGTTTCACCAGCTTTGCCTTGATCAGCGCGGGCTGTGTTTCCGCGATCTTCGCAGCTTCGGCGGAGAGTTTCTCGATCTCGCTCAGATGCCCGGAGAGGACGGCGAACAGTGTGGCGCCTTCGGCCCGGCGGCCTTCGGCAAGCTGGTCCATGGCCTTGCGCGCGCCTGCAGCGAGCACAGCCATCACCGCCTCATCAGCGGCTAGGTCGCGCAGCGAGGAACTGCCAGTTTCCACGACGCCCTTCACCGTTATCAGCGTGGCGACCGCTTCCGGCGTCAGGTCATGGCCGAGGGCCTTGCGGGCGGCGTCGGCCAGCGTGCCCAGCAGGGCGTGGTCGATCACCACGCCGCCGGTGCCACTCGCCATGTCGATCCGCAGGCTGACCTGCAGCGAACCGCGATTGAAGCGCTCGGCCGCCATGGCCTTCACGTCGCGCTCCAGCGCGTCGAACCCGGGCGGATAGTTGACCCGCACATCCAGCGAGCGGCCATTGACGCTCTTGGCCTCCCAGGCCCAGGCGCCCCAGATTTCTTCCCCCGAGACCCGCGCGAAGCCGGTCATCCCCGAAAGTGCCCCCATCAGTTCGCCCGCTCCCTTGCGATCTCCTGGCGCTCGTAGGCGCGGTACGCGGCCACGTTGCGCTCATGCTCGGCGTTCGTCTTGGCGAACAGGTGGCCGCCCTTCCCATCGGCGACGAAGAACACATACTCCGTCTCCGGAGGGTTCAGAACGGCGCGGATCGCGTCGGCGCCGGGATTGCAGATCGGAGTCTTCGGCAGGCCGTCGATCTGGTAGGTGTTCCAGTCGGTCTTCCGGTCGATCTCGGAGCGGAACAGCGTGCGGCGCTGGCCGGCCTTGTTGTAGAGCGGCTCGCCCTTCGAGATGCCGTAGATGATGGTCGGGTCGCTCTGCAGGCGCATGCCGCGCTTCAGGCGCGTGGTGAAGAGGGCAGCAATCTCCTCGCGCTCGTCGGCACGGCCGGTTTCCTTCTCCACGACCGAGGCGAGGATGACGGCCTCGTAGGGCGTCGTGATCGGCAAGCCCTCCTGACGGGTGGGCCAGACTTCGGCGAGCAGATCGGCCTGGGCCTTCTGCATCTTCTCGATCAGCTCTGCGCGCGTCATGCCGCGATGGAACATGTAAGTGTCCGGCAGCAACGTGCCTTCTTCGGGCAGCACTTCCGGCATGTCACCGGTCAGCATCTTGTCCTTCTCGATGATGCGCAGGAGCTGGGCCGTGGTGCGCCCTTCTGGAAGCGTGATCTTGTGCAGCACCGAGCGGCCTTCAATCAGTATGCTGAGCACCTGCTGGACGGTGGCGCCCTTTTCGATGATGTATTCGCCGGTCTTGATGTCGAGTTCCGTCCCGTCGAGCCGGGACTTGAGGCGCATGATGCGTGCATCCTTGATGATGCCGTCCGCCTCGAGCCGCGCAGCCACGGCGGCCAGCGATTCGCCGGGCGCGACCTCGATAACGGTTTCTTCCGTGAGCGGACCGGGCGCAGACAGTTCATTGTTGAACCAGACCCAACCAGCCGCAGCCGCACCGCCCGCCAAAAGGGCAAGCACGAACACCCAGACAAACAGCGTTTTCAGGAATCGCATGAAGGCCTCACTCGACGGACACTCTGTGTTTCATACCGTGCCCGCCCCGGCCCGGAAATCAATTGTCACAGTGTAGCCTGGCCGACACGCGCCAAACCGGATGACGATCAGGTAACCTGTTTCAGGATCAGCGACGCGTTGGTGCCGCCGAAGCCGAAGCTGTTCGACATCGCCGCGCGAACCCGGCCCTTCTTGGCTTTGTGCGGGATCAGGTCGATCACCGTCTCGAAGCTCGGATTGTCGAGGTTCAGGGTCGGCGGCATCACCTGGTCACGGATGGCCAGCGCGCAGAATGCGGCCTCGATGGCGCCGGCCGCGCCGAGCAGGTGCCCGACAGCCGATTTGGTGGACGACATCGACAGATTCTTCGCATGGTCGCCGAACGCGCGCTCGACCGCGCCCGCTTCGCCTTCGTCGCCTTTCGGCGTCGACGTGCCGTGGGCGTTCACATAGTCGACTTCGGTAGGGTCGATGCCGGAATTCTTGAGCGCCATCTTCATGGCGCGGAAGCCGCCCTCGGCACCTTCGGCCGGGGCCGTGATGTGGTAGGCATCGCCGGTCAGGCCATAGCCTGCAACTTCCGCATAAATCTTCGCGCCGCGCTTCTTGGCGTGCTCGTATTCCTCGAGCACGAGAACGGCAGCGCCCTCGCCCATGACGAAACCGTCGCGGTCCTTGTCATAAGGACGCGAGGCTTTCTGCGGTGTGTCGTTGAAGCTGGTCGACATCGCCTTGGCCGCGCAGAAACCTGCGATGCCGAGCTTGCCGATCACGGCTTCCGCGCCGCCGGCAACCATCACGTCCGCATCGCCGTACTGGATCAGCCTTGCAGAGTCGCCGATCGCATGCGCGCCGGTGGCGCAGGCGGTGACGACCGAATGGTTCGGTCCCTTCAGCCCGTGGCGAATAGAGACCTGGCCGGAGGCGAGGTTGATCAGCGAGGCGGGAATGAAGAACGGGCTGACCTTGCGAGGCCCCTGCTCGTGCAGGATGATTGCCGTTTCGTAGATCGTCTCGAGGCCGCCGATACCGGAGCCGATCAGGACGCCGGTGCGTTCCTGGTCTTCAACCGCTTCAGGTTTCCAGCCAGCATCCTCGAGCGCTTCGTCTGCCGCTGCGATGGCATAGACAACAAACTCGTCCGTGCGCCGCCTTTCCTTGGCCGACATGAACTTCTCGGGATCGAAGGCGTGGGGATCACCCGCGCCGCCGCCCCGTCCGGACGTGTAAGGCACCTGGAAGGCAATTTTGCAGGGAAGGTCCGACGCATCGAAATTGTCGATGGGGCCTGCGCCGGACTTGCCGGCGATCAGGCGTTCCCAAGTGGCTTCGCGTCCCATCGCGAGAGGGGACACGATACCAATACCCGTAATGACGACGCGGCGTTTGGACATCGCAGACTGCGCGCCTCAGATGTGCGCTTTGATATGCGTGACGGCGTCGCCGACCGAACGGATCGATTCCTGGACGTCATCCGGGATCTCGATGTTGAATTCTTCTTCGAAAGCCATGACGAGTTCGACGAGGTCGAGCGAGTCGGCACCGAGGTCGTCGATGAAGCTTGCGCTCTCAACCACTTTGTCCGCTTCGACGTCGAGGTTTTCGACAACGATTTTCTTCACGCGTTCAAGAACGTCAGACATGGATACCTCTCTAGATATGCCTGAATACCGGCTCGTTTCCGAACCATTGTGTTGCGCCTAGCACACACTTCATCGCAGCGCCAAGCCCCTGTCTCAATTGGGGACCAGCCCCTCAGATCATCGCCATACCGCCGTTTACGTGCAGGGTCTGGCCCGTCACATAGGCGGCCTCGTTGGAGGCAAGATACACGGCCGCGGCGGCAATGTCCCCGCCCTGGCCAAGCCGGCCGGAGGGAATCTGGCCGAGGAGGGCCGTTTTCTGGGCTTCCGGCAGCACATCGGTCATCGGCGATTCGATGAAGCCCGGGGCGATGGTGTTGGCCGTGATACCCCGGCTGGCGACTTCCTGGGCGAGCGATTTGGTGAATCCGATCATGCCGGCCTTCGAGGCGCAGTAATTCGCCTGTCCGGGGTTTCCGGTGACGCCAACGATGGACGTGATGCCGATGATGCGGCCATGGCGGCGCTTCATCATGCCCCGCACGGCAGTCTTGGTCAGGCGGAAATAGGAGCCGAGGTTGACGTTGATGACCGAGTCCCAGTCCTCGTCCTTCATCTGGATCAGCAGCTTGTCCTTCGTGATGCCTGCATTGGCCACGAGAATGTCGAGTGGGCCGATGGCGGCCTCGGCCTGACCGACGAGCGCGTCGACAGCGGCGGGGTCAGACAGGTTGCACGGCACGATGGCGGACTCGCCTTTCAGGGTGGCAGCGACTTCCTGCAGCACCGCTTCGCGCGTGCCCGAGAGGGCGACCTTTGCGCCGGCTTCGGAGAGCGCCTGCGCGATGGCACGGCCAATGCCGCCGGAGGCGCCGGTAACGAGGGCCGTGCGGCCGGTAAGGTCGAACATGTCTCTTATCCTTTGATGGCTTTTGCGAAGGCTTCGAGGTCTTCGGGATTGCCGAGGGTGAAGCCGTTCAGGGATTTCTCGATGCGGCGCTGCATCACGGTGAGCACCTTGCCGTTGCCGGTTTCGGCGGTCGTCGTGACGCCTTGCGCGACCATGAACTGCACGGACTCCGTCCAGCGCACACGGCCGGTCACCTGCTTGACGAGGTTCTGGCGGATCGTTTCCGGATCGGTGACGGCGCTTGCAGTCACGTTGGCGACGAGTGGAACGGCGGGTGCCTTGATCGCGGTCGTTGCCAGCGCCTCTGCCATCGCATCGGCTGCGGGCTGCATCAGCGCGCAATGGAACGGCGCGGAGACGTTCAACGCCATCGCCTTCTTCACGCCATTGGCCTGTGACCAGGCGACGGCGGCATCGATGGCGGCCTTGGTGCCGGAGATGACCAGCTGGCCGGGGGCATTGTCATTGGCGATGTCGCAGGCACCGCCGGTGGCGCGGCCGGCAGCGCAGGCGGCTTCTGCCTGCGGATAATCCGCGCCAAGAAGCGCCGCCATGGCGCCTTCGCCCGGCTTCACGGCGGACTGCATCGCGTTACCGCGGATGCGCAGCAGGCGGGCGGTATCGGCGAGGCTGATCGACCCGGCAGCGGCCAGGGCCGAATACTCGCCCAGCGAATGACCGGCCACGAAGGCGGCGTCTTTGACGGTGATCCCGAAGTTTGCCTCAAGCGCCCGGTAGGCGGCCAGCGAGTGCGCCATCAGGGCGGGCTGGGTATTCGACGTGAGGGTCAGCTCGGCCAGCTCGCCGCCCCACATCAGGCCCGACAGGTTCTGCCCGAGGGCCGCATCGACCTCCTCGAAGACGGCCTTTGCAGCGGGAAAAGCCTCCGCCAGCGCCTTTCCCATGCCGATTTCCTGGCTGCCCTGCCCCGGAAAGATGAATGCGAGCGTCATATGGTTACCGGGCCTCCCGTTGTTTTGGCCGTGCTAAAGCGCGCCCTCCCGGCATGCAAGCGCTTGAAATCTGCGGCCAGATGGGCTTTAGACCGCCCTTCGCAGCAAGGTGCGGTCCTCAAGTCCCCGGAATGAGCCGGAAAAAGAGGGGCCATCGCTGGCAGGGTTTCCCACCCCCCGGCGCCGCATCTTCGTAATTTTGGGAATGAAAACATGGCACTGTACGAACACGTCGTGATCACACGACCTGACATTTCGCCTGCCCAGGTCGACTCCTTCGTCGAAGAACTGAGCACCTTCCTCAAGGAAAAAGGCGCCAAGGTCGGCAAGACCGAATACTGGGGCCTTCGCAGCCTCGCCTACCCGATCAAGAAAC
>CAZXQD010000080.1:0-16505 GCA_964643405.1 uncultured Hyphomonas sp. | reverse complement strand
AGGTGCGCGTAGCGCTGCGTTGTCGAGACATCCTTGTGGCCAAGCAGCGCGCCGATCACGGGCAGTGACAATCCGGCGGCGATACCGAAACTCGCAAAGCTGTGCCGCAGGTCATGGATGCGCACGTCCTCGATGCCGGCCTCCTGCCTTATCGCGCGCCAGTCTTTCTGGATCCCCTGAAACGCGGACGCTCCGGTTGCGGAAGGAAACACCCAGGTCCTGTGCTCTCTTGGCCAGTCCCGCAGGAACTGGAGCGCGACGCCGGAGAGGGGCCGAATGGACTTTCCGGTTTTGCTCTTGTCGAGCCGCAGGAAGCCCTGCTCAAAATCAACCTGCGACCATTTCAGGCCGGTGATCTCGCTGCTTCGGGCGCCGGTCAGCGTCAGCATCCGGATGACCCCTACCCCCATTCTGGACTTGCCCAGCCTGTCCCATCGGTCGAGGACTTCCCCGAGCCGCCTTGCTTCGTCCCGCGTGAGGAACCGCTCGCACTTGTTACTCGGCTGAACCTTCACGCCCCGGCATGGATTGCGCGAGATCAGCTCATGATCCTCGGCGTGCGCAAAGACACTGGAGAGGACCCGGATCGCCCGCGCAGCCGTCCCCGCCCCGCCCGGTGCATTGCGGACGCCACGCGCCTTCGTCTTCTTCTTCGAAGCCGTCCGGCCGGACGCGATCGTGTCGCGAAGTATTTCAATGTCGGCCTTGGTCACTCTCGAGAGCCGTTTGGTGCCGAGCACGGGCCGGACATGGATTTCGAGCCGGTCGACATCCACCTTGATGTTGGCGGGCGTTCGCGGGGCACCCGTTCTACGGTTCATGGGGGCAGCCTCTCTGATCCACATGTCGATCGCGTCATTGACGCTGAGTTCGCTGCGCCGCTTTTCCGCGATCTCCTCGACCAGGTCCTCGGCGAAGGCTGCCTTGCCGAGATACTGCGCGGCGCGGAGCTTTGCGGCCGAGAGCTTGAGGCTGGAGACCTTGCCGATGGTAACCCGCCGCTGCTGCGCTTCCCTGCCCTTGCCGACCCGGTACTGGACGATCCAGGACTTCACCCCGGTGGGGCGGACGCGGACGCCGAAGCCCTTGGTATTCTCATCCCAAAGGAAATATTCGGTCTCGCCGACCTTCGCATTATCGACAATTGTGGCGGTCAATCTGATGGTGATCGATTGCATGGCGGACCCTTGGAGCAGATAGGCAGCGGTCGAGACGTGGAAGCACGGTGGAAGCACCGTTTTCAAAATGTGTCGCAACCTTGGGATTAAGTCAACAAACGCCTAAATCCCATAATTCCTTGTTATATAACGACTAAAATCAATTTAACGCAAAACCGATCAAATATAAGCAAAGTGCCCTTAAATTGACTCCGAAGGCAAAGGTCAGAGGTTCGAATCCTCTTGGGTGCGCCATTCCTGTGCAAAAGCTGGCACCAGCTCGCCTTTCTTCGCAAAGACAGCGGCGCTGTGCACCAAAGCTGCCTTTGGACCACTGATTCGTATCTCGCGAGCCGACACACTGATCTCGCTCACGAGAGCCTGGACATAGGCTTTGGCGAACCCCCTGTTTGTAGGGTTTCGCAGCGCGGCTGAGACTGCGCGGCCAAATCCTTTGACCGTTTCGTCTGAGAGCGCTTCGACTGGGGCAGACCGCTCGGCATCCAGATGCGCAATCTGCCGGGTCAATGTCTGCACCTTGTCCTGAAGACCTTTGATGTGAGCGGACAGGGTGGCGTCCATCGTGATCTTGCCCGATCCAACAAGCCGGTAGAGTTCTGTAACCTCAGCTTTTGCCTTTTGCTTCAGGCCATCCAATTCCTTGCGCCTGGCGCTCAAGTCGCCCGCGCGCTCCCCCGCGCGGCTAACCAGCGCTTCCGTGAGCTTGCGCAGACGCTTCGGCTCCAGGATTTTCTCTTCGAGCGCATCAAGGACGATGCCGTCCAGTTCGCCCATCGGAATTGAGCTGCCTTTGCAGGCATCAGCGCCGAAGTCAGATTTCCGCGAACAGCGATAATATTGATACTGACCGGACTTGCCGGTGAGCTTGCGCATCGGCGCGCCGCAATCTCCGCACTTTGCGATTGCCGTTAGAAGCACATCACTTGAGACGGTCCGGGGCGGCGTCTTTAGCGGATGCTGCCGGTCAAGTTTGTCCTGCGCCGCAAAGAAAGTTGCATCGTCCAGAATCCTCGGCATCGCAAAGGCTATCCAATCGCCTTTCGGGCGCTCTGTCCCCCGCCGCGAGTCGGTCCGGTTGAACCAGTGTTCGCCGATGTAAGCGGTATTGCGCAGTATCTTGTCGAGAAACTGGACGCGGAACGGTTCACCCCGCCTGTTGCGGTAACCCTCTAAGTTGAGCTTCGAGACGATGCGCTTGACGCCCATCGGTCCGGACTGGCCATCGCCTTGGACATAGAGACGGAAGATCAGCCGGACCGTTTCGGCTTCCTCGGGATTGATCTCTATCTTTTTCTTGACCCGCGCACCGCGTGTTTCGGCGGCATAAGTGCGATAGCCCAACGGGGCCGACGCGCCGTTCCAGAATCCCTGCTTGGCATTCTCGATCATCGAGCGCGCAACATGCTTGGCCGTTTCCTTGGACTGATACTCATCCAGCGCGCCAACCATCGTGCGCAGCACATCGGCGGTTTCGCCTTCGCCCAAATCCTGCGTGATCGAAACCAGCAACACGCCTGCTTCGGCCAGCCTGCCCTGATAAACGAGCAAGTCACGGGTATTGCGAAACAGCCGCGATTGGCTGTGAACGAGGATCACATCGAACGGGCGGTGCGGCGCAAGCGCCAGGTTGATCATCCGCTGGAACTCGGCCCGCTTATCTGAGCGCGCTGAGACGCCGCGATCTACGAACTGTTCGGCAACTTCGAAGCCCCTCAAAAGCGCAAACGCACGGCACTGGTTGACCTGATCAGGAAGGGAGAGTTCCCCAGCCGCCTGCTTGCCGGTCGATACCCGCGCATAAATGGCCGCACGTTTCATCGTGATCACCTGATCGTTTTGCTTTGGGGCTTCGGGCTTTCTGCCGTCGCCAATCCGGCGATGATACCTGACAGCCAGGTCTCGGCAATCTGAAGTTCGGCTTCGGTGATCGGAAGTTCAGCAGGAAACAGCACAGAAACCCGCCGCACGGCGGCATCCGCCGACCTGCGTGATCCTGATTGCCGTGTTCCCTTGGCTTTGCGCACCCGGTTGCTCGCCTGTTTGCGGCGGGTACGATGCCTGCCGCTCCGGTGGCGAATGAACCACAGGCGGCCGCGTGGCGCATTTGAATGCACTGGCAGGAATGTGCCGTCAGATCAGTTGTCTATTCCTGTGAGCAGGGCGCTATAAGCGCGGATAACAAACTTAAGCGCTATCTTGGTTCCGGATGTTGCCGCGTTCGGAGATAATTGTACGCGTTGCAGTGATTAGTTTTGTTTCTGGAATGTCCGGATCAAGGAAAGCAGCAATCGCTTTTACAAACTCAAAAGCCTCGGTAACGCCGCTTCCCTTGTGATAATCTAGAGTAAATGACCGTTTCAGGATATCTGCCCAAAGATAGGCAGTGTTCCGGATAAGGCATTCCAGCGCGAAGTTGGGCTTGCGGCCCTTTGGCGGAGCGGAGCGTTGTTCAACGTTCCCCGCGCTTACGGAAACCAAGCCAAGGAAATCGTCCAGACTGCGCAGGATATGTTCGCCCACGGCTGCATTGGGAATCGGCACGCGGCTTGTCTGATCGGTTTCAGAGTTTGCGGTGCGCAAAGTGAGGTAAATCTCGGACCCGAGCTCTTCGAACTCTGGCAAGGCGAGCGATTGGCGCAGGCTTTCGATCTGTTCGCGCAGTTTGCGGTGCGCCGTGCGTTCAAGTTCGCGGTCAGCTGAGTCGTCAAATATGAGCAAATCCCGGCGATAGCGACGGGCAATGTAGTTGAGCTCCCGCAAGATATCAGGCCGTAGCGCATCAAACTGGAACTTTAAGGCAAGTTCCCGCACGAAAGCGTCCGGCAAAGAACCGGCATCGTCAGTAGTTGTGTTCACGTCGGCCACGGCGCCAGCTTTCGCTTACTGCCCTATTCGGAGGTACATGCGAACATTGTGCCGTAAAACTGAGCACTCAGACTTTCCTTGTACGGCCAGACGGTGGCGTCAGTTTTCGTTTCGGCAAGTTTGATTTCCGGCTCGAGTTAGGAAGCGCTTTTTTGGATGGCTTTTCGAGTGCAGAAATCTGTTCAAAACCTTTGCCAGATTTTTTGCGGGACTTTTCCGGGTCGATTTTTCCGCCCGACCTGGACGCGCCTGAAATGGTCGCATCAAGAAAATAGACCAGCGCGTCGCGAAACGCACTCGCCCGGAGCGCACTTGCGCCCTCTTCCGAGAGAACTGAATCGGTCAACGCGCCTAGAATAACACGCAACGCAACCCGGGTTTGCCCGATATGCTTTGATCGACTGTCTGCGAGCCATTCTGCCAGCAAATCGGTTGCGGCGCTCCGGAAGTCTGCAAAGGGAGCGCTGAGCGCTTCATTTGAAAAGCCCAGCTTGATGGCCGCCCGAACCACACCTGCAAACTCACTGTCGGCAAACTGGTCCGAAAGCAGGGACACGGCCAACCGCGCCTTGGCGGCATGGTTGACCGCTATGCTGTCTCCGCTGACCAAGGCAACCGCCAAGCTCTGCATTGCCGAATTGAAGCTCTCGGATATCACAAACCCAAGGAATGCCTCCTTGTCCTGAAAGCGCACATAGAAGGCGCCTACTGAGCAGTGAGCACCATTAGCGAGTTCCGCAACCGAGAAGGCTTCGTAGTCATGCCCACCGAGTAGTGTCCGGCCCGAGTTGTACAGGGCTAGCGTCTTGGATTCTTGGATGCCGATGGAAATGCGGGGGCGGCCGGTGCGGGGCATTTAGGAGGTCCGTATTGAACTTGAACTTATATATATTTAGAATTCAGAATACACTAAATAGTGCGCGGAAGTCGTGATCTCGAAAAAATCTGGAGCGCGTTGTTAGGCTTGGACGCAGAAGTTCGATGATCAGCACATGAGGGAAATGTCCGAAACTTGCATACAGATTTCGGACAGTTCGCTTGCGGAGTGTCCGAAAAAGAACTACATATTTCGGACATGACAGACGCTAGAGTAGACTTGAAAGCCGCGATCCTGACGCGCATCGAAAACGGTGTACCAAGAGGCGTCTGGACGCCGCGAGATTTCCTCGATCTTGGCGCGCGCGACGCCGTGGACAAGACACTCCAGCGGCTGACACGCGCCGGATATCTGCGGCGGGTCGATCGGGGGCTTTACGACAAACCGTCGTTCAACAGTCTGACGCAGAAAAGCAATCCTTCCGACCCAAGGCAGGTAATCGAGGCCATCGCTCGGCGGGATCAGATCCGCGTACTCGTCGATGGCATGACTGCCGCCAATGATCTCGGACTTACGAATGCGGTTCCTGCAAAAATCGTCGTGCACGCGGATGCGCGGCTCAAGTCGGTCTCGCTTGGCAAACTCGGAATCACGTTCAAGCCGACCGCTGCGAGCAAGTTATACTGGGCCGGTCGGCCGGCCATGCGCATCGTCCAGGCATTGCATTGGCTACGTGACACCATGGGCCAAGTCGATGACGACGCTATTCTTAAGCGTCGTCTGAGCGCAATCCTTCATGATCCCAAAGATGGGCCAGCGCTCCGGGCGGACCTGATGTCGGGCCTGTCGACGCTGCCGAGCTGGATGCAGAGCCTGTTGCGGCCGATGTTGAAAGAACAGGTCGGCACATGATGAACCCCGCATTCGATCAGGTCATTGCAGCAGACGATGAAACAAGGTTGGGTCTTTATACGACGACGGCCCAGCGCCTCGGCACGACGCCCCAGAATGTCGAGAAAGACTTCTGGGTCTGTTGGACCCTTGATGCACTCTTCAATGGATTGGCAGACAGGCCACGCTTGCTGTTCAAGGGCGGCACATCGCTCTCCAAAGGGTTTGGCGTGATCAAGCGCTTCTCGGAAGATATCGATGTCACTGTCTTCCGTGACGATCTGGGAAAAGCAGCCTCTATCACGGAACTGGAGGCTCTCAGCAGTCAGAAACGCGGCAAAGCTCTAGATGCGATCAAAGCGGCGTGCGAGGCTTACATCAATGGCTCGTGCCTAGCGGAGCTGTCCGCGATCATAGGTGAAACGGCCAAACGCAATGGGCTAAGCACGGAACAGTTCCGCATTGAGCCTGACCCCGACGACAGTCAGGCGCTCTATGTGCGCTATCCGACGGCAACACCCGAAGATGCCTATGTCGGCAAGGCTGTAAAGATCGAATCCGGCGCGAAGTCGGCTCTCGATCCCAATTCGGATCGCGTCATCCGGCCGTATCTGGAAAGCGATATCCCGGATATCGACTTGGGTGTCGGTAACGTCACAACGGTCGATCCGGAAAGGACCTTTTGGGATAAGGTCGTGATCCTGCATGGGTTGCGGCGCTGGTTCGACAATCGCGGAGAACTCAAAGGAAACGGCCAGCGGGTCTCGCGCCACTACTACGATCTACACCAACTGTTGGCTTCAGATACCGGACAAAGGGCGTTGAAAGATCGCGAACTGGGCGCCGACTGCGTGGCTCATGCCCGCATGTTCTTCAATCGCCCAGCCTTCGATCTCGCGACGGCAACGCCCCCCACATTCTCTCTTCGCCCCGAGGGCAAGATGCTAGACGATCTTAGCCGCGACTATCGCGCCATGTCGGGCATGATTTTCGGAGAAGCTCCGGCCTTTGTAGAAATTATCGACGAGATCATTGAACTTGAAGCGGCTCTGAATGCTCCGGCGGCAGGGGCTGAAGAAAGCGATGGCCGGTAACATGGCTAAAAAGACAAAAGGCCCGAAGCTGCGCCGACATCCAAATCCACCGTCTAAACCAGCCAAGGCTGCTTCCAGGGCTGGATCCAATGCAGGTCGGGGTTTTCGTTATCAGGATGCCGTGTCCGCTTGGATGGCGGTAGAAATATGGGCTGGCCAGCGAGCACCCGCCATCGTGATCCCGGAAGGTGGTGACGACATTGAGCTGCGTGGCGAAGAAACGAGCTTTGTCCAGGTCAAGAGCCGGCGGGAACACCTTGGGGACTATACGGAAGGCGAGACGGTTGGACACATTGAAGACCTGTGGAATCGGTCGCTGGGCTTCGCAAAGCAGCCGCAGTTACTAGAGCTCGTTCTTGAGCGGGAGGTGGCGGGCCTCAATCCCCTCGACGACCACCTTCCCGCTCGTTTGATCGAAGGTCCGATCAGCACAAGACTGGCAAAGTGCGTTGGGTCCTCTGATCTTCTCCCAAGAACTTCGATCATCGTGGCGACCTCACCGCACGAGTGGGCGATCAACCTGATTGTAGATCGGTTGAACTGCGCCCCAATCGCAGCTCAGATGTGCTTTGCCGATCTGCTGGTCCGCGTGGGTGCCCTGGCAGACGCCAATGGCCGGTTGGCGCCGGAGAACTATCTTGGCGTTTCGATCTCCGACACCGAAACGTCAATCCGCGATGTCTTGGCCGCTATCGACATTGACGCGATCGAACGCGCCCTCAGGGATGGCCTCTGCGAACCGGTAGATTTCATTACGCCTCTCAACGATCCGAGCTTCTATCTCGGGGTCGATGTAGAACCCGGTCACATCGCGGCAGGATTGGTGGCCGAACGCCCCCAAAGTAGGTCGGCTTTGGTGGAAGGTATTGAACAACGTCGGGCCGCGTTGATCGTCGGACCATCAGGGGCCGGAAAATCCGCTTTAATGTGGGAAGCCGCCAACACGTTGCGCCATACGGTGCGGTGGTTTCGTATCCGTCGTCTAAGCACGGAGGATATTCCATCTCTGCGCCAGTTGATCCGGACCTTTCGCGCTTCAGAAGACAGTCCCTTGGGCTTTGTCATGGATGATGTTGGCCGGAATGGGCCGGAAAGCTGGGGTGCCTTGCTCAAAGAAGCGATGTCTGTGCCCGGTGTCGTCCTGCTCGGCTCGGTCCGGGAAGAAGATGTCACGCTGATTGCCGAACGCGCCCGCGCAACCGAAATACGCGCCGATCCCGACGATGAACTCGCAGAACGAATCTGGAGAGAACTGCGCGAAGCTGAAAAGACGAACTGGGCCGGTTGGCGTGAGCCGTGGCAGATGAGCGACGGCCTTCTTCTAGAATATGTCCATATCCTGACACGCGGACAGAGGATGCACGAACTCCTCGCCGACCAGGTTGCGGCCAGGTTTTTTGATCCGAAGCGTTCCCTCGAACTAGATATTTTGCGATCCGGCGCCTGGGCAGGTGCAGCGAATGCTGAAGTTGATGCGTCGCGATTGGCACGCGCGCTCTCAGTCAGTGAGGCCGATCTGTCACGCGCCCTACAGCGCCTCATCCAGGAACATTTGATCCGCTCGACAGCTCCGGGCGCGGTCACCGGCCTACACAAGCTTCGATCCGAAGAACTGTTGCAGCTCACACACCAGACAACATTGCCGACCCTCGAAGCGAGTTTCGAGCGGACGGCTGCAAGTGTGCCCGCCACAGATCTCGCGCCCTTGGTCGCGGACACGCTATCTCAGCGGCGCTTACCTTCGCTGGCGGTGCTCAATGGCTTAGTTGCCCGCTTGGAGGGTGAACATGATGCGCGGGCGTTGGCTTCAGCGCTCCGGGGTCTGGGTTCGGGCCGCGTTTCTTCGGGTGTCGACGAATGGCTGGACACGCCTGAAGCGCGTGCGCTGCCGCGAACGCAGGTCGGCAGTGCGGCATTGTTCGGGATTGCGGATATTGATCTGAGTAGTCTCAGCATCATCCCGGAGGTCCAGGCCGCGGCGAATCGACTTTCGCAGATCAAAGGTTCGCCGGAAGATGACCCTCGCCGGCTGTTGATGGAGCGTATGTCACCCTCTGTCTTGTCTGTCCTGATCGAGACAGCGGATTTGACGAGCTTAAATGAGATTCTTGCCGCGTTGGTCGGAATGCCAATGCCAGCCGCGGTGCGGACAAGTCTCATGCGGGCTCCGGAAGGCCTCTTGAATGCCAATCTTGATCTCTTGGGATCTCTACTGGGCACCTTGTCCGTCTTGGATCGTGAGATCGCCAGTGATTGGGTCGCCGAGGTCGGGCAAGAGGCGTTGTTCGCACGGGTTCAGGCCGAGACAGCTTGGGCCGGGCCTGTAACAATCGGAGAGGCTGATAATGGAGTGATCGTCCGCTGCGACCTTTGGTACGTTGCCGGCTCTGTACAGAAAAATCCGCACGACACGGTTGTAAGTTTGTGTGAGCGGATATTAGCACTGTGTCCACCGGCCGATATTGCGGTGTCAAACGCTATTACCGCAAGTGGCCAATTGGCTGGTCTTGCCCAGTTACCGCTCGCAACAAAGTCGGTTCCCCGTCAAAACCTTCCGCCACCGTCAGTTCCTCAATGGAATCGGCGGTGGGGTGATCTGATTTCCCGCCGCGTCGCCGCTTCGAGCTATAGCGACTATCTTTCCAGAGGCGTGGCAATTCTCGATGGCCTTGTGCCGACATTGGAGAAGGTCTTCGACGCACATCTTCGAGGAAAGGATGCACTCGGCAACCTCGCCGACAAGCTGAATTCACTCAATGCGGATACTGAAGCATTGACGCCTCCCGCTGTTTCACCATTGGAAGCTTCAGGCGCGGGTCGCGGAGAGGCAAACACCGCCGTCACCAAGTTCCAGAACCTCCTGCACAGCGCAAGCGTCAATCTCGTCAAGAGGTTCGCAATACTACCCGACCAAGCCGGTGCATACATTGATTGGTTGAGCGATCTCATCGCCGATGTCGACACTGCAATTACCGAAGAGCCTTGGCATCTCGTCGCCGACGGTCCTCCACCGATGCTCACCCGACTTAAGGCGCTATTGGAGACGTTGCGAGTTCTGGCCGGAGAAGCCCATGAAAGGAAGCAAGCGCCAGCGGTAACTTGGGCGGCGCGCGGCAAAGGCGCACGAGCAGGCAATTCCATTCGTTTCGTTTCCCTCTCTGCCAATGCTGCCGGGGAAACACGACTAGCTCAGCGAAAGGCAGAACTTGAACGCCTGGCAGAGGAAGCCGGGATCGTCGCGCAGTTCCACCTTCGTGTTAACGCCAAGGGTATTCTACCTTGGCCGCCAGCGGACGTTCTCGCGCTGTTGCCCGTGCCCAACATTGCCGATGCGGTGGTCACGCTCGCTGAACAAGCCGAACACGTGCGGTCATTGGTGGATTCGTCGATCCACCTGACGATCATGCCTAACATTGAGGGTGTCGCGTTCCCGGCGCTCGCAAAGTCTGGTTACCAAGCCCTGCTTCCTGACGAGGTAGGTGCTGCCTTCTGGGCCGAACAACTCGGATTGCCACAGGCCCCATGTGTTTTGGCAGGCATGTTTGGGGAGGTGCTGAGCCTCGCGAGCGAACTTGGAGCAATGGATCAAAAACGGCTCGGCAAGGAGAATCGTCCCGAAGGCGAGGTTGCTGCCCGTCGGAGCTTGGAGGCCGCCTTCGCAAGAAAGTACGAAGAACTGACCCGACGGCTCAATGCTTATGACCAAGCCCTGCAATCGGATGTGTCCGCATTTATCGAGCACCTGCGAACTGGGGACGTTGATTTCGCCGCTGAAGCGCAGGCTGCGATTGGCGGGACTTCAAGTAATATCGTCGAGGTAGCGAGATATGTGTCTTTGCTCTTGATGTCAGCCGAGATCGGCGAAATGCCCATCGATGGGCAAACTATCAAAAGTGTTCACTCGACCGAATCCGAGCAGACCGTCGATGACCAAAAGTAACAATAGGGACGACTTCAGTCAGGCGACCAAGGATCGCCTCGCGAAGCAAGCCCGGTATCATTGTTGCAATCCTAGTTGCAGGAAGCTGACGTCAGCGCCGACCAGCGATGGCTCAAAGGAAATGAATATCGGAGTTGCCGCTCATATCTGCGCTGCAGCCCCCGGAGTTGGTGCGCGCCGCTATCGCGCCGATATGACGCCCGACCAACGGAAGTCGCATGATAACGGGATTTGGCTTTGCCAAGACTGTGCAAAGGCGATTGATTCAGATGATCCCATTTTCACTGAGGAATTTCTGCATTCCTGGAAACAGAAGCACTCTGAGGACATGTGGCGCAGCGTTATCAACAAGCTTTCCTTCGGTCCGACCATGCCGCCGACCGTTTCGGAAATCAGTGCACGGTTTCAAAAAGCTGCCGCTGCGGACTTGGCCGTGTTTCGTCGAACACCCAAATGGCCGGGCACGAACGTGGCGCTCACGCTGACGTTGAAGGTGAGGCATGTGGACGAGGCGCTTAGTACGCGCGCGCTTGCTGACGCGGTAACCACATTGGACGACCTCATCCTTGTGGCGGCGCCCGGAATGGGAAAGACAACAACTCTCTTTCAGATCGCCGACGGTCTGTTGGAAATCGGCAATGGCACGCCGCTTATCGTGCCGATGGGAGATTGGGCCACCGAAGGCGACGCATTGCTCGTATCCATCCTGAAACGCCCCGCATTCAACGGAATCTCCGAGCAGGATTTCCGCGCCGTCGCGGCGATCCCCGGCGTCGTTCTGCTTCTTGACGGCTGGAACGAACTGGATGCCGCCGCACGTGAGCGCGCGCGCGTACAAATCACTGCTCTCAAGGCTGAACTGCCGGCACTCGGTCTTGTCATTTCCACGCGCAAGCAAGCCCTCGACATTCCTTTCGGTGGAACGCGGGTCGACTTGCTGCCGCTTGACGACAGGCAGCAAATGGAAATTGCGCGTACCATGCGCGGCGAGTCTGGCGCACAGCTCGTTGATCAGGCTTGGCGGACAGCAGGCATCCGCGAACTCGTCACCATCCCTCTTTATCTCACGGCACTTCTCTCGCTGCCCGAGGGCGCGCCTTTTCCGACCACAAAGGAAGAAGTGCTGCGGCGCTTCGTTGCCGTGCACGAACAGGAAGCCCGCCGTGCGGCGGCGCTTCATGCCACAGCCCTCGGCTTCCAGCAGCACTATTTGGACAATCTCGCCGTGTTCGCGACCACAACTGGCAACACGGCGATCACGGATACGAACGCGCGCAAAGCGGTTGCCGAGACCGCGGTGTTCCTGATGGCGGATGGACAGATCACCATCACTACACAGCCCGACACGCTGCTCGACACGCTAGTCAGCAACCACGTTCTGACGCGCTCCGGCGAAATTCCTGGTTATTCGTTCCAGCACCAGCAGTTTCAGGAATGGTATACCTCTCACTACGTTGAAAGACTGATGCTACAAGCCGTCGGCGATCCAGCCGCACGCAACAAACTGAAGGCGGAGGTGCTCGACCACCGTCCGTGGGAAGAAGCAGTCCTGTTCGCTGTCGAACGGTGCGCCCGTGGCGACGCCGCGCTTAAGGCCGCTTGCAGCGCCGCCATCCGCACAGCTTTTGACGTTGACCCTGTCCTCGCAGGTGAGATGATCTTCCGCGCCACTGACGAGGTGTGGGCTCCAATCGCCACTGAAATGCGGCGGCTCGTCGAGCAATGGCACGCGCCAGGCAAGGTGGATCGCGCGGTGCGTTTCATGATTTCGTCCGGCAGGTCGGAATTCGGCGATCTTCTTTGGCCGCTTATTTCGCACGCGAACACCCAAGTGCGCTTTCCCGCTCTCAGGGCGGCAAAGCAATTTCGCACATCGGTTCTTGGGAACGACGCGCCGGCGCGTATCGCAGCGCAGCCAGTAGAAATCCGCAAGGACTTACTGCACGAAATCGCATCGCATGGCGGAATCGACGGGCTCGACGTTGCGACTGCAGTCGCCAAGACTGACAGCGACCCGGAGGTGAAGGCGACAGTGGTCGATGCGCTCTCATTTCGACGGGCAGATCGCCACATTGCCGACTTGCTCGCTGACGCGGGTGACGCGACCTACGACATCCTCGCCGGAAGTGGTCATATCGACGACATTGCAGTCGATGCCGTCCAGAGGGAACTCCACCGAGCGCGCAAACGACGCAAAGCCGCAGGCCTTTCGGACTTCGAGCGCCTGCGCTCGCTAGTCTTCGCGCCGAGCGGGGAAGACGACGACAGCGAAGTTTTCGAGATCATCTCCACAATGGAGATCGATCGCAAGCAAGATTGGGTGTTCGGCCTCCTCTATGAACTGAGAACACACTATCCGCAGGCCCTCGCTAACGCACTGCTACGCCGCACGCGCGAGCGCCGTGAACTCTTCTATGGCGCGGACGACATCCTAGCAGCTGCTAATTTCGCTCTTGAGGACGATGTTCTGCTCGGGATCGCTCTGGAAGAAACAGGTCGCCACAACGATCGCGCCGAGGCGGCCGCTTCAGTTCTAGGGCTACACGCTGTTGGCCGGTTGATCGACGAGTATCTTGTCGCCGGGAAAGTCGTCCGCGATGCGAACGGAAAGTACAATCAAGCGGCGGGTGATCGTTATTACAGTTTGCGTGACCGTATCGGCCACACGCCAGGCGCAAGTTTGGTAGCCGCCATTCAGGCGCGGGCAATAAACGCCGATAACGAGGAAATCGCTCAATTTGCAGAGCTGTTTTCCCGCGAGACCAATGGCAACCAAGCGCAGGCGCGACCTTTCAATGAGGAAGGCAGGGCCGCTATTTGCGCTCTGGCGCACGAATGGGCCGAGCGCATGCTCGTCGCTGGGAGTGAGAATCGCTCGCGAGTCGCTACCATTGCAGCCTTGATGAGTTGCGCACCATCCATCGCGCATCTTCCATACTTAAAGAGGATGCTTGACCACAACTTGGTTCGCTATCGGGCTTCCCGAGAGAAAGCGATCGCGAGTGGCTGGAAAGATCGCGACACTGTAAGCGAAGCACAACATCCGCACACGCATGAGTACCAACGTGCGTTCTTGGCCATCAACGCTCCGGAGACCGCTGCGCTGATGCGTGAATACTTGACGGATGAGCATTTTGGCGAGCTGGCGGCGCGTGTGCTGGCTTTTCAGTGGTTCGAAGCAAACGAACCCAACAAAGACAAGAAGCTCCGGAACGGCGAAGACTTCTCCCGCGTAGAAGTGCGCCGCGAGGCCCGAGCTGCTGATCCTGCTGCGACATCGGCCGAGGCGGAGGCGATCTTCGAGGCAATCGATACATTGATTGCCGAGGGTGCAACGGATGCGCAAATGAAGCTGGGGGTTGCGCTAGGCATTGTCGGCGCACGGCTCCCGCACGGCCAGCGCAACTCAACAATCCAGAAGCTAATTTCGCTCGCGCCGAGGCAGGCGCGCGCCGCTTTGCTTTTGTCGTTGATCCTTTCTGGGGAACACATTGACATTGAGCAAGTTGCTCACGGCATTGCGGAGACATTTGAGGCCGCCAAGAAAGAGACTTGGATTCTAACGCAGAGCGACGCTTATCAGCTACGGGCTTGGTTGCGCCTTCTGCCATTCGCCACGCCTGTCACAGATCTGCCCGCAATCGTGCTCAGCATGCCGGACGCGCAGCGTGATCCACGCGTGCTCGAGGAAATGGTCGACGGACTCAGGAGCTTGTCTTCCAGCGAAGCAGAGGGAGTGATCTTCGCCCTCGCTGAACAGAACCCGAGTTTCTACCAGAACTACCATTGGCGCGCTGCAGCGTTAGGCCTCAACACCGTATCCGCTGCGCGACGGATCGTTGACCTAACCGTCAGTGGGGCGCTCGATGGCAGGTCGTATGACGGCTGGCGTTGGCAGCGCGAATTGGGTAGCTTGATTTCGAAGTTTCCGATGGTGCGCACATACGTCTACGACCTCCTGAAGGATGGCCCGACATCTGTTCAACTTGATTTGCTTGCCCGCGCAGTCGCCGAATATCCGGATACGGATGGAATACTGATTTTGATCGATATCGAGATGAAGACCGGTCGTTCATTCATGACCAGGCAATCGATCGAAAGCGCTGTGACAGAGAACGTCCCTGCGGAGAACTGGGTAGGCGCGTACAGTATCGTGCCTGTCCCGGCGGTTGCGCTACGACAGAAGCTGCTGGCGATGACGGGCAGCAGAGGCAAGGATGACCCCGCTGCACGCTGGCTGAACCTCATAGACAAGTTCCGGGACGAGTACGGTGCTCCAGAATCTGAACCACGCCATCCCGATCTTGCGTCGGGTCGCCCTTGGCCGATCCTGATGCCTGAACCTGACGCAGACGGCGTGACCTAACTGGGCATGCGATCGATCCAGGCGGATTTTTGGGCTGAAAACGCAGGCGCTTCCGCTTTGGGCTCTCCGATCAACACACCGCCAGTCCATCTAACGCCAATTGGGGATGACTTTGGCGGGCGTGAGCGCATCTCGAGAACCGGAATGGCTTCTAGGAGCACCTTTGTATAAACCCTATAAAGATAGCGGAGGCAATTATGAGCGACAGCACCTTTCGCGCACGGACTCTCGAGGCGGTTTTGAACGATTGTCGAAGTCTCGTTCAAGAGAAGCTTCCGCTAATTCGGGCTCTTGTGAAGGGCAGGCAGTGGGCAATCGAACAGCGCATAGCCGAGAGTAGTCCAGAAGCGCACTTAGCGGAGCGATGGGTTTGCTTGGCCCACGAAGGGACGCTTGATAAGATTGAGCGGCTATTTGCCAACGTGGCACGAGTTAGCGATTTCGAGGCCGTCGCAGCGGCTCGGAATCTGTTTGAGAACCTCGTTTGGTGCCGACTTTTGAGTGCCGATGTTGGTTATGGCTTGGTATTCTACGCACAGCTAATCCGTGAGCAAATCGAAGGCGTAAAATCCCACCTCGCTAAAATTGAAAGTGAGATCCAACTTTTTGCAGAGCTGGAGTCCGCAGAAGACTCCGAGATGAAGTTGCTAGCTGAGCGGCTTAGATCCGGAGAAATTGATCAGCATCAATTCACCGCGCTGTTTAACGATGCGAAAGCTGACGTTGACAGCAAAGCGCGCCTCGCATTTGCGATCTATGGTGCGGCGGCAGTTTACAATGGCTACGGGTACCAGCGGCACATTTTGGTCAACTCGATTAAACCGAAACTTGAAGACAATTTGCGGGCACTCAACTCAGACCTACATTTGTTTGAGATTACAATTTCGGGGTCAACAGATGCATTGATGGCAAAAATTTGCCATCAAAGACGAGTAAACTGGCGTAAGGCCGCAGCAGAAATTTGCATGCTTGATGAGTACGACTTTGTGTACTCGTTTGCGAGCAAAATGCTTCACTCCAAAGCGATTAGCACGGCGCCGAATGGACAGCTGTCACAAGATGAGGCGATCTTGATGTTAGAGTACGCATATATTGCAGCAAGCCGAATGCTCGACCTTCTCGGCGACGGTGCGATACCCGGTGTCCCGGATATCGCGTTGATACGCTTTGAGAATGAGTAATCGAGCCCGGCATGAGCCAATGCCCGATTCTGGCATTTGAACATTCGACTTTCCGCTGATGTCAGAATGAAAATGTTTGGGTACGCTCAACTTGAAAGTTCCAATTTTCACCCTCACCGGTGCGCCATTTTTCATCCCGATCTGCGGAAACGTTGCGCTGGCCGGCAGCGCGT
>CAZXQD010000079.1:0-16581 GCA_964643405.1 uncultured Hyphomonas sp. | reverse complement strand
AACGTTGAGCAAGCCCTGCGCGCGCTGAAGAAGAAGATGCAGCGCGAAGGCCTGTTCCGGGAAATGAAAGCGCGTCAGGCGTTTGAAAAGCCGTCCGAGAAGAAAGCCCGCCAGCGCGCTGAAGCCGTGCGCCGCGCCCGCAAGCTGGCCCGCAAGCGCGCCCAGCGCGAAGGTATCGTGTAAGAACGACCGGCCTTTCAGGTCTGACATGAAAAACCCCGTCAGCCCCCGCTGGCGGGGTTTTTCGATTTTTCCACCGCACATTTGCGATCCGGCAGCAGCAGTTGCGTCTGCCATCCCGTTCGCCGCATGATGCCCCTTACAGACACCGCTCTGATCGAGCGTTTGAAGGGAGCCTGTGGCCGGCCATGACCGACGTACTGAAACTCGCGGAGCGTTTTGTTGCTGCGATCGAAACGGGCGATTTCGAGACCATGCGCGCCTGCTACGCGCCGCATGCCGTGATCTGGCATAACACGGACGGCCTGGAGAATCCTGGCCAGGACCGCGATGCCAATGTCAAAGTGCTCGCCTGGATGCGCAGGCGCCTGACGGCGTACCGGTACGACATCATCCGCCGGGAAGCGACGCGCGACGGCTTTTTCCAGCAACACGTCCTGCGCGGTAAAACGACCGCAGGCGAACCGTTTGCACTTGCCGCAGCGATTATCTGCAAGGTCGAGAACGGTCAGATCACCCGGCTGGACGAGTATATGCGTGAAGCCGACGCCGAGCCCCTCTCGCGCGCACCCGCGGCGAGCAAGACCTGAAAGCGATGCCGCTACGCCGACTTCGGTTTGAGTCCCAACGCCGATTTCAGCATGCCGCCCAGTTCGCCAATGCCGGCCCCGTGTACTGCGCCGGCGCGGTAGACTTTGGTCGAGCCCCAGACGATCAGCGCCGTTGTCACCGCCATGATGGCCATTTGCGCGAGGATTTCCCACAGCGGCGGGTCATGCGGGATACGCAGGATCAGCAGGAAGGGCGTGAACAGCGGCACCCAGCTGGCATAGTCGATCACTGGCGAGCCGGGGTCCTGGAAGGCGATGAAGATGGCGAACATCGGCAACATCAGCAGGATCATCATCGGCGAGAGCAGCGTCTGCGCTTCCTGGATCGTGTCGCAGAGCGAGCCCAGCGCCATGAAGATGGCGCCGTAGAGTACGTAACCCAGGATGAAGCTGATCAGCGCCGGCACGATCAGGCCCGGATCAGTCGCCGCCGCGAGGAAGGGCCGGATCATGTCCAGCACGGCCGGGGACTGGGCGGCTGCGAAAGCAGATCCCACGCCAGCGAAGATCGACCATGACAGCATCATGGTTGACGTGACCGCAAAGACGGCGAGCAGTTTCCCCGCCAGCAGTTCGGGCAGCTTCACCGACGTCAGCAGCGTGTCGAAGATCTTGTTGGACCGTTCCTCGATCGTGCCCATCAAGAGATACTGGATGATCGAGAACACCATCAGCCAGAGGAAATAGGCCAGCGCCACAGCCACGATGGACGGCGCCCGGTCTGCCACCGTCACTTCCGCTCCGCCCTCCCCGGCATGTGTGTCGCTCAGCCGGAAGGCCGGCACCTGGACCGCCGCGCTGTCGGCCACGGCGAGGAAGTCTGCATCCAGTCCGGCAGCTTCGAGCGCGGTTCGCCGGCTCATGTCGCGCATGGCGATCTCGGCGGCGCGTTTGAGCGTCATCACGTTGACGTCGCTGCTCCAGTACTCGAGCACGCTTCCATCCTCGGTCAGAATCAGCGCCGCAAACAGCGGCCGTTCTCCTGCTGGCCCGTCTACCAGTCGCTCGCCGGTCAGCCAGGGCCGCAGGTCTTCGAGCGTACGCGCCGGCGGCGGCACTGCCACGAACTTGCGCTCGCCGACGGCATCGGCAACCTGCTCCTCAGCCTCTGCCAACGGAATATCCAGCTCCTTGGCGAGCGCGACCGCCTCTGCCGCAGCCTCTGTCGCCCGCTTCTGGAACTCCCCTTCCACGGCCGACTGGATGACATTCGTGGGCTCGATCACGGTATAGTAGCGCACCGGCGAGGACGAAGCGGCGAACATGCCGAACCCGACGCCCACGAAAAGGAAGACCGGCACCGCCGCCAGGCTCAGCCAGAAGCCCCACGCCTTCACATAGCCCAGGAAATCACGGCGGAAGATGAGATAGATATTGCGCATCAGGCAGCCTCCACCGTTTCGGTGACGGGCCGCGCGTCAAGGGCTGCCGCCTCTGCCTCGCCGACCAGCGAGACGAACACGTCGCGAAGCCGCGCCTCTTCCGGCTGGAAACCGACAATCGGGGCGCCGGTTTCGAGCGCCGCCCGCAATGCGTCCTGTGCGCCGAGCCCCTTGGGCAGGTTCACCCGCCAGGAATCGCCCGGCCCCTTGTCCGCGGCCCGGTGCGCCTCGAAGCCTTTCGGCGCCAGCGCGGCAGCAAGGTCAAAGCCGTGCTCCACGGCCATCCGCGCGCCGCGCCCGAGGCTCGCATAGGCCGCGTCCAGCGTGCCGTCGAATACCTTGCGCCCGCGAGCGAGCATCACGATCCGGTCGCAAAGCCGCTCGGCATGTTCCATGACGTGGGTCGAGAAGAGGATCGTTGCGCCGCGCGCGTGTTCGGCGCGGATCAGATCTTCCAGCGTCTGCTGATTCATGGGATCGAGACCCGAGAATGGTTCATCGAGAATGAGGAAGTCCGGCCGGTGCGCCAGCGTCGAGAGGATCTGGACCTTCTGCGCCATTCCCTTCGAGAGCTTTGAAATCCGCGATGCCTTGAACTTGCCGAGGCCGGTCGTTTCCAGAAGCTCATTGGCACGGGCGCGAGCATCGTTCGCATTCATGCCCTTGAGGCGCGCGAAATAGGTGATGGTGTCGCGCGCGGTCATCTTCTTGTAGAGGCCACGCTCCTCAGGAAGGAAGCCTACCCGGCGCAGGTTGCGGATGTCCGGGGCCGCGCCGAACAGCGCCACCGAGCCCTCGTCCGGCTGCATGACGCCGAGCGCCATCCGCAGGCTGGTCGACTTGCCCGCCCCGTTCGGCCCCAGAAAGCCGATGATCTGACCGGCTGGCACATCGAAAGAGAGGTTGTTCACGGCCGTGAAGCCGCCAAACCTCTTCGTGGCACCGGACATAACGAGCGGGGCATCGCCCATCGGCGGTCTCCTTCAGCAGCTGCAATCCAGACTTTAGCGTAATTCGATAAAGTTCAAGGTGTATGCTGCGCCAAGGCTTAGAGCCGCGTTAAACGCGGCCCGGAGACTGCCTGCAAAAGCGGGGTTGCGTCCTAGAGGACGACGCCGAAAAGCCAGATCAGTGCCTGGACGATCAGCGCCAGTACGATCAGCACAACGACGCTGGCCATCCAGCGGCCACCGAGGTTCATCAATACGCCGGCGCCAAAGCCAACGGCGGCCATGAGGCCTAGGGAGACCGCCCAGTGCAGCCCGATGGCAATCGCCAGGGTCGCATGGCCGACCATCAGGATGATCATCAGGCCGCCCCAGACGCTGCCGGTGATGAACCCGTCCCAGGTCGCTTTCTGGTCGCGAATGTCCATCTCGCCGCGGTGATACTCGTGGGTGGCCATGTCTGCCCTCTTGGATTCGATTTGCCGCCTTCTAGCCAAGCCCCCCGCGCGCATCAAGCGCGGCAAAGCGCCCCTCCGGAGTCGTTCGGCATCAGTTCAGCGTGGAGGGTGCCTTGCGCTTCGGGGGCTTGGGCGCGAATGGCGCAGGCAGCGGCAGGGCCGGCACGCCCTCTTCGCGCAGCGCCTCGCGCTCTTCGGGCGTCGTTTCCCCCCAGATCGGCCGGTCGCCCGCCTCGCCATAATAGATGGCGCGGGCTTCTTCGGCAAAATCGCTGCCCACGTAGTCGAAGTTTTCGGCGACGTGTTGGCGCGCACGGGCGGCAAATTCTGCGAGAATCTTTTCCGGGTCAGGCGTTTCAGTCCGCCCCTTGGTCGTTTTCACGGCTGGCGCCATGATCTGCTTGGACACCTTGCGCCCATCACACTCCGGACAGGCGACCATGCGGCGCTTCGCTTGCCGGTCAAACGCTTCCGACGAGGCAAACCAGGCCTCGAATTCGTGTTCACAATCGCCGCAGGCCAGAGCGTAGCGGATCATGCGTCCTCCGTCCCCGTCAGGCCGCCAGCAGCGGGTCAAGCTTCCCCGCCCGGTCGAGAGCCATCATGTCGTCGCAACCGCCAATATGCGTATTGCCCACAAAGATCTGCGGGAAGGTCTTCCCACCATTCGAACGCTGGATCATCTCCTCGCGCTTGGCGGCGTCCATCCCGGCATCAATCTCCGTGAAATCCGCCTTTTTGTCCTTCAGCAGCGCAACCGCGCGCGTGCAATAGGGGCAGAACTGACGGGTATAGATCGTGACCTTGGCCATCCGGGAGTCCTCTCGCTTCGGCAGACGCATTCTGCCCTGACGGGTTAATTATATGGTTACGTCCGTTTCACGAACAACGCGCGCGAGCACCAGCACGTCAACATGCCGCGCGCCCGCCTGTTTCAGGAAGCGCGTGCAGGCCGAAAGCATCGCTCCGGTCGTCAGCACATCATCCACCCGCAATACCCGCTTCCCGGCTACCGCCTCCAGCCGGCTTTTGCGCACCCTGAAGGCGCCGGAGACGTTGCGCCGCCGGGCTCGCCCGGCGAGACCCGCCTGACTCGGGGTCCGCCGCGTCCGCACTAGCGCGTCCACCGCCACCCGCCGCCCCGTCTCGGCCCCGATCGCCTGCGCCAGCAAGCCGGACTGGTTGAACCCCCGCACAACCAGTCGCGTATAGTGCAGCGGCACGGGCACCAACACGTCAGCCTCGTCGATCAGCGCCCCGCCGGCCTGTCGCATCCAGCCGCAGAGCGTGCCCAGCCCGTCGCGCCGTCCCACGCGTTTCAGGTCCAGAACGGGGCGCCGGGACGTCTCGTCATAAATCAGCGCCGCCCTCGCCCGGTCCCAACGCGGAGGGCGTGCGAGACATACAACGCACCAGGTCTCGTCCCCCGTCCGGTAGTCCAGCGGCACCCCACACCGGTCACAAAGCGGGTCAGAGAAGAAGCGCAACCGGGCGAAGTCTTCCGGCGACAGCGGACCGCTGCCCATACCGCGCGCACCGCTGACGATAGAGCGTGGCGGCCAGAAGAAATCACCCGCCGAGCGGAGAAACGCCTTGGCCCGCGCCCCGCGCATGGGCATATCCCCCGGTATGCCATCTCCCCCATCCACGCCACCGCAGATCTTCGACCGGGCGCGCGTTGCTGCCCGCCGCCAGCGGCTTGCGGCAAATCTCGCAGACTATGGCTTCCTGCGCCAGCGTGTGATCGACGACTTGGAATCCCGGCTCGACGATACGCCCCGTCAGTTCGAGCGCGGCCTCGAACTCGGCGCGGCGGGTGGTGAACTCTCGGTACGCCTTATCGCCAGCGGCAAGGCCGGTGCGATGGTCGCCGCCGACACAGCCCCCGCCCTGATGGATGCCGCACGTCTGCGCGGCCTTGAGACGGCGCAGGCTGACGAAGAGGCGCTTCCTTTTGCGCCGGAGAGTTTCGATCTCGTCGTGGCCCCGCTTACCTTGCACTGGGTCAACGACCTGCCGGGCGCGTTGGCGCAAATCCGCCGCATCCTGAAACCGGACGGCCTCTTCATCGGTGCGCTGTTCGGCGCCGGCACACTTGCAGAATTGCGCAGCGTACTGACGGATGCCGAGACCGAACTGACCGGCGGCCTTACGCCGCGCCTCTCGCCGCTACCCGGCCTGCGCGACATGGCAGGCCTTCTCCAACGTGCCGGTCTTGCCCTGCCGGTGGCCGACCGGGACACCGTTACGGTGCGATACACCGATCCGCTGCGCCTCCTGTCAGACCTCAAAGGCATGGGCGAGCGCGCTGCGTTTGCGCGTGGCCATGCTAGGCCTCTCCCCCGGCGTGTTCTCTTTCGCGCACTGGAACTCTACATCGAACGTTACGGCGCAGCTGACGGGCGTGTGCCCGCAACCTTTGAGATCGTGCATGTGCTTGGGTGGGCGCCCGGACCCGGCCAGCCTCAACCGCTGAAACCCGGCAGTGCAAAGGTCAGTCTGGCGGACGCAGTACGCCGCACGGGCGAAAGCGGAGCACCCCGCGAATGACCGTAGGCGGACGGATCAGGTGACGATACTTGTCTCGATTGTCTGATAAGTCGCATCGTTTGCGTTTGCGACGGCCGTAAGGCCAGACAAAAGGCCGATGACGATCAGGCCGGCAATCAGGCCATACTCGACGGCTGTCGCGCCGCGCTCGTCAGCGATCAGGTCCTTGAAAAGTCGGCGGGCGTTCATTGTCGATCCGTCAGGTTTTGGGTGAGCCAGTCGAACAGAGGCAAATCTGCCGGTGGCGCAGGATAGTCCCGCAGCCTTGATGTCTCTACCCACGCGGTGGCCTGGCCCTCGCGCGGACGGATGTATCCTGACCACGTCCTGCATCCGTATAATGGCATCAACAGGTGAAATGCAGGGTAAGCAAAGCTTGCGAAAGTCAGCGGTTCCAGTGAGCTTTCATTAACCGTGATCGACAGCTCTTCCTCAAGTTCCCGCACCAGCGCCGCTTCCGGCGTTTCACCCCGCTCAAGCTTGCCGCCCGGAAATTCCCAGAGGCCTGCGAGCTGCTTTCCCTCCGGGCGCTGCGCCAGCAGGATGCGCCCCTGGCTGTCGATCAGGGCAGCTGCAACTACCAGCAGCACTTGGCCGCTCATGTACGGTAGGCGCCGTTGATGTCGACATATCCGTGCGTGAGGTCGCAGGTCCAGACGGTCGCCGCCCCGCTACCCACACCAAGATCGACCCGGATGCGGAACTCGGACTTCGCGAAAACAGCACTTGCAGCGGCCTCGTCATAGTCCGGCGCGCGCGCGCCATCCTTCGCCACCTGCACGTCGTCGAACCAGATCGCGAGCTTCTCAATGTCGACCGGTTCGAACGATTTGCCGACCGCCATCACGATCCGCCCCCAGTTCGCATCGCCTGCCGCCATCGCGGTCTTGATCAGTGGGGAGTTGGCGATGGACGCCGCAACAACCTTGGCTGAAATATCGGATGCAGCGCCGGCTACTCGGATGGTCGCGACCTTGCTCGCCCCCTCCCCGTCCTTCACCACCTGCATCGCGAGATCATGGCACACACCGAGCAGTGCATCTGCAAAGGCGGCATAGCGGGGGTCGTCGCGCGACGTGATCGGCGTCATACTGCTCGCCCCGGTCGCGAACACCATCAGCGTATCAGAGGTCGAGGTGTCACCGTCAACGGTAATCGCGTTGAACGACAGGTCCGCCGCCATGCGCAGCGTCTCCTGCAACAGCGCAGGCGCGATCGCCGCATCGGTGAACACGTAGGCGAGCATTGTCGCCATGTTCGGAGCGATCATGCCCGACCCCTTGGCGATGCCGGCAAAACGCACTCCGGCGCCGCCAACATCGACAATGCGGCCCGCGCCTTTCGGATAGGTGTCGGTCGTCATGAAGGCCCGCGCCGCACGTTCCCAGTCAGGCGGCCCGAGCTTAGCGGCGAGGTCCGGCACAAAAGCGCCTACATAGTTCGGATCGCTCAGCGGCTCGCCGATCACGCCCGTCGCTGCCAGGAAACATTCTTCCCGCTTCACTCCCAGCGCGGCCGTCAGCGCTGCCAGCGTGGCCTCATTCTTGAGAACGCCCTTCGGACCTGTGAAGGCGTTGGAGTTGCCGGAGTTGGCCACCAGTGCCCGGGCTTTTCCACCGCCCGCCGCAAGCGCCTCGCGGCACCAGCGCACGTCCGCCGAGGCAGTCAGTGAGCGGGTGAACACCCCGGCGCAGGAGGTGCCTTCATCGAAGGCGAACAGGAACACGTCATCGCGCACGACGCCGCGGCGCGCATAGAATCCACGGCTGCCGGCTGCCGCCCGCAGGCCGCGTACCTGCGGAAGGTCGGGAAACGTTGCGGGGGCAAAGGGCGACGGCGTCAGGTTCACAGGTCATCAACTCCGGGCGGGGACTGGGGGATTTGCGGCACAGGGTCAGTGGTCGGCACATATGTCTGCCCGCTCCCTTGCTCGATATTCGCCTCCGTACGCAAGCGGCGCAGGATGCGGCTCACCTCGTTGAGGGTCAGGAAGGTCGCGATCTCGGGGCGCATCTCCTCCCGCGTCTTCGGCGGTTCGGTCCGGCGGTCCTTCACTTTCAGGATATGCCAGCCCTCGCCCGTCTCGAACGGCGGCGAGACTTCCCCTTCCGGCGTGTTCGCGATCACCACCGGGAACGGGTCGGCCAGGTCGTTGGGTGCAACAAAGCCGAGATTGCCGTTCTCCATCCGAGTCCGTGTGTCCTTGGAATTGTTGAACACAAGGCTCTCGAACGTCTCGCCCTGCTCGATACGGCGGAACAGGTCGTCGGCCTCCTCTTTCGTCTCCACCAGGATATGCGCGACCGAAACCTGGTCATTGGCCTGCTGCAGGCGGACCTGTTCAGCATACATCCGGTCGATGGCCTCCTCGGTCACCTCTTTGGCCACCAGGCTCTCGACCAGCAGGTTTCCCATGATCCTTTCGCGCGCCATTTCCAGGCGCCGCTGGCTGGACGGATCCCGGTCCAGCTGCCGGCGCGCCGCTTCCTGCGCCATCAGCTTCTGGTCGATCAGCTGGTCCAGAACGATCCGGTACTCGTCGTCATCAGGCCCGAACGCCTGCCCGGCGCTGATCAGCCCTCGGGCCACGGCCTCGAGTTCCACATCGCCTTCAAACACAGGTTCGCCATTGACAAAGGCTGCGACCGTTTGGTCGCGCACCTGCACGTCCGCCACCCGCGTTTCGGTCTGTCCGCAGGCTGCAATCACCGGCAGCAGCGCCAAAGCCGCCAATTGTGCACGCAAAAACAAAGGCATCGAGACCCCCTGCAGACTGAGGGCGCCGCATTGACACCCTTTGGCGGCGTTCTTAAGTCTGCCCCGCGTGCTGGTCGAGTAGTTTCAGCCAGGCAAAGCGCGGTGGGATATCGGCTTAAAGTCCTGTAAGCTTCGGTTCAGGATCACCCCCGTACATCCTTACAAAACTGGTTGGTGCTGCTTCACATGCTTACTGTTGCCCGCAAGCTTTTCGGAACCGCGAATGATCGCAAACTGAAACCGCTCCGCGCCCGGGTTAACCGGATCAACGCGCTCGAGCCGATCATGGAAGCGCTCTCGGACCAGTCCCTCAAGGGCAAGACCCAGGAATTCCGCAAGCGCCTCGCCGATGGCGCCACCCTCGACAGCCTGCTGGAAGAAGCCTTCGCGGTTGTCCGCGAGGCCGCCAAGCGCGTCAACAACATGCGCCACTTCGACGTGCAGCTGATGGGCGGTATGATCCTGCACTCGGGCGCCATCGCGGAAATGCGTACGGGTGAAGGCAAGACGCTCGTCGCCACCCTCGCCGCCTATCTCAACGCGCTGTCCGGCAAGGGCGTTCACGTCATCACCGTGAACGACTACCTCGCCCGCCGCGACGCCGACTGGATGGGCCGCATCTACGCCGCCCTCGGCATGACCACCGGCACGATCGTCCAGGGCATCACGGATGAGCAGCGCAAAGCCGCCTATGCCGCCGACATTACCTACGGCACGAACAACGAATTCGGCTTCGACTATCTGCGCGACAATATGAAATACTCGCTGGAGCAGATGGCCCAGCGCGGACACCACTACGCGATCGTCGACGAGGTGGATTCCATCCTGATCGACGAGGCGCGCACCCCGCTGATCATTTCCGGCCCGACCGATGACCGCTCCGACCTCTATATCAAGATCGACAGCCTGATCCCGCGCCTTGAGCCGGGCGACTACGACCTCGACGAGAAGCAGCGCTCCGTTGTCTTCTCCGAAGCCGGCACCGAAAAGATGGAAGCCTGGCTGGCCGAACTTGGCGTGCTCGAAGGCTCGCTCTGGGAGCCGGGCAACATCTCGCTCGTGCACCATTCGAACCAGGCGTTGCGCGCTCACAAGCTCTACAGCCGCGACAAGGACTATATCGTCAAGGACGGTCAGGTGATGCTGATCGACGAGTTCAACGGCCGCATGATGGAAGGCCGCCGGCTCTCCGAAGGTCTGCACCAGGCCATCGAGGCCAAGGAACGCGTCGACATCAAGCCCGAGAACGTCACGCTCGCCTCGATCACCTTCCAGAACTATTTCCGGCTCTACACCAAGCTCGCCGGCATGACCGGCACGGCACTGACCGAGGCTGACGAATTCGCCGACATCTACAAGCTTTCCGTCGTTGATCTGCCCACGAACAAACCGGTGCTGCGCCAGGATGATGACGATGTCGTTTACCGCACCGCCAAGGCGAAGTATGCGGAGATCGTCAAGGAAGTGAAGGAAGTCCACGCCAAGGGCCAGCCGATCCTCTTGGGCACGGCCTCGATCGAGAAATCCGAAATCCTCTCCAACCTGCTCACGGCCCAGCGTATTCCGCACAAGGTGCTGAACGCACGCTATCACGAGCAGGAAGCGTTCATCGTGGCTAATGCCGGCGTGCCCGGCGCCGTGACGGTCGCCACCAACATGGCGGGCCGCGGCACCGACATCCAGCTCGGCGGCAATCCGGAAATGCGCCTTGCCCAGGAACGCGCCGAGAAGGAAGCCGCCCTTGGCCGTGAACTGTCGGAAGGCGAAGTCTCCTTGCTCGCGGCTCAGATCAAGGCCGATGTCGAGGTCAAGAAGAAGCAGGCTCTGGATTCAGGCGGCCTCTATGTTCTGGGTACGGAGCGTCACGAATCCCGCCGGATCGACAACCAGCTGCGCGGCCGTACCGGCCGCCAGGGCGACCCCGGCAAGTCGAAGTTCTACATCTCGATCGAAGACGACCTGATGCGAATCTTTGCGGCCGACCGTATGGACGCCGTCATGCGCCGCCTCGGCATCAAGGAAGATGAGGGCATCACCCATCCCTGGATGAACAAGGCGATGGAAACCTCTCAGCGCAAGATCGAGGAACGCAACTTCGAGATGCGCAAGAACGTCCTCAAGTATGACGACGTGATCAACGACCAGCGCAAAGCCATCTTCGAGCAGCGTCTCGAATTCCTGCGCTCGGATGATGTCTCAGAAACGATCATCGACATGCGCGAGAGCGTCATTGATGCGCTCGTCAACCGCACGATGCCCGAAAAGGCGTATGCGGAGCAATGGGACATGGACGGCCTTGCCGAAGCTCTGCGTGCCGATCTTGCAGTCGACCTGCCCGTCAAGGAATGGGCGGCTGAGGAAGGCGTTGCCAACGAGGAAATCGCCGACCGTATCCGCACCGCAGTCAACGCTCACTACGCAGCCCTTACGGCCGCTGTCGGCGAGCAGCAGATGCGCCGCATAGAGAAACAGTTGCTGCTGCAGGTTCTCGACCTGCGCTGGCGTGACCACTTGCAGCTCATCGACCAGCTGCGCTCGGTTATCCACCTGCGTTCCTATGGACAGCGCGATCCGCTGAACGAATTCAAGCGTGAAGCCTTCAACCTGTTCGACACGCTGCTCGGTGAACTGCGCGCCACGGTCACCCGTTCGCTGATGCATATTCGCCTGCAGGCGCCGCAGCCACAGGAAGCGGCGCGACGTCCTGCCCAGCCTGTCCAGATGCCGGCCCCGCCGCGTCCTGCGCAGGCGCGCGAGACCAAGCTTGATCCGGATACAGGCGTCAACGAGATGAACCCTGCCGAAGCTGCCGTCGATCTTCCGCAAGCGGAAGATGACTGGTCGAACACTCCGCGCAATTCAGCCTGCCCCTGCGGCTCGGGCAAGAAGTACAAGCACTGCCACGGCGCCATCGAAACCCAGAAGGCCTGAGGCCTTGGCACCCGGAACAAAGGCCAGCCCCGGCAAGGCGGCTGGCCTTTTAATTTGCGGGCGATAGACGCTAAACGTGCGCGCCTTTGCGCCAATTGCACGCCGCATGTGCCAGCTGCAGGTTGGCCGGCGCATCGGATCCGCCCGCGGCCTTGGGCCTTATGTGATCGAACGTGGGCCGCTGTTTCTTCCACAAGGTCGCGTGCGCGAGTTCAAACCGGCTTTGCGGCATCGCCAGCCCGCACAGCGCGCAACAGCCTTCCTGTTTCGACCAGAGCATCCGGAAAAGCTCCGTATCAGGAGGGACGAAACTCTGGCTCACAGGCCCAACGGCAAGGTCCAGCCGCGCCGCGCGCAGGCGGCGATCACGGTATTGCGCAAGAGGCAGGCGACCGTCATCAATCCCACCCCGCCCGGCACCGGCGCGATATACGCGGCGACTTCGGCGCAGCTTTCAAAGTGCGCGTCGCCCACCAGCTTCGTCTTCCCCTCGCCCTTCTCCGGCGCCGGCACCCGGTTGATGCCGACATCGATCACCGCAGCGCCCGGCTTCACCCAGTCGCCGCGCACCATTTCCGGCTGCCCGACGGCGGGCACCAATATGTCCGCCAGGCGGCAAACGGCGGGAAGGTCTTTCGTGCGGCTGTGCGCAATCGTCACTGTGCAATTCTCCGCGAGGAACAATTGCGCCGTCGGTTTGCCGACAAGAATCGAACGGCCGATCACGACCACGTGCTTGCCGGAAAGATTGTCGCCGAGGGCGTGCTTTGCCATGATCACGCAGCCTGCCGGCGTGCAGGGACGCAGGCCCGGCTTGCCCAGCGCGAGGCGTCCGGTGGAAATCTCGGTCAGCCCGTCTACATCCTTGGCGGGGTCGATCCGCGCGATCGCTGCATCGGCGTCTAGCCCCTTGGGCAACGGCAGCTGCAGCAATATTCCGTCTACGGACGGGTCGGCATTGAGATTCGCGATCACCGCTTCCACTTCGGCCTGCGTCGCATCGGCGGGAAGCGCGTGATGGCGCGACAGCATGCCTGCCTCAACGGTCGCCTTGCCTTTGTTGCGGACATAAACCTGGCTTGCCGGGTCGTCGCCCACCAGCACCACGGCAAGGCAAGGCTGGCCCGGCAGGGTCGCCACCGCCTTGGCCACCGCCGCCTTCACCCCGGCGGAAATCTCATGTCCGTCAATCCGCTTCGCGCTCATCTGCCAGCCAGCCCTCAATCACGCCCGCCACGTCCGGCGGGCCTTCGATCTCGAGGCCTTTTAGCCGGTTCTTGGCGCCCGTCACCACCCGCACCGCAGACTTTCCGAGACCGAGCGCTTTCGCGACTGTCGCCTCCACAGCGGCATTGGCCGCCCCGTCTTCGGGACGGGCCCGCACGCGGACTTTCAGGAATACCCGACCGGCATCATCCGTGCCCCTGCCCTCGATCCGGTCGGTCGAAGCGCCCGGCTGAACCCGCACGGCCAGCCGGTGACGCATCAGAACGGCGCGAGGCTATAACCATAGCGCTCGATCACCGAGCGCAGGAAGAAGATGATCAGCAGCACCACCAGCGGGGTCAAGTCGAGGCCGGACATCGGAGGCAGCATGTTCCGGATCGGCCGGTAAAGCGGCTCGGTCATCCGCTCCAGCCCGCCCCATATCTGCGCAACGACGTTGTTGCGCAGGTCCAGCACCCGGAAAGTGAGCAGCCAGGACATCACGGCCTGGATCAGGATAATCCATGTCGCGATGCTTAGGATAACGAGAATGACGTCGAGGATCGCTTTCATGGCGGCGGGGTCGCTCCGGCGTTGGCGGCTAAACTGGGTGTCACTTAGAGTGTATCGCCCCCCTCCGGCAAGGTTCAGCCCGCCGATTGTCGCAAGGGAAGGGTTTGGCAACCCTGCCCAACCACCCTAGCTTCCAGGGCTTCTCCCGGGGCGATGCACATGGAACCTGCCGACACACCGCTGCACCCCCTGTCTGCGCTCCAGCGAAACCTGCTGATGCTGGCGACCATCGCGATGGGCGCTGGCATGAGCATCAACTTCGTCGTGGTTGCCCCGCTGACCCGCAAGGCCGGGCTCGGCGAGGTCGAGGTCGCCGCGATCCTCACCCTGTCGACACTGCTCTACGCCTTCATGATCCCCCAATGGGGCCGCATCGCGGACCGGGTGGGCAGGAAGCGCGTGATGGTCTTCTCGCTGATCATGATGGGCGTCACCAATACAGCCTTCCTGTTCACGCTGGAGGCCGCCCTCGCCGGCGCGATGACCGGGCTGGCGCTGCTCTTCACGCTGGTCTTCGTGCGCCTCTGGTTCGGCCTGCTGACGCCGGGCCTGCAGCCGGCCTCGATGGCCGCGATGACGGATGCGACCACACCCGCCAACCGAGCGGCCGGGCTCGGCATGCTCGGCGCGGGCATGAGTATCGGCTCGATCCTCGGCCCTGCCGGCGCCGCCGCGCTCGCGCCCTTTGGCGCCCTCGCTCCACTCTGGGGCACGATCATTTTCTGCATTGTGGTCGGCATCCTCCTAGGCTTCGCATTGCCGAAGACCGTCCCCCGCGACCGGTCCATGCCGCGCCCGAAGCCGCTGGCGATGTTCGACAAGCGCGTGCGCCCGCACCTCGCTTTCCTCATCGCCTATTTCATCTGTGTCGGGATGATCCAGCAGACGCTGGGTTGGTTCATCGAGGACCGGTACAATCTCGGCGCGCTCGGCGAGAAAGCCGGAGAAACCGCCGTCCTCTATACCGGCATCGTCTTCGCCTGCATGGCGGTCGCCACCATCGCCGTGCAGTTCGGATACATCTCCCGCTACAAACCGGATCCCCGCAAGGTACTGCCCGTCGGCCTCGGCATCGTCGTACTCGGCTATATCGGCGCCGATACGCTTGTGCCCTTCCCGCTTTTGTGCGCCAGTTTTTTCATCGTGGGCGCAGGCTCGGCTCTGGCGATCCCGTCAGCCAATGCGCTCGGCAGCCTGTCCGTCACCCGCGAGGAACAGGGCGCTGCCGCCGCGCTGATGGCCGCCGCGCCGCCAGCCGGCTTCATCTTCGGCCCACTGATCGGCGCCGCGCTCTACCGCGTCGACCACGCCCTGCCGCTGGTCGCTTCCGCCGTGCTGATGACCGGCCTGACAATCTATGCCTGGACGCTGACGAGGCGTGCGCAGACGCCCTCGGCCTAATCGATGTCCGCCGGTGCCTTGCTGAAGGCGATGATTGCACCTGGCAGCGTGAAGGACAAAAGGATCAGTCCGCCGAAGATGGCGTTCCAGTGGGCGCCTTGCGTCGGCTGCCAGAGGGCAAGCTTGCCATTGGCCGCCATGTCCGTCGTCAGCATCATGTAGAGGACGCCGATCAGGACGATGCCTGAGAAGACCGAGTGCGCCTGAAAGGACGCACGGTTGCGCTCATCGCGCTCGCGTTCATCAAGCACGCTTTCCGGCTCCTGCGTCTGGCGCTGCAGGCTGGAGCTGGCAAGCACGGTAAAGATGACGAGCGAGGCGACAACGGCGCCCAGTCCGGCAAGGCTGAACGCTGCGCTCCCGCCCGGCAGTATAAGCTGCAGGAGGCAGCCCAGCGGATAAAGGACATAAAGCCCGATCAGCAGCATACGGACGGTTCCGGTGTTCAGCTGGTGGCCGAACGGATGAGCTTTCGAACGGATGAACATGGGATCAGGACTCCTGGTCTCTGAGGCTGTGGGCAAGAGGGGCAAAGGGCTTGAGAGAGAAAAGCTGCTCGACAGGCACGCCGAATAACGCGGCGAGTTTCAGCGCCAGCTCGACCGAAGGCGCATAATCGCCGCGCTCGAGATAGCCGATGGTCTGCGGATTGACCCCGACGGCTTCGGCAATGTCCTTCCGGCTGAGGGCGCGTTCGGCCCGGAACACGGAAAGCCTGTTGTGGATCATCGGACAAGTACCGCTTATATGCTTCGATATGTTGTGTTTACACAATGTTTCATCGATACTCAATATAACGACAAGAAAAAAGCGCGGGGAATTTCCCCGCGCTCCAATTGTCCGTTATGCCCTGCGAAGAGCGTCCCTACATCGCGCTGATGCCGCCATCGACCTTGAGCTCGGCGCCAGTGACGAGCTTCGACTCGTCGGAGGCCAGGTACAGCACCGCATAGGCAATATCGTCCGGCTCACCCACCTTACCGAGCGGGATTTGCCGGCCGAGCTTTTCCAGCGCCTTCTGCTCGCCGAACATTTCCTTGGTACGGTCAAGGATCGGCGTGTTGATGAATACGGGGTGCACGGAGTTACTGCGGATTTGCCCGCCGGTCTTGGCGCAGTGCAGGGCAATGGATTTCGACAGGTGGCGAACAGCGGCCTTCGCCGTGTTGTACGAAACATAATTGCCGCTAGCGATGATGCCGGCGATCGACGAGATGTTAATGATCGAGCCGAGGCCATGATTGCGCATCAAGGGAATCGCATACTTGCAGCCGAGGAAGATCGAGTCGACATCCACCGCCTGCACCTTGCGGAACACTTCATAGCTCTCATCCTCGACCGAGCCGAGCGAGCCGATGCCCGCATTGTTGACCAGCACGTTCAGCCCGCCCATCGCGTCATGTGCGAGCTGCACGATTTCCTTCCAGCGCGCCTCATCCGTCACATCCTGCTGGAACGCGAAAGCCGTGCCTGCGCCGTGGGCAGCATTGATCGAGGCGGCGACCTTCTCCGCCCCTGCCCCGTTGATGTCGGTCAGCGTGACCTTCGCGCCCTCTTTCGCCAGCATGCGGCCGATGGCTTCGCC
>CAZXQD010000078.1:0-16962 GCA_964643405.1 uncultured Hyphomonas sp. | reverse complement strand
CGCGCCGGACTGGGCGGCCCTCGGCGGCCGCCTCCAGCAATCCCTGCGCTACGGCGAAAACCCGCACCAGAAAGCCGCCTTCTACGTCACCGGCGAGAAGCGCCCCGGCGTCGCCACCGCGCGCCAGCTGCAGGGCAAGGAGCTTTCCTACAACAACATCAACGACACCGACGCCGCCTATGAGCTGATCGGCGAACTCGGAAACGAAACCCCCGCCGTCGCCATCATCAAGCATGCCAATCCCTGCGGCGTTGCCCTCGGTACGGACATCATCGACGCCTATACCAAGGCCCTCGCCTGCGACCCCACCTCCGCCTTCGGCGGCATCGTGGCCCTGAACCGCCCGCTGGACGAGCAGACCGCAAAGGTCATCACCGACATCTTCACCGAAGTCGTCATCGCCCCCGGCGCGAGCCCCGCCGCCGAGGCGATCTTCGCGAAGAAGAAAAACCTCCGCCTGCTGATCACCGACGGCCTGCCCGACCCCGCCGCGCCCGGCATCTTCGCCAAGACCGTCGCCGGCGGCTTCCTCCTGCAGGACCGTGACGCCGGCCGCATCACGCGCGCAGACCTGAAAGTGGTCACCAAACGCGCGCCGACCGAACAGGAACTGGAAGACCTCCTCTTCGCCTGGCGCGTCGCCAAGCACGTGAAGTCCAACACGATTGTCTACGCGAAGGACGGCGTCACCGCCGGCATCGGCGCCGGCCAGATGAGCCGCCTCGCCTCTGCCCGCATAGCCGCACGCAAGGCTGAGGACGCACAGGCCACTGCCGGCTGGGCCGAGCCCCGCACGCGCGGCTGCGTTGCCGCCTCCGACGCTTTCTTTCCGTTCGCGGATGGTTTGCTGCAAGCCGCCAGCGCCGGCGCCACCGCCGTCATCCAGCCCGGCGGCTCAGTCCGCGACGACGAAGTCATCGCCGCCGCCGACGAAGCGGGATTGGCGATGGTGTTCACGGGGATGAGGCATTTCCGGCATTAGCCACCCAAAGTTGATCTTGTAATTTATCTAGGTTGGGTTCAATTTTTCGTTCCCACGGATGAATCGGAGATTCTATGCCTAGCGGTCAGAAATCGAAGCTGCTCGCGCTTTGCGCAGTAGTATTTCCGTTGGTCACTAGTTGCACTGATCGTCTCGAACAACAGCAATCAAGTCTTGATCGCTTTGTCAGAGGACACCAAATTGGAAGCAGTGCTGATTACTGGCTAGAGTTGCTAAACTTGTATGGCGAGTGGGAACGTATGGCCCTAGTTTCGGGCTACTTCGATGACTATTCCGGATGCACGGAAATTGCGACGAGCTTGCAAGACAAGTTCGGGCGTCAATATCGTTGCGTGCCAGCAAACTAGGGCAAACTGATGCCGGATAAAACTCCCGGTACGGACGATTCAAGAAAGTACCGTATAATTGGCGCGGTGCTAACGCTTGGGTGGCTGGCCACAGTATTTCTCTATGTAGCGGCTTCCGGGCATAGTATTTTTGGTCTTGAACCCAACGAATTGGGGGACTTCCTCGCTGGCATTCTCGGGCCAGTTGGAATTCTTTGGTTGATCTTGGGCTTTTGGCAGCAGGGCGATGAGCTTCGAAGCAGCGTTAGGGCTCTCGAATTGCAAAGTGAAGAGCTACGAAATTCGGTAGAGCAGCAAAGAGCGCTGGTCCAGGTAACGCGTGAGCAGGCGAAAGCAGAGATCGACGCACTGCACGAAGAACGAGAAGCAAGGAAACTGGCATCAATGCCTAGACTTGTCCTTTCGTCTCGGGGCGGAAACCCTATTGGTCCCGGCAGATTTTCTGCGGCTCTTGAACTGAGGAATCTCGGTGCTGATTGTTCCGACGTGAAAGTCCTTGATTTATCGACAGACGGCTTCCCCTCCGTCGTCAAAACGATCCCGACTTTGGGCTACGGCGAAAGCGTTCAGTTTCATCTCAATCACGGCGAATTCGACCACTTGGATTTTGAGGTCCAGATTGCGTTCCAAACTCGGTTCGGGGAATTCGACAGAATTAGTCTCTGGCTCTCCCGACCGATGCCTCAGTCAATGGGCTTCTCTATTGAACCGCACGACAACTAGCTGACCAGTTTGGAGGGGCGCTTCATTGCGCAAATCTTGGCGACCGCACGCCCCCTCTGCCCCCTTCCGAACTTTTTGTGCTGCCAGAGTGATGCCCCGCGCGCCTTTGGCAGAGTGAGGCAAGACAAAAGCCGTCTCCCGGCTTGTACAACGAAATCCGCCCCTCACGGAAACAAAATCCGTAGACGCATCAAGCGCTTCAAGGATTTCCCGACGGAACTTGCGCGACTGCCCTGCAGCCGGGGTTATGCTCCTGCACTTTGCCCCGGACACACCCTGAAGCCCCGCCCCTTCAGGGGGAAAGGGGCTCAGAAAGACGCGATAGCCAGCGATAACGGATCGATACGAAGTGATAAAAAATGAGAGTCAAACGAGAAGGAATCGACACGGGCCGTACAAAGCCTGCAACGGGATGAGGCCCGCTGGAGCCGGAACGGGAGGACTTGCGCCTATATCAGAACAGGCCGCGGCAGGATAAAACCGAGGCCCATCAAGGCCTTCTGGAACCCGCCCCTGATCCCTGTGCAACACCTCCGCCCCCGGACCAACGCAAAAAACTCCGATTCCAACCCCGGAACCCCTTTTGTGCGGACGCCAGAGTGATGCCTCAAGCCGCGGCGCGACCCCGGAAAGGCGCCCTAGCCCCGACCGAGCCGGGCGAGCTCATCCTTCAGCTTGCTGACGATCTCGGCCCGCGTCTTCCAGCTGAGCCAGGCCTTGTCCATGCGGGAAAGCCAGTGCGAGTTCACTGCCGACTGTTCGGCGCCCAGCACTCTCGGCTTCGGCAGCACGCGCTGTCCGAGGACCGCGATCACATGCGCCATCTCCTCGGGGCTCGCGAAATAAAGCTCATGCCCGCGATGCTCCAGAGTCCACAGCGGAAACCCCTTCCCCGCCTCGGCATGCGGAAACGGCGGATCGAACTGCGTCGCGGTGTGGAAAGCGCCGTCCAGCGGCCTGTGCACAAACCGGCTCACCGGCGTGCGCGGCGGCGCGGCAACATGCTCCAGCCGCAGGCGCATGGGTGTCAGTCCAGCTCCGGCCAGCCCCACGGCGCAGGCGGGGCGGCAACCGGTTTCGACGTATCAAACTCCACCCGCAGGAAACGCTGGGGGCGTTTCAATTCATAGGCAAAGAGGTTCGCAAACGGATCAACTTCAACGGCCCAGACATTGGTTTTCGACACCGGGATATTCTCGCGGTCGAACAGGTCCTTGGTGGACTGGTCCGCCGGAAATTCCTGCCGCAGCGCATCTGAAGGCGTCGACGCGAAGCCGCCATACTGCGTCAGCACGTCCTCGCTGCCATCCTCATGCCGATGGTCATGGCGCAGTTCCCATTGCTCGCCGACCTGCATCAGCACCCAGGTGCGCGAGCGATCCTCGCCGACATGCAGCGGGATCGTGATATAGCCGGGCTCGCATGTCCGAACGTGCATCACAACGCGCTGCGCGCGCCAGTCATCATCCTGCGCATCGCTGGTGACGATCCGCCCCTCGAAAGCCTTGCCGCACAGCGGCGCAAGGGCCGTCTCGAAGGCAGAAGGCGTCTCCACCGCTGGCGCAGTGGCGCACGCGGTAAACAGGAGGGCGAAAGCGGGCGCGAGGGCGTGTCTGAAAAGCATGAAGCCCAGCCTATCAGGCCGGGCTTCAATTGGAAGGATTATCGCCGGGCCGTCAGGCCGGGTTCGGCGAGGGATCAATGCCGGGCCGCTTGCGCTTGCCGATGATCGGCACAGCCGATGCGGGGCCTGAATCATCCTCGGACGAGTCCGGGCGGCTCGGCGGCGTGCCCTTGATGAGGGCGGCAATCTCGTCGCCGGACAGCGTTTCATACTCGAGCAGGCCGAGCGCGACCGCTTCCCATTCGGCGCGGTGCTCGGTCATGATGCGGCGGGCATCGTCCTTGCCCTGTTCGATCAGCTTGCGAACTTCTTCCTCGATCTTGCGCGAGGTCTCTTCCGAGATGTGCGAGGACTGCATCAGCTGCTGGCCAAGGAAGACATCGCCCTGGTCCGAGCCGTAATCGACCGGGCCGATGATGTCCGAATAGCCCCAGCGGGTGACCATCGCGCGGGCAAGGCGGGTCGCCTGCTGGATGTCCGAGGCGGCGCCGGCGGTGACGTTGTCGTCGCCGAACTTCAGTTCCTCGGCGACGCGGCCACCCATGATGATGGCGAGGCGCGAAGTCATCTCCAGCTTCGACATGGACAGCTTGTCGTCTTCCGGCAGCTGCATGACCATGCCCAGCGCGCGGCCGCGCGGGATGATCGTTGCCTTGTGGACAGGATCAGCGGCCGGCGCCTTCATGGCGACGATGGCGTGGCCGGCCTCGTGCCAGGCGGTGAGGACCTTTTCCTTTTCCGACATGACCATCGAGCGGCGCTCGGGGCCCATCAGAACCTTGTCCTTAGCGTCCTCGAATTCAGCCATCGCGACGACGCGCTTGCCGCGGCGCGCCGCGAGGAGGGCCGCTTCGTTGACGAGGTTTGCAAGGTCGGCGCCCGAGAAGCCCGGCGTACCGCGCGCGATCGTCTTGGAGTCGACATCCTTGGCGAGCGGCACATTGCGCATGTGGACGCGCAGGATTTTCTCGCGGCCGATGATGTCCGGATTGCCGACGGTGACCTGGCGGTCGAAACGGCCGGGGCGCAGCAGCGCAGGATCCAGCACGTCCGGACGGTTCGTCGCGGCCATGATGATGATGCCTTCATTGGCTTCGAAACCGTCCATCTCGACGAGGAGCTGGTTCAGCGTCTGCTCGCGTTCGTCATTGCCGCCGCCGAGGCCGGCGCCGCGCGAGCGGCCGACGGCATCGATTTCGTCGATGAAGATGATGCAGGGCGCAGAGCGTTTCGCCTGCTCGAACATGTCGCGCACGCGGCTTGCGCCGACGCCGACGAACATTTCGACAAAGTCCGAACCGGAAATGGTGAAGAAGGGCACGCCAGCTTCGCCTGCCACGGCGCGGGCGAGAAGCGTTTTACCCGTGCCGGGCGGGCCGACGAGCAGCGCGCCCTTCGGGATCTTACCGCCGAGGCGCTGGAACTTGGAGGGGTCCTGAAGGAACTCGACGATTTCCTGCAGCTCTTCCTTGGCTTCATCGACGCCGGCAACATCATCGAACGTGACGCGGCCATGCTTCTCGGTGAGGAGGCGCGCGCGGGACTTGCCGAAGCTCATGGCGCCGCGCGTGCCGCCGCCCTGCATCTGGCGCATCATGAAGAAGACGAAGGCGACGATCAGCACGATCGGCAGCAGCGAGAGCAGCACCGAGGCGACGTTGTTGCGGCCGACATCGGCCTCGACCTTGAAGGGCACGTTATTGTCGCGCAGCACCTGCTCGGTCGTCATGTCGAGCTGGCGGATCTCGGAGATCATCTTCTGGCCGTCGGTCGTGGTGACCATCAGCTTGGTGTCACCAAGGGTCGCGTCGGACAGCTTGCCCTGCTCGGCCATCGTATAGATTTCCGAAAGCCGGACGGGTTTGGCGCGCGCGACTTCGGGGTTGCCCCCCATCATCACGGCCATCCCGATTACCAGAAGGGCGAGGGCGCCCCAGACGGCAAGGTTTCGAACGTTCATGTCAGGTCTCGCAAGGTGGAAACGGTGTTGTCAGTCAAGATAGGCGTCAAACCCTGCAAAAACGACTCCTTTCATGAGCAAGGCGTCATTTCTTGCGCAGAATTGATAAAAAGCCGCATCATCCCGGTAATACGGGGACCGACGCGGGCCGGATCGAGTGAAATTTGGTGGTTTGCGGATTCCGCGGAGAGGACAAGACCCGCCTTGCGGGGCCTGAGCCTGACCCCGCCGAGGGTTGCCCCCCGGAAACCGGAGGGGTCTGACAGGCGGGCGGCAAGACCCGCCAGGCTTTCCGAGCGGGGCGGCGTCTCCCGCCCGCCAGCGCACTGGATGAGAACCCCGAGCGCCCGGGCGGCCCGTTCCGGAGGCAGACCGGCAAGCCGGGCAACCACCGATCCGTCAGGCAATGCGCTCACCTGCGTACCCATGCAGCGTGCCAGGAAGGCATCCTCCACGGCCCGCAGCCGGGCGAAGCCCTTCTGGCAGGCCAGCACGCGCGCCGCTGCACCGGGCGAGCAAAGCCGGCGGCGCACGCGGACCCGCTCAAACGCGGCATTTGCATTTGACGGATCGTCGATCCAGTCAGCCCCCTGCCCCGTGAGGAAGCTGCGCAGCGCGGCGCGTGTTTCGCCGAGCAGCGGCCGCGCGATCCAGATGCCGTCCCCTTCCGGCCAGACCGGCGAGAGCGACAGCCGCCTCATGCCGGCAAGTCCATACCATCCGGAACCCTGCCGGGCGCGCATCAGCACGGTTTCGGCCTGGTCATCGGCCGTGTGGCCTGTCAGCAGAAGCTGGCCACCTGCTGCACGAAGGGCCGTTGCGAGGAGCGCATGGCGAGCGCGGCGCGCTGCCGCCTGCCGGGGCACAGGCGCGTTCCATGCGAGCGTCTGATGCTCAAGGCCGAGCGTATGGCAAAACGCGGCGATACTTGCGGCTTCGTGAGCCGCCTCAGGACGAAGCCGATGATCGATGGTCAGCACACGGAGCGTGCGCCCGCGTGCGGCCGCCCAGTCCCTTGCAAGATGCAGGAGCGCGCGGGAATCGCTTCCACCGGAGACAGCGAGGCCGATAGGGCCTGTGCGCAGGTCTTCCGGTACAGCGCCGAGCGCCGCGTCGAATCTGGCCTGAAGGTCTAGCTGTCGCACCCGGACCGGGTCCGCTCGACGGCGGCGAGGTCGCGTACGACCTTCGAGGCGTCCGGGTAGCGCTTCGGCAGGGTATCGAGCGCGGTGCAGGCCTTGCCGGTCTCGTTCAGGAAACGCATGGCGCGGGCGAGACGGACGAGTGCGTCGGGCGCGCGCACATCGTCCGGGTACGACCGGATCATGGTGGTGTAGGCGGCACCGCTTTCGGCATAGGCCTGTTGCTGGTGCAGCGCTTCGCCGAGCCAGAAGTGGGCCTCGCCGGCCTGCGGATCCTTGCCGAACTTGTCGATGAAGGCACGGAACGCCTCTTCGGCGCCGGCATAGTCGAGCCGGATGAGGCGGGACTTGGCTTCGGCAAAGAGCGGGCCCGCTTCACCCGGAAGCTGGGTGGCCGACAGGGTGCCGAGCGAGCCTTCGGGCAGGCTGCCGCCGGTGGGGCCGAGCTGTGCGGGGCCCGACGTATCTGCAGCTCGCCCGTTCGACGGCGGCACGGTCATTGCGAAATCCTGCGGGGCGGGCGCGGCAGAGGAGAGGCTGCCGACTGGCGGCTCGGCCTCTATGCCGAGGATCATTTGCATGCCGGCGATGGCGCGGCCCTGCTGCTCAATGATCTGGCGCATGGTCTGCGCGTCGCGGGCGAGGGTTTCATTGTCGGTGAGCAGTTCCTCGTTCGCCTCGCGGGCGCGGCCGAGATCAAACTCGAGGGATTCAACGCGGCCATTGAGGGCGCTGACCTGGTCTTCGAGGCGGTTCACCTGGATCAGCATGTCGGCGGCCTGCTGGCGGGCCTGGTCGACCTGTACGGAAAGGTCGCCCGTAGTGACACCCTTGGTGATCGGCGCACCCCGCGCCGGCGTGGTGACTGTCTGTGCAACGGAGGGGACGATCAGCAACGCGCCGACGGCAACTGTGGTCAAGGCAGCTTTCAACATGGCGGGAAACCTCCGTCGATACGCAAACAGGATGGGAGCGCGGCAGTAAAAGGAACAGCCGGGGCCAAATTATGGCGCCCGGCTGTTCTGGACTATCTGCTTTTGCAGTTCAGCGCAGCGCCAGGCTTAGCTGGTGGCGCCGGAGACGATCTGCGTCCAGCCGTTGCGGTTCAGAGCCCAGGACTGTTCGTTCGAGCCGGCAGCGACCGGGCGCTCTTTACCGTACGAGACGGTATCAATGCGCGAGGCGGAGACGCCGAGGCTGACGAGGTACTCTTTCACCGCATTGGCGCGGCGCTCGCCGAGGGCGAGGTTGTACTCGCGGGTGCCACGCTCGTCGGCATTGCCGGCGATCAGGACACGAACGTTCGGGTAGGAGGCGAGCCAGGCGGCCTGACGCTTCAGGATGTCCTGGTCTTCGGTGTCCAGACGGTACTGGTCGAGGTCGAAATAGACGCGCTCGCCAACGTTGACGCGGAAATCTTCGAGCGAACCGGGAGCGATCGAGGACTCGACGACCGGATCGGTTTTCACAACTTCGGTTTTTTCTTCAACCGGGGTGGTGTTCTCGACGACCGGGGTGGTGTCTTCAACCGGCTTCGGTTTCGAGGCGCAAGCGCCCGTGGCCAGAAGCGCGGCGGCAGCAGTGACTTTCAGAAAGGTTTGCATGTTGTCGGGGCTCCTCAGGAATGGACGATGCAGTGGCTTGTTAGGAGAAAGAAATTTCCGACCCCTGAACAACCCAATACTAATTCCATAATCGGGCTGAATTGGGACAGCAATTCTGTCTGCCCCGAAATCCGGCCAAATCATGGCATCGGCGCCGGGTTAGCAGGCTGCGCACCGGCAGCCTGCTTAAATTGTGGTAATGTGCAGTTATTGCAGCAAGGGCGACCATGCCGGGTCAGACGCATCGGTCTGGGTGACCATTCTGCGTTCATTCCGGCCAGACAGGTCCACCGAATAGAGCTGCGGGCTGGCACCCGGGCGCGCCTCGCGGAAGTATACGATGACGCGGCCGTTCGGCGACCAGTCCGGACCCTCGTCCAGGTAGGCTTCGGTCAGCAGGCGTTCGCCTTTGCCATCGGTGCCGATGACGCCGATGTAGAACTTGCCGCCTTCCTGCTTGGTGAAGGCAATCAGGTCGCCGCGCGGGGACCAGACGGGCGTCGAGTAGCGGCCCTTGCCGAACGTGATACGGCAGGCCACGTCGCTGCCGCCGCCCGGGCAGGTGCGCTTCGATTTGTCGGTGTTCATGATGTAGAGCTGCGGCGTACCGCCCCGGTCGGAGTTGAACACGATCGATTTGCCGTCGGGCGACATCGAGGGTGAGGTATCGATCGACGGATGGTCGGTCAGACGCTCGGACTCACGGGTGCGCAGGTTCATCAGGTAGATGTCGGTATTGCCGCGCTGGGCCTGGCTGAGCAGGACCGACTGGCCATCGCGGGTGAACCGCGGCGAGAAGGTCATGCCCGGGAAGTTGCCGAGCAGTTCCTGGCGGCCGGTTTCGATATTGAAGAGGTAGACCCGCGGCTTGCCGCCTTCATACGACATGTAGGTGATTTCCTGCGCCGAGGGGGAGAAGCGCGGGGTCAGCACGGTGGAGCGGCCGGAGGTGAGATACTGCTGGTTGGCGCCATCGGAATCCATGATGGCGAGGCGTTTCACGCGCTCGGTCTTGGGGCCGGTTTCGGCGATGTAGACGATGCGCGTGTCGAAGTAGGGGTCTTCGCCGGTGAGGCGCGTGTAGATCGAGTCGGCGATCTTGTGCGCGATGCGGCGCCAGTTCTCCGGCGTAGTGGTGAGACGCCGGCCAGGCTCGCCGTTGATGCGCATCAGTTCGCCGCCATAGATATCCCAGAGGCGGAAGGAGACGGCGATCTTGCCATCCGGCAGCTCCTCGAACGTGCCGACGACGAGGCCTTCGGTGCGGATGATCTTCCAGTCCGCAAAACGCGGCTCAGCGTTGATGCTGAGGTCGCGCTGGATGAAGGAGGCCGGGTTCTGCAGGTCGAACAGGCCGGTGGAGGCGAGGTCAGCGCGGACGACATCGGCGATCTGCTTTGCCATTTCGGTATTCGCGCCGGTGACCTGGAAGTCCGGGATGGCGATGGGGGTCGGCTTGAAGTTGCCTTCATCGACACGCACGCGCAGCTGCGCGGAGGCGGGAGCGACCAACCCGAGGGCGATCACGGCGGCGGCGAGAAAACGCCGGAGATAGAGCATGGCCCGTTGTGTCATTCCTTCAGACTCCTTCTGATTATTGTTGCGCGCTCAGTCTCTTGCAGGACCGATCGTCACGATGATGTCTTTCCACTCTTCATACGCGTCTTCGGGCAGCTTGTAAGGCGCGCACGACCGGACCGCGCGCAGGGCGAGGTCGACCGCGAAGCCGGAGCGGCCCACAGGACGGGTACGCGGGCTCACCAGCTCGGCATTGCCGTTCAGCGATCCGTCGCGGTTCAGGTAGACCTGGATCTCGACATCGATCTGGTCTTCCTTCGGCAGGTCTTCGATGCCCCGCCAGCAATAGCTGACCTGGCGGCGCATCGAGGCCTGCAGCGAAGCGGTGTTGCCTGTACGGTCGCCGGTGCCGGCGCGGTCGCGGTCAGCATTGCCGATGTTCGGCCGGTCAGTCGCTTCGGCGGGCTGGGCGCGCGGGCGTTCCTGACGCTTGTCCTGCAGGGCCTTGTCGAAGTCATCGAGGAAGGCGAGGTCGTCCTTCTTCGGTTCCTTCTTGGGCTCTTTCTTGATCAGGGGTTCGGGCTTTTTCGGCTCCGGTTTCTTGGGCTCAGGCTTTTTCGGCTCCGGGGCCTTCTCGCGCGGATCGGGCACCGCCTCTTCCGGCTCAGGCTCTGCGGCTTCGGGCTCGGGCTCCGGCGGGGGCGCTTCGACTTCCGGTTCGGGTTCGGGCGGCGTTGCATCTTCCTGCGGGTCGGGCGCCTTGCGCAGCTCCGAGACGTTCGAGACGAGGCCGACATCCTCGAAATCAATCGGCAGGTCGGCGGAGGTCGCGCACTCTGGCAGCTGCATCACGATCTCGATCGAGCGGATGCCGGGATTCTCGCGGCGCAGCTTTTCGATGGCGCGGTCGCAATCCGACGCCGGGCTTGGCCACGAGATCATCGCCATGGCCAGCACGCTGGCATGGACGAGGGTCGAGATGGCGACGCCGCGGATCATTGCTCGGCGGGTCTCCTAATTTTTCTTCTGCTCGGTGATGAAGGACATGCGCGTGTAACCAGCGCGGCGGACTTCAGCGGTGACTTCCATGACGCGGCCATAGGGCACGTCCTGATCGGCGTAGAGGTAGACCTGCTTGTCATACCCCTCCCCCACGATGGCCGTGAGCTGCGAGGCGAGGTCTTCGGTCCGGATCTCGGTCTGCTGGACGAGAACCGTGCCGTCTTCGCGGACCCACAGGGTCAGGGGCGCATCGTTCGCTTCCGACTTCAGCGGGGCGGACGTGGTCTTCGGCAAATTGACCTCCTCGCCGCGAATCAGCAGCGGCGCGGTGACCATGAAGACGATGAGCAGAACCAGCATCACATCCACGAACGGCGTGACGTTGATCTCTGCATTGAGGGCGCGCCGGCCGCGCCGCCCGCCCTTACCGCCGGAACCGAGGATGAGGCCCATGGCGGACTAGTCCCGCGTTGCGTCGGACGCGCGCCGGGAAAGGCGCACGAGGACATCTTGGGAGAAGGTGTCGAGCTGATCGGCCAGCTTGGTGAGGTCCGAAGTAAACTTGTTATAGAAGATGACCGCCGGGATGGCGGCAACGAGGCCGAGGCCTGTGGCAAAGAGGGCTTCGGCGATAGGACCGGCGACAGTGCCGAGGCTAGTATCCTGCGCTTCGGCGATATTCAGGAAGGCGTTCATGATGCCCCAGACCGTGCCGAACAAACCGATGAAGGGCGAAGCCGAACCGATGGTGGCGAGGATGGAGAGACCATTGCCGGCGCGGCCAATCTCGCGGTCGACCGCTGCGCGCATGGATCGCTCGGCCCGCATGACGATGGCTGAGGCTTCGGATGGTGGAACGGACTTGCCGGCATCCTGCCATTCACGGGCGGCGGAGACGAAGACGCGGCTGGCGGGGTCCTTGCCGCCCTGCCCCGGGCGCAGGTCAAAATCGCCCGCACGGCCGTTCCAGAACGCCTCCTCGAATTGCAGGGCGGATTTCTTGAGGTTTCCGAGGGAGAAGAACTTCTCGCCGATGACGATCCACGACCAGATGGAGGCGAGCAGCAGCGCGACCAGAACCAGCTTCACGACAATATCCGCCTCGCCGAGCAGCGCGATCAGCGAGAAGTCGCCGCTGCTGGCAACGTTGCCGATGGATTCGTTTTCCATGAACGATGTGTCTCCCAAACTTCATCAGGGCGCCCGGCGCCCGCGTGTGCGGCGATACTAGGATTCGGCCCGGCGCAATCCGCAAAGGCCGCGAGTCAGCGTCCCTATTACCAGTCCGAATCCGGCAGAAACACGGCGCGGGCCGGGTTTTGCGCAGTCAGATAAGCGTTACCGCCCAAGGGTTAAGGCTTCATGGCGAATTGTTAACGAACCTGCCCGCGAAACGGGCATTCGCAGGGGCGTCAGCCCTGCCAGCGATAGGCCTCAAGGTGTTCGGCGATTTCCCTGATCGGCCGGCGCAGGCGGCCGTCGGCGTGGATCATCACGGCGGTGATTTCGGCTTCGGCGATCACGTCACCATCCCGCAGGCAGGCCTGCGAGAAGCGTATGCGGGGCCCGTCCATGCCGAGATAGCGCGTGCGGATATGCAGGAGGTCATCGACTTTGCCGGGCTTGCGGTAGGTGACGTTGACATTGGTCAGCGTGAAGGCGGCGGGGTCTTCGCGGGCGAGCAGCGACTGGTGCGAAATGCCGGCATCGCGCAGGTGGTCCGACCGGCCGCGCTCGAAAAAGCGCAGGTAATTGGCGTGGTAGACCATGCCGGTGAAGTCGGTGTCTTCGTAATAGACGCGCACGGCCAGCCAGTGCTGGCGGGCGGCGTCAAAGTTCTGGGCGTCGAGGGGCGGCGGGCTCATGGGGCGGACGTATCAGACTTGCGCGACAGCATGAAGGCATGGCCGAGTGTATCGACGAGGGCGAGGGCTTCGGCGAGGTCTGAATAGGTCTGGTACAGGGTCTCGTCATTCCACGTGCCGGTAATCAGGTCGACGAGGTTGAAGCGATTGGCCTCGCTGGCGAAGTCGAACACGAGATGGCCGGCGCGCGCGACGGCGCGGAAATTGCCGCCATGGGCGAGGGCAATGATGCGCTCGATGACAGCGGGATTGAAAATGGCGCGGGCTTCGACCTGGTCAGATGACCTGAGTTTGTAGAGCGCATCGAAGGCTTTGGGTCCAAGGTCCACATCCTGCATGATCGCTCCGCCCGGATCTTGCGGCCAGCTGGTCTTGCGGGCGCGCAAGTGGGTGACGCCGTGCAGCGTCATCGGGGCAGCGAGGACAATGATCAGATGGCGGATGTCCGGCGCGTCGCTGACATTCTCCACCCATTCGAACATCGAGAAATCGAGCCCGGCGCGCCGGCCTTCGAAGCCATCCTCGATCTGGCGCATGCCGGATGCCTGCTTGTGATACTTCGCCTTCTGCTCCGGCGCGCCGACAACATAAGTGTTGGCGTCGACCATCAGGCCGCTGTCGCGGACGATGGCGACCGCCTCGTCCATGCCGCCGGCGGCATTCAGGCTGGTCGTGGCCTCGCGCAGGATCGCGGGCGCCCAGCTCTGCTGAGACAGCCATTCGAGGCCTTTCGGTGCGCCGCCGGGGGCGGGCACGTATTTGAGGCCGAGGGGGGCCGCGATGCGGTTCATCGCTTCGGCCTTCAGGGCGAGGCGGGCCTGCGCCTCGACGAAGAGCTTCGCGAGCTGGCCGCGCATCAGGAAGAGCCCGGCGGCCATGTAGACGATGAACAGGATGGGAAAGAGCAGGACCTGCAGGAACTCCAGCCATCCGGTGTCCGGCAGAAGGAGATCCAGCGTCATGAAGGTAATGCCGAACAGGATGAACGGCACGATCATGAAGCGGGAGATGATCTTCTTCTGCCGGTCGGGATTGATCGGATCGAGGGAGACGCGTTCAAGGACCGGGCGCACCTCGCGGGCCGCATAGGCCTCCGCGCCGGCAAAGCCATCATGGATTTCGATCCTGTCCCAACCCATTGTCATAAATCCGGACTACCAGAGCGCGCCGGCGGCGTCATCCTTGTGCGGCGTGCGGGTGCGGTGATTGGCGGAATCGCGCGTAGACGGCGGCCATGCAAGGCATGGCTGCATGCCGATCTCCCCTGCCCTTGTTGCCGTGTGGCGCGGCGTGCGTGGACGCTGCCCCGAGTGCGGGCGCGGGCGTTTGTTTGCGGGCTACCTCAAGCAGGCGCCGGTGTGCAGCGCGTGCGGCGCGGCGACCGGGGAGATTGCGGCGGAGGACGGGCCGCCCTGGCTGACCGTGCTGATGCTGGGTCCGCTGCTGGCGGCTCTGACGTTCATCAGTGCGCGGCATGAGGACTGGCCGCTTTGGATGCGGCTTGGCGGGCTTGGCGCGTTTGCAATCATCGCTGTGCTGGTGATGCTGCCGCGCGTGAAGGGCGGGATGATCGGCGCGCTGTGGGGGATGCGGGCGCGGGACTAGTCTTCGTCCGTGAACAGTGCGCTTTGTTGACCATTGGGCGCGTTGAGGCCGAGGCGCTCATACGCGAGCGGCGCCGCGATGCGGCCGCGCGGCGTGCGCGCGACATAGCCCTTCTGCATCAGGTAAGGCTCGATCACGTCTTCCACGGCGTCGCGCGCTTCGGAGAGGGCAGCGGCGAGCGTGTCGGCGCCGACGGGGCCGCCGGCGTATGTTTTCACGAGAGCGTGGAGGTAGCGCCGATCGAGCGCATCAAGGCCGTCGGTGTCGATCTCGAGGCGCTTCAGCGCGCGGTCAGCGGCGGGCTTGTCGATGGGCTGGCCTTCGGCATCGGCAAAGTCGCGCACGCGGCGCAGCAGACGCAGCGCGATGCGCGGCGTACCGCGCGCCCGGGCGGCGATCTCTATGGCGCCATCCTCCGTGATCGGAGCACCGAGCTTGCGGGCGGCGGCCATGACGATGCGGGCGAGCTCTTCGGGCTCGTAGAAATCGAGGCGGATCGGAATGCCGAACCGGTCACGCAGAGGCGTGGCGAGGAGGCCTGCGCGGGTGGTGGCGCCGACGAGGGTGAAGGGCGCAAGGTCGAGCCGCACAGAGCGTGCGGCAGGCCCCTCCCCGATCACAATATCGAGCGCGTAGTCCTCCATCGCAGGATAGAGAATTTCCTCGACGATGGCGGGGAGACGGTGGATCTCGTCTATGAAGAGGACGTCATTCGGCTCGAGATTCGTCAGGATCGCAGCAAGATCGCCGGGCTTGGCGATGACGGGGCCGGAGGTGGAGCGGAATCCTACGCCCATTTCGCGCGCGAGGATCTGCGCGAGGGTCGTCTTGCCGAGGCCGGGCGGGCCGAAAAGCAATACATGGTCGAGCGCCTCGGCGCGACCCCGCGCGGCATCAACATACACCTTCAGGTTCGATTTCGCCTTGCGCTGGCCGACATAGTCCTCGAACGTCTGCGGACGGAGCGCCCGGTCCAGCGCATCGGGGCCTTGTGCATTGGGGTCCGCGAGGGAGTCCTTGCGGGTCACCGCGCCAGCTCCTTAAGGGCGCCTTTCACGAGGGCACTGACATTATCGGCGGCGCCGTCCTTTGCAGCAGCAGCGACGGCCTTGGCGGCCTCGCCCTGCGTGTAGCCGAGATTCGTCAGGGCACTGATGGCTTCCGCGCGCGGGCCTGTGCTGGCGGCGACCGGGGCGGAAGCGAGGCCAGCGATGGCGGCGGTCTCGAACTTGCCGAACCGGCCCATCGGCGGCGCCTTGCCGGCAAGCTCCGTGACGATGCGTTCGCCTAGTTTCTTGCCGATGCCCTTGGCGCGCGTGAAGGCGCCCGAATCGCCGAGCGCGATGGCATCCATGATTTCAGAAGGCGTGAGGCCGTCGAGGATCGCAAGCGCAGACTTGCCCGCAACCCCCGGTACATCCTGCAGGCGCACGAACCAGGCGCGTTCTTCATCCGTGGCGAAAGCGAACAGCGTGATCGAACTTTCGGTCACCCGCGTTTCGACATGCACGGTGACGCGGTCGCCGGCGTGAAGGCGCGCGAGGAGGCGTGTGCCGGCCAGCGCGACATAGCCGACGCCGTTCACATCGATCAGCACATGGTCGAGCCCGAGGGCGGCGACCTCGCCGGTGAGGCGACCGATGATCATGCGGCCCCCTTCTTGCGCAGCAAGTCCGGCAGATGGTGCGCGGTGCAGATGGCACACGCGAGTGCGTCGGCGGCGTCGAGCTTCATATCCCCGGCGCGTGGCAGAAGACGCTGGACCATGAACTTCACCTGGTCCTTGTCGGCCGTGCCGGTTCCGACCACGGACAGTTTGATCTGGCGCGGAGCAAATTCGGAGACGGGAACGCCTGCCATGGCGAGAGCGGCCATTGCCGCGCCGCGCGCCTGGCCGAGCTTCAGCGCAGCGCGGGGGTTGGCGTTGACGAGTGTTTCCTCGACCCCGGCGGCATGGGGCGCGTGATGGCGCGCGAGTTCGCCGACCGCCTCGAAGATTTCGGCCAGGCGCTCGGCCATCGAGGTATCGGTGGCTGCATTGATGACGCCGTGGCCGACATGGGTGAGCCGCATGCCGGTCTGCTCGATGACACCCCAGCCGGTATGGCGCAGGCCGGGGTCGATGCCGAGGATGCGAATCATGGTGCTCATCTGCGCCACCCTAGCAGCGCCAAGGGTTAAAGACAGCTTGAAGTTTCACTCTTTGTTCGCACGCGACCCTATTCTGAAAAGAAAAGGCCGCGACCCCTATTCAGGATCGCGGCCCCGGATTTCAGCCCTGGAAGGCTTATTCCTTCGGCAGGAGCACCGTGTCGATGACGTGGATCACGCCGTTCGAGGCTTCGATGTCAGCCGTGGTGATGGTGGCTTCGTTCGCCTTGGCGCTGCCGTCGGCTTCAACGCGAACCGAGAGGTCGAGTCCGGCAACGGTCGAGGTGGCCACGCCCGCGTCAGCGGCCGGAAGGTCAGCCGACATCACTTTGCCAGCGACAACGTGGTAGGTCAGGATCTTCGTCAGCTGGTCCTTGTTCTCCGGCAGGAGCAGCGAGTCGAGCGTGCCGGCCGGGAG
>CAZXQD010000077.1:0-16982 GCA_964643405.1 uncultured Hyphomonas sp. | reverse complement strand
CCAGACGCATCAGCTGGTCATAGCGGTAGCGCGGCACGATGGCCTTCACCATCGCGAACATGCAGAAGCACAGGAACACCTTGAACATGAACCAGAAGAGGCCGGACAGCGCCGTCAGCAGCGCATAGTCGGTCGCAAACTGCTCGCCAAGTGCAACAGGTCCATGCCAGCCACCGAGGAACAGGATCGTCATCATCGCGCACATCAGGACGATGTTGAGATACTCCCCCAGCATGAAAAGCAGATACGGCGTGGAGCCGTATTCAACTTGATAACCCGCAACGAGTTCGGATTCCGCTTCAGGAAGATCGAAAGGCGGGCGGTTCGTTTCTGCCAGCGCCGAGATGAAGAACATCACGAACATCGGGAACATCACGAGGATTAGCGGGAAGTTCTGGAAAGCGAAGGCATGCCAGTTCCAGATACCGCCGTCCTGGTTGGCGACGATGTCCGACAGGTTCATCGAGCCGACCATCAGGATCACCGTGATGATGATGAAACCGATGGAGACCTCGTAAGATACCATCTGCGCCGCCGAGCGCAGCGCGCCGAGGAAAGGGTATTTCGAGTTGGAAGCCCAGCCGCCCATGATGATGCCGTACACGCCCAGCGAGCTGATCGCGAACAGGTAGAGCACGCCGACGTTCAGATCGGATATCACCCAGGTCGTACCTGCATTCGTGCCAGGCGCGACCGGGATCGCCGCCCAGGCCGCGAAGGCGAGCGTACAAGTTAGGATCGGCGCAAAGATGAAGACGAACTTGTTGGCGCCAGCAGGGATGACGATTTCCTTCAGCAGGAACTTTCCGAAGTCGGCGAAGGATTGCAGTAGTCCAAAGGGACCCACAACGTTCGGGCCCTTGCGCATCATGACGCCGGCCCAGATTTTCCGGTCCAACAGCAGTAGGAAAGCGATCGACAAAAGCAGCACAAGCGTAAACAGGCCGATCTGGCCAAGCACCAGAAGCGGACCCCAGAGGCTGCCCAGAGACTCGATGGCATTACTCATGGCGCCGCCCTACTCCGCTGCTACTGCGGTGTCTAGGCTGGTCGCCAGCGCAGAACACTCGGCCATCGTGCGCGAGGCGCGGGCAATGGGATTGGTCAGGTAGAAGTCCGTCACAGCGCGCTTGAAAGGCTGACCGCCGCGGTTGCCTGCGGCTGGAGGCGGTGGAGCTGACAGCGCTGCCACACCCTTGGCGCCCGGCGCATAGCCACGGCCCGAGAACGGCGTGTTCTCGCCTGCTTTGCCGCGCATCAGCGCACGCAGGTCGTCGGCGGTGTCGTACGGAAGGACCTTGCCCATCATCGCCGAGAGCGCGCGGAAGATGGCCCAGCCCTCGCGGGCGTCGCCCTTCGGCTGCACCGCCCGCGTTGTCATCTGCACACGTCCTTCGGTGTTCACATAGGTTGCCGACATTTCCGTATACGCCGCACAAGGCAAAACGATATCGGCGCGCGAAGCACCGGCATCGCCGTGTGAACCGACATAGATGACTTTCGCTGCGCCAAGTTTCGAAAGATCCACTTCGTCCGCGCCGAGCAGAACGACCGTCTTCAAGCCGCCGCCAAGAATGTCCGCTGTCGCCGTGCCGCCCTCTGCCGGGACGAAGCCAACGTCAAGCGCGCCGACGCGGCCGGCAGCCGTATGCAGCATACCGTAACCGGCCCAGCCTTCCGCAATCGCGCCAGTATCCTGCGCAAGCTTCAGAGCCGCTGAGAGGACCGCCGCGCCATCGTTCCGGCAAACAGCCGCTTCACCGACCACAATCATTGGCCGCTTCGAGCCCTTGAAGAAGTCCGCCACCGCTGCCGACGACAGAGCGTCGGGCGAGTTACCAAGGTGCTCGTACGGATAAGTAAGGTCCGCCGCTTCGCCGATGACACCAACCTTCAGGTTGCCCCACAGCCATGACTTCCGGATGCGCGCATTCCAGACGGCCGCCTCAATGCGCGGGTTTGTGCCGACCAGCAGCAGCGCATCGCTTTCTTCAACGCCAGCGAGCGTCGGGTTCAGCAGGTAATGCTCGCGAACGCCGCTGGTGCCATACTGAGCGCCCGCCGGACGACAGTCGGTGCTCTTCACGCCAAGGCCGCGGAAGAAGTCCAGCGCCGCTTTCGCCTGCTCGGCTTCGATCAGATCACCGGCCACAACGCCGATCTCGTCAGCGTTCACCGACAGCGCCGCCTTCACGGCGTCCAGCGCCTCCGGCCAGGTAACTGCGTGCAGCTTGCCGTTCTGGCGCACATACGGCCGGTCCAGACGCTGACGGGCAAGACCGTCCCACACGAAGCGGGATTTGTCCGACAGCCATTCTTCATTCACGTCTTCGCTAATCTCCGGAAGGATGCGCATCACCGCATCACCCTTCGCATCCACACGGATCGCCGCGCCCATCGCGTCCATAACGTCGATGGACGAGGTCTTGCGCAGCTCCCAGGGGCGCGCATTGAAGGCGTAGGGCTTCGACGTCAGTGCACCGACCGGGCAAAGGTCGATCACGTTGCCCGAGAGTTCAGAGGTTAGAGATTTTTCGAGATAGGTCGTGATCTCGGCGCTCTCACCGCGCGAGATCATGCCAATCTCTTCGACGCCCGCAACTTCTGCCACGAAGCGCACACAGCGCGTGCACTGGATGCAGCGCGTCATGATCGTCTTGACGAGTGGACCCATGTTCTTGTCTTCAACCGCCCGCTTGTTCTCGTCATAGCGGCTGTCGGCGCGGCCATAGGCCACCGCCTGGTCCTGCAGGTCGCATTCGCCGCCCTGGTCGCAGATCGGGCAATCCAGCGGGTGGTTGATCAGCAGGAATTCCATCACGCCATTGCGAGCTTTTTCGACATAAGCCCCCTTGGTGCGGATGATCGGCGCAGAGCCGTCCTTGTTCGGACGCATGTTGCCGACAACTTCAGCACACGAAGCAATCGGCTTCGGCGCGCCTTCCCACTCGACAAGGCACATCCGGCAGTTGCCGGCCACGGAAAGGCGCTCATGATAGCAGAAGCGCGGAATCTCGGCGCCGACTTCCTCGCACGCCTGCATCAGCGTGTAGGTCTTCGGAACCTCGACTTCCTGGCCGTCGATATTGAGCTTGAATGTATCGGACATGGCCCTACTCCGCCGCGATCACGGAACCCTGCACAAAGGCGCGGGGCTGCCGGTAGCGATTGATGCGTTCTTCGATTTCATGGCGGAAGTGGCGGATCAGACCCTGGATCGGCCATGCCGCCGCGTCGCCGAGCGCGCAGATCGTGTGGCCTTCCACCTGCTTGGTCACTTCCAGCAGCGTGTCAATCTCGTCATGCGTCGCTTCGCCCTTCACCATGCGTTCGAGTACGCGCCACATCCAGCCGGTGCCTTCGCGGCATGGCGTACACTGGCCGCAGCTCTCATGCTTGTAGAAGTAAGCGAGGCGCGCGATCGCCTTGATCAGGTCCGTCTGCTTGTCCATGACGATCACAGCCGCCGTGCCGAGCCCGGACTTCAGGTCGCGCAGCGTGTCGAAGTCCATGTACGCGTCCATGATCTGCTCGGCCGGCACCATCGGCACTGACGAACCACCCGGGATGACCGCCTTGAGATTTTCCCAGCCGCCACGAATGCCGCCGCAATGCGTTTCGATCAGTTCACGGAACGTGATCGACATCTCTTCTTCAACGTTGCACGGCTTGTTCACGTGGCCCGAGATGCAGAACAGCTTCGTGCCCGCATTGTTCGGTCGTCCGAAGCCTGCAAACCACTGCGCGCCCCGGCGCAGGATGGTTGGCACAACGGCAATCGACTCCACGTTGTTCACGGTCGTCGGACAACCATAGAGACCCGCATTGGCCGGGAATGGCGGCTTCAGCCGCGGCTGGCCCTTCTTGCCTTCCAGGCTTTCCAGAAGCGCGGTTTCCTCTCCGCAGATATAGGCGCCCGCGCCATGGTGAACGTAGAGGTCGAAGTCCCAGCCGTTGACGTTGTTCTTGCCGATCAGCTTCGCTTCGTACGCTTCCTTCACCGCCTTCTCGAGTGCATGGCGCTCCGCGATGTATTCGCCGCGGATGTAAACATAGCATTTGTGGGCGCGCATCGCGCGGCTCGCCACCATGCAGCCTTCGATCAGAAGGTGCGGATCATGCCGCATGATCTCGCGGTCCTTGCACGTGCCGGGTTCGGACTCGTCAGCGTTGACGACGAGATAGTGCGGGCGGTCGCGCACTTCCTTCGGCATGAAGGTCCACTTCAGGCCGGTCGGGAACCCTGCCCCGCCGCGACCGCGCAGGCCTGACGCCTTTATCTGGTCGCACAGCCAGTCCGGACCAAGGTCCAGCATCTCTTTCGTCAGGTGCCAGGCGCCGCGCTTCTTCGCGGCTTCAAGGTCCGGCGAGTGAAGGCCGTAGAGGTTTGTGAAGATACGGTCTTTGTCCTGCAGCATGGCTTAACTCTTGATATCCTTGCTGGTGGGCTCTTCGCGTTTCGTATTCGTGGGCGCAGCGGCGTCCGGCTGGCCGGTCGCTTCCGGTGTCGGCGGCGGTGCGGGTGGCTGCGGCAGATTGGGAAGCGAAGCCACCTTGTTGCGGCTGCCATCAAACAGCGACGGTTCGGTCAGAACCGTCGTGCCGCCTTCCGGCGCGCTGTTGACGCGGTCGACCTGCGGACCTGGCGCGACGTCCACACCGTTACGCAAACGCCCGATGATTGCCGCAAAAGTCTCTGGCGTCAGGTCTTCGTAGTAATCGTCATTGATCTGAACCATCGGCGCATTCACGCACGCGCCGAGGCACTCAACCTCTTCCCATGAGAGCCGCTGGTCGTCCGTGACGTACATCGGCTTACCGATTTCCTTCTTGCAGACGTCCTTCAGGCCTTCGGCACCGCGCAGCTGGCAAGGCGTCGTACCGCACAACTGAACATGGTATTTGCCGACCGGCTGCAGACGGAACATCGTGTAGAAGGTGGCGACTTCGTAGACGCGGATGTACGGCATCTCCAGCCGGTCCGCGACTTCGCGCATAGCCGGCTCGGACAGCCAGCCATTGTTGTCCTTCTGCGCCAGCCACAGCAGAGGGATCACAGCCGAGCGCTGCTTGTCCGCCGGATACTTGCCGCGCCAGAACGCGATCTTCTCTTCCGTCTCGGGCTTGAAGGCAAAGCGGTCGCCGCCTGCCTCGATGTCAAACCGGCGCAAGGCCATCTATCGCTCCTTAGGCGCCGGCACGGTTACGCGCCCCGCTTCATCTATAGGCCAGAAGGGATTGAACGCCACTTCCCAGGCGTTGCCCTCAGGGTCTGCAAAATAACCGGAATAGCCGCCCCAGTAGGTCTTGTGCGGCGGTTTGGGAATGCGCACGCCGGCCTTGTCGAGGCGGTCGAAAATTCCGTCAACTTCTTCGACCGACCGCGCATTGAATGCCAGCGCAAAGCCGCGGAACTCGCCCTTGCGATCTGGCTCCATGCCGGCATCCTTGGCCAGCTTTGTCTCGTCCCACAGGCCCAGTGCCATCCCGCCGGCATTGAAGAACGCAACCTCTCCCTTGACGCCCCGGTCTTCGAAACCGAGAACGTCAGTATAGAAACGAACCATCGCACCAAGATCCTTGACCCCGAGTGTGATGATCGACAGGCGCTGTTCCGGCAGCACGGCCATCAGACGGCTCCCGCTCGCGCAAAGTCCACGCGGACGATCTTGCCGCCCTTGATCGTGTAGATGGCTGCCACCTCAAACCGGTCGCCACCCGGCGAACGTTCGACCTGCTCATGGTCGATCACGGTCGTGCCGAGATCGATGCGGTTGGCGAGCTTCGCGTGGTTCTTGGGAAACTCATAGAACAGGTCTTCATGGCGCTTGCGGATAGCGGCGATGCCGCTGAACGTCACGTCACCGTTGAACGTTGCCAGTACGGCATCCTCTGCGTAGCACGCGAGGAAAGCCTCGATATCCTGCTTGTTATATGCATCCAGTTGGCGCTGGACGAGTTCAGCAGAAGTACTCACCGGTCCACCTCCCCGAACACGATGTCGAGCGAGCCGAGGATCGCCGACACGTCTGCGAGCATGTGGCCCTTGGAGAGATGGTCCATAGCCTGGAGGTGCGGATAACCCGGCGCGCGGATCTTGGCGCGGTAGGGCCGGTTGGTGCCGTCCGCCACCAGATACACACCAAACTCGCCCTTCGGGGCTTCTATGGCGGCGTAGCATTCGCCCGCCGGCACGTGGAAACCTTCCGTGTACAGCTTGAAGTGATGGATCAGCGCTTCCATCGAGTTCTTCATTTCAGCGCGGCGCGGCGGAGACAGCTTGCTGCCCGCAAGCAGGACCGGTCCTGGGCCCTCCTTCGCCATCAACGCGATGCACTGCTGGATGATCTTGGTCGACTCTTTCATCTCTTCCATGCGGCAGACATAACGGTCGTAGTTGTCGCCGTGCTTGCCGACAGGGATTTTGAAGTCGAGTTCGGAGTAACACTCATAGGGCTGCGACCGGCGCAGGTCCCACGCGAGACCCGAGCCGCGCACCATCACGCCAGTGAATCCCCAGTCCATGATTGTGCGCTGGTCGACCACGCCGATATCGGCGTTTCGCTGCTTGAAGATGCGGTTTTCGGTGATCAGATCTTCGATGCGCGCCAGCTTTTCCGGGAACTGTTCGCACCACGCGGCAATATCGTCGATCAGCTTCTGCGGCAGATCCTGGTGGACACCACCCGGACGGAAATAAGCGGCATGCATCCGGCTGCCGGAAGCGCGCTCATAGAACACGCAAAGCTTTTCGCGTTCCTCGAAGCCCCAGGTAATGGGGGTCAGAGCGCCCACGTCCATCGCCTGCGTCGTCACGTTGAGAATATGCGACATGATCCGGCCGATTTCGGAGAACATGACGCGGATCAGACTCCCGCGGCGCGGCACGTCAATGCCGAGCAGTTTTTCGATCGCGAGACACCAGGCGTGCTCCTGGTTCATCGGCGAGCAGTAATCGAGGCGGTCGAAATACGGCAGGCCCTGGAGGTAGGTCTTGTACTCCAGCAGCTTCTCGGTGCCGCGATGCAACAGGCCGATATGGCTGTCGATGCGGGTCACGACTTCGCCGTCGAGATCCATGATCATCCGCAACACGCCGTGCGCTGCCGGGTGCTGAGGCCCGAAGTTCAGTGTGAACTTGCGATCGTCTTCTTCAATCAGGTGGGCTGTGTCTGCCATGGGGTCAGGCGCCTCCGCGGGCTTTCTCGTCGCCCGGAATCTGGGACGTCATCCCTTCCCAGGGCGAAAGGAAATCAAAGTTGCGATACTCCTGAACCAGTTTTACCGGCTCGTAGATCACGCGCTTCTCGAGGTCGTCATAACGAACCTCGTAATTGCCCGTCAGCGGGAAATCCTTGCGCAGCGGGAAACCCTCGAAGCCATAGTCAGTCAGGATGCGGCGCAAGTCCGGATGATCCGAGAACTGAATGCCGTACATGTCGAACGCTTCGCGCTCGAACCAGTTGGCGGCTGGCCAGATCGGAACCGAACTGGCAACTGGTGTCTCCTCATTCGCCCGGATACGCACCCGCACACGCTGGTTCATCCGCATCGACAGCAGGTGGTAGACCACCTCGAAACGCTCCGTGCGCTCCGGATAGTCCACGCCGCAGATATCGATCAGCGTCTCGAAGTTGCACTGCTGGTCATCGCGCAGGAACCGCAGCAGAGGCAAGATGTGCTCGCGCTCGGCGAGGATCGTCAGCTCGCCCACGACAATCTGCGTCGAGCGCACGGCGTCCGGCATCCGGCTTTCGATATGAGCGGCGAGATCGACAAGGTTTTCGGTGTTCATAAGCCTGGCCTACCGTTCAATCGAGCCTTCGCGGCGGATCTTCTTCTGCAATTGCAGGAAGCCGTACACGAGCGCTTCAGCGGTGGGCGGGCAGCCCGGGATGTAGATATCCACCGGCACGATCCGGTCGCAGCCGCGCACGACGCTGTAGCTGTAATGGTAATAGCCGCCGCCATTGGCGCAGCTGCCCATCGAAATGACGTAGCGCGGCTCCGGCATCTGATCGTAGACCTTGCGGAGGGCTGGAGCCATCTTGTTGGTCAGCGTGCCTGCCACAATCATCACGTCGGACTGGCGGGGCGACCCGCGCGGGGCCATGCCGAAGCGCTCGAGATCGTAACGCGGGTTGCCCGCATGCATCATCTCCACCGCGCAGCAGGCGAGACCGAACGTCATCCACATAAGGGAGCCGGTACGGGCCCAGGTGATCAGATCGTCTGCGGCGGCAGTGAAGTAGCCCTTGTCAGCCAGTTGATCCGACAGGCCCTTGTAGAACGGGTCGTCGCTTCCCGGCTGGAACCCGCCCTCAACGCCGGCGCGTGCAGCGCCCAATGCATACGGTTTGTTTGAGCCGCCGGACATCATTCCCACTCCAGCGCGCCACGGCGCCACTCATAAATGAACCCGATGGTCAGGACGCCCAGGAAGCCCACCATGGACCAGAAGCCCAGGATGCCGATTTCACCGAGGCTGACGGCCCAGGGGAACAGGAACGCAACCTCAAGGTCGAAAATGATGAACAGGATGGCGACCAGATAGAAGCGCACGTCGAACTTCATCCGCGCATCATCAAATGCATTGAATCCGCACTCGTATGCCGAGTTCTTCTCGGGATCAGGCTTCGACGGGGCCAGAAGGACCGACCCCACGACGAACAGGCCGGAAATTACGGCTCCGAGCACAATGAAAAAGATGACCGGGAGATAATCCAGGGCCAGACGCTCGACTTCGGACATGCTTGGTACCTCCAGGTACAGAGCCAACGGTCGCCCGATTAGGACGGTTTTCGCGCCTGCGCAACACGCACACGGCCACCGACTCCGGACTTTCGCAGTATAGCGTCCTGGCGTCGCGGATCGCGAGCACTCAGGTTGCGTCAGTGCGTCACGGACGTGCAGCACGGGGTGCCGCGCCGGAAGCTAAAACACCTTGAAATTTCTGTGCATATCCAGCCGCGTAGGCTACATGCGAACGTCTCGCAAGTTAGGCTTGGCCGGCAGTTTGCCAACCGCCGCTCTCAACCGGCGAATTGCTGGCGGAAATAGGCCGCAGCCCCGACCAGCGGCGCAACCGGATCGTGCAGCAACCGCACCGGGCATCGCTCCAGATAATCGCTCATCGGTCCGCGCGAAACGAATCGCTCGCGCGCAACTGGCGTCTTCAGGAAATCGCCAAGCCGCTCGGACACGCCGCCGGCCAGCACCACGCCGCCCAGCGCACCTGTGGCGAGTACAAGGTCCCCCGCAGCCCCCATCACAGCCAGCGCCCGAACTTCGATCAGCGCGCGATACATCGCGTCGCCCGCATCCGCCCTCGCCCGCATCTCGCCGGGCGTCAGGGCGGCTTTTGCGACACCGTAGATTTCGCAGAACGCCGAATGAACTTCGTCGAGCCCGCTCCCGGATGCCACGAGTTCATTCGACACATAGCCATGATCCCGCGCAAGGATGCCCGCAAGCTCGCGCTCCAGCGCAGTACGCGGCGCGTAAGCGATGTGCCCGCCTTCACCTGCCAGCACGCGCCAGCGCCCGTTCACCTCTGGCACCAGGGTCGAAACCCCGAACCCCGTCCCCGGCCCGCAAACGATCAACGGCGCCGCGACGACGGGCTCGCCATCGAAGATCAGTTCGAAAGCATCCGGCTCCAGTTCGGGCACGGAACGCGCCATCGCCACGAAATCATTGATCAGCAGCGCCCGGGCAACCCCGAGCGTCTTCCGGATATCCGCCTCGGAGATCGTCCAATCCCGGTTCGTCAGGTGCACGCGCCCGTCCCGTACAGGCCCCGCTACAGCAATGCAGGCGGCCTCCGCACGTACGCTGGTCTGATCGAGATAATGCCGCAGCGCATCGCCGAACGCCTGATAGTCCTCTCCTGCAAGCGCTTCGAACCGCTCTATCCGCAGCCAGACGCCCCGCTGCACTGCGAGCGCAAAGCGCGCATTGGTCCCGCCAACGTCTCCGACTAACAGCCCCCCATCCATCGTCAGCCCCGAAGACCGAGAAAATTGAACGGACTCGCCCCGGTCGCCGCCGGGCCGACATTCATGCGGAACAGGTCAAACATCTCTCGCCCCAACCCCGCCGGCGCCCGGTTGGGCCGGAAAGGCGCAGCCGGACGCGCCTCTAACTCTGCCGGATCGACCAGCACCTCCAGCCGGCCCGCCTCGGTATCTAGCCGGATCATGTCTCCATCAATCACACGGGCAATCGGACCGCCATGCGCCGCTTCCGGACTAAGGTGGATCGCGGAGGGAATCTTTCCGCTTGCGCCGGACATTCGCCCGTCAGTCACCAGCGCCACCTTGTGCCCCCGGTCCTGCAATACGCCGAGCACCGGAGTCAGGCCGTGCAGCTCAGGCATCCCGTTCGCTGCGGCGCCCTGGAAGCGCACAACCGCCACAAAGTCCCGGTTCAGCTGCCCCGCCTCGAAAGCCGCCTTCAGCGCGTCCTGGGACTCGAACACGATCGCTGGCGCCTCGACCCGCTGGTGCGAAGACTTTACGGCCGAAATCTTCGACACTCCCTCGCCGAGACTGCCCGTGATGAGCCGCAATCCGCCATCCGCCGAGAACGGGTTATTTATGGGCCGCAGAACATCCAGATCGCCACTCTGTGTTGGTGCCGGCCGCCAGACGAGTTGATCCTCAATGAGTACCGGCTCCTGGGCATAGGCAGCGATAGGCCCCGCCACACCCTGAGCATCGCCGTGCAGCAGGCCCGCTGACAGGAGCTGCCCGATCAGAAAGCTCATGCCGCCCGCCGCGTGAAAATGGTTCACATCCGCAGGCCCGTTCGGATAGATCCGGGCCAGCAGCGGCGTCGCGGCGGACAGGTCCGCAAAGTCCTGCAGCGTCACAGCGATGCCCGCCGCGGCCGCCATCGCCGGAATGTGCAGCGCATGGTTGGTCGAGCCGCCGGTCGCCATCAGGCCGACAATGCCGTTGACGATGGCCCGCGCGTCGATCAGCTCGCCCGCTGGCAGGTAGGTCTTGCCCTGCGCCGTGATCGCGGCCGCGCGGTGCGTTGCCGCCCGCGTCAGCGCCGCGCGCAGCTTTGTGGCGGGGTTCGGGAAAGCCGCGCCCGGCAGGTGCAGGCCCATCACTTCCATAAGCATCTGGTTGGAGTTGGCCGTGCCATAGAAGGTGCAGGTGCCCTGGCTGTGATAGCTGTCGGCCTCGGCCTTGAGCAGCGCCTCGCGTCCAACCATCCCTTCCGCAAACAATTGCCGCACACGGACCTTCTCGGGGTTCGGCAGGCCGGATGGCATCGGCCCGGCGGGCACGAACACCGAGGGCAGCCAGCCAAAGCGCAGCGCCGCAATCACGAGCCCCGGCACAATCTTGTCACAAACGCCAAGATGCAGCGCCGCATCAAACGTGTCGTGCGAAAGGCCGATTGCGGACGCCATCGCGATCACGTCGCGCGAGAACAGTGACAGTTCCATACCTTCCTGGCCCTGCGTGACTCCGTCACACATGGCCGGAACACCGCCTGCCACCTGTGCGACCGCATGTACCTCACGCGCTGCCTCGCGGATCATCTGCGGGAAATGTTCAAACGGCGCGTGGGCCGACAGCATGTCATTGTAAGCCGTGATGACTCCGATCACTGGCCATCCTGCGCCAAGGATCTGCGTCTTTTCCAGCACGGCACAACCGGCTGACTGGTGGGCAAGGTTGCCTTCAGTCAGGCGCGTACGGGCAAACTCCGTAGGCCTCCGTGAGCGGATCATCTCCAGATAGGCCGCCCGCGATTCCCGCGAGCGTTCCTCGATCCGCGCGGTAACGGCTTTTACAACGGGGTTCAGTCTGGCGGTCATCATGGAGCCCAATATACAGAAAGCTTGCGGCCAAGGCCGTCGATCGCAAAACGCACCGGACAAGTCATCGGGTCTGCCTCCGGTGCGACAAGCAACATGCTGCGCTTTTCCTCACCGAATACAAGCAGCAGCCCTTGCTTCGCAGCGTAAACGGCTGAGCCGGTCAACGTCATCCGCAACGGCTGGATGGCTTGAAGCGCCTCCACCGCCGCGACGCAGCGCTGTTGTTCAGGAGACACGACATCGGCGAGGCCGTCCATGCCTGCAAACCAACTAGCTGTGTGCCCATCCTCTCCCATGCCAAGCAGTACGAAGCTTGCTGCGCAGCAATGAGGTGCATACGCCGCATTGCGGTTCATCTCCGCTTCGAACGGCCGCGCGTCTTTTGTCTTCATCGGAAGAAAGTTTGCACGAGCAGCCTTGTCCTGAAGCAGGAGTGTCCGAACCAGCTTTTCGTTCGAATCCGGATGATCGGGCGCCACCCAACGGTCATCCACGAGACCAACCGTTACGCGCGGCCAGTCGAGATCAGCATGGGAAAGCAATCCGAAAAGCCGCTTTGGCGTTCCACCGCCAGAGACCATCAGGCTGGCAGCACCGGACGCTGCCAGGTCGGCCTTCAATGCTTGCACAATCAGCCGCGATGCCGCTTCAGAGGCAGCCTCCCGGCTCTCGAACTCGGTGAGGTTCAGCGCCATCGCGCTTACCCTTCCTTCCACCAGCTGCGACCATCCCGGTCCATCATCATCGCCGCAGAGAGCGGGCCGTCCGTGCCAGCGGCATACGTCTCGGGGTCATAGCCGCTTGCGTCCCAGGCATCGATCAGCCCGTCCACCCACCGCCACGCCGCCTCGACCTCGTCGCGCCGCATGAACAGCGAAAGATTGCCTCGTACAATGTCCATCAGCAGGCGCTCATAGGCATCCGGATAGCGAAGGGTGAAACTCTCGGCATAGGACAGGTTCAGCGGCAGAGATTTGACACGAAGCCCGCCGGGGCCCGGCTCCTTGATCTGTACAAACAGGCGTACCGCTTCGTCCGGCTGAAGGCGGATCACCAGACGGTTCACGCTGTCCACGCCCTGTCCGAAAAGGTTGTGCGGCGCCGGCTTGAACTGGATCACGATATCCGAATGCCTCGCCGACATGCGCTTGCCGGTGCGCAGGTAGAACGGCACGCCCGCCCAGCGCCAGTTCTTCACCTCCGCTTTCACCGCAACAAAAGTTTCGGTCTTGCTGCCATTTGCCGACGACAGCTCCTCCAGATAGCCTTTCACGGGCTGGCCGCCCTGGAGGCCCGAAGTGTATTGTCCGCGTACGGTCTGCTTCTTCACCTGGTCCGGCTGGATGGCCGCTATGGCGTTCAGCACCTTGATCTTCTCGGTGCGGATGTCGTCTTCGCCCATGTCATTCGGCGGCTCCATCGCTGTCAGACACATCAGCTGCAGCAGGTGGTTCTGAACCATGTCGCGCAGTGCGCCGGAGCGGTCGTAGTAGTCAGCCCTGCCTTCAAGACCGAGATTCTCGGCTACCGTGATCTGCACGTGGTCGATATAGTTGTGCGACCAGAGCGGCTCGAACAGCATGTTCGCAAAGCGCAGCACCATCAGGTTCTGCACCGTCTCCTTGCCGAGATAGTGGTCGATGCGGAACACCTGCCGCTCGGCGAAGACTTCACCGACACCGTCATTGATGGCCCGGGCCGATTCAAGGTCGGTCCCGATCGGCTTCTCCAGCACCACACGTGCCGGTTCATCCGCCAAGTCTGCCATACCGATGGCGCGGCAGATGTCGACATAAAGATGCGGAGAAGTTGCGAGATAGAAAACACGCGGGCGTTTGGCGTCGATTGTCAGCTGCTTGCGCAGCGAGGCCCAGTCGGCATCCGGCTTGGTGGCGTCGATCGTGACGTAATGCACGATCTTCTCGAACTCGGCCCAGGCTTTTGCGTCCCAGCTCTCGCCGGACGCCTTCTCGCAAGCCTCACGGGCCAACTGCCGGTAGGCGGCGCTGTCCATCTCGGAGCGGGCCGTGCCGATGATTGCACTGGTTGGCGGAATCTGGCCATCCAGCCAGCGGTGCCAGAGGGCGGGCAGCAGCTTGCGGCGGGAGAGGTCCCCGGTGCCGCCGAAAATGACGATGTCGAAAGGGTCGACGGGTACGAACTTGGCCAATTCATGCTCCCTTTCCGGCCACAAGTCCGGCCGCTTCAAGAGTTTTGTTTTTATTCGATAAAAGCCGGGCGCTGAAGAGCAGTTCAGTCTGCGCAAAGGAGTTTTGCAAAATCTTACACCAGCTATAGTGCGCGCAGATTGTTGCGCTGACAGCAATTGACAACGTTGTAACGACTATGGGGGAGTTCGCCAGCAATGTCCAGCCGGACCCGGCTCGAGGATCTCGCCTCCATTGCGGGTGTCTCGATTGCCACCGTCTCGCGCGCCCTGAATAACAGCCCCGCCGTCAATGACGAGACCAAGCGGCGCGTGTGGAAACTCGCGCGGGAACATAATTACCATTTCCGTCCTTCCATGCCCGCCATGCTGTCGAGCGCGGTGGCCACGGTTGCGGTTGTCATTCCAATCGCCGAGGGCCGGCAGGAGTCGCCGCTGCATCCGTTTGTGCACGATTTCATCGGCGGAATTGCAGATGCGGCGCGGGGGCTGGGGTGCGATGTTCTGATCTCCTACCTTATGCCCGACCAGCTCGATGACCTTTCGATGCTGATGACTGCCAACCGGGCCGACGGTGTCGTATTCCTGGGCCAGAGGGTGCTGCACGAAAGGCTGAACCGGCTGGCCGAAACGGAAACCAGATTCGTGGCCTGGGGCGCAGATCTGCCCGGCCAGAAGTATTGCTCCGTCGGCTCCGACAACCTGCGCGGCGGCGCGCGGGCGACGTCTCATCTGTTGAACCTCGGGCGCCGCCGGATTGCATTCATGGGCGACACCTCGAGCCCGGAAGTGCACCATCGTTATGAAGGTTATGTCGAAGCGCACCGGCGCGCCGGAATAGCCGTCGATGAGGCACTGGTCGTCTCCTCGCAGTTTGATTTCAGCTATGCCGAAGCCGCCGCAGATGCGCTGATCGGCAGCGGCACGGCACTGGACGCCATCTTCGCTGCCAGTGACCTGATCGCCCTTGGCGCGTATCGCAGCCTGCAGAAGGCGGGCCTCCGCGTACCCGAGGATGTGGCCGTTGTCGGCTATGACGACATCAAGCTGTCCGCCTATGCGCAGCCCGCACTGACGACGATCTCTCAGGACATGACGAAGGCTGGCCGGCTGATCGTCTCCAAGTTGCTGGCCGCGAGCCAGGGTGCGGTGCTGCGGCCCGAGCGTCTGCCAACGGACCTGATCGTGCGCGAATCCTGCGGGATGGCCTAGGCGGTTATCTGGCCTATCCAAACTGCGAGCGGGGCGAGCGCTTCCGGCGGCGCGGCCCCTGCCCCGGATTCGATCAAGACATTTGCCTTAGCCACGAGCGCTTCCGGCACGGCAACATCGTCCGTACCGAGATTGAACAGGCAAATTACTGTCTCGCCCGCTTCCTCGCGGCGGATCGCGAGCAAGGGCTCCGGTGCGTCCGGAAAAGTGACGCTGCCAAGGCGCAGCGCCGGTGAGGCCAGGCGGACTGCCAGCATCGCGCGGGTGAATTCAAGGACCGAAGCGAAGTTGCCTTCCTGTTCGGCAGCGGCCAACTCGGCATGTCCCTGCCCGACGGGAAGCCAGGGCTTTGTTTCAGAGAAGCCGGCATAGGTGTTTCCTTTGATCCAAGGCACCGGCGTTCGCGCGCCGTCGCGGCCGAGCGTGCGGGGCCAGTTGGCGATGGCTTCCGGATCCTGAAGGTCCTCGAAGGCAACATCCGCCTGCGGCAGGCCGAGTTCCTCGCCCTGATACAGGATCGGGTTGCCACGCAAGCAGAGCAGCAGCGCGTTGGTCAGCTTTGCAAAATGGCGCAGATCCGCTCCGGCCGGTGCCCATCGGCTGATGCAACGCGGCGCGTCATGGTTCGAAAAAGCCCAGGAAGGCCATCCCTCGCGGAACGCCCCGGCCCAGTTCATTTGCGAGGCTTTGACGCGGCGTGGCGAGAGTTTTTTCGCGTAGAGGAAGTCGAAGCTGTAGGCAGAGCTGAGGCGTTTGTCCCCGGCGGTGAAGGCGGTCATCTCGGGCAGCGGATCGGGACCGGGTACTTCGGCGACCGTGAAGATGTCCCCATAGCCGTTCGCGAGCGCGCGGATGCGTTCCATGAACACCGGTATGTCCGGGTGCGACTGGTTGTGGATATGGTGTTGAAGGTCGAAGGGCCGCGTGATGACGCGGCCTTCTGCTGGCCAGGGCGGATTGTCCCGGAAGTCCGGATCGAACATCGCGAAGTTGATCGCGTCGAGACGAAAACCGTCTACGCCTTTGTCCAGCCAGAACTTCGCCGCTTCCAGGAGCGCTTCCTGAACTTCCGGATTGTGGACGTTCAGCTGCGGCTGGGTGGCGAGGAAGTTGTGCATGTAATACTGCTGGCGCCGCGCATCCCATGTCCAGGCGGGGCCACCGAATACGGACTGCCAGTTGTTCGGCGGACTGCCATCAGGTTTCGGGTCTCGCCAAACATACCAGTCCGAGTAAGGACCCTCGCGGGAAGCGCGGCTGGAGGCGAACCAGTCATGCGCGTCGGAGGTGTGGGCATAAACCTGATCGATGATGACCTTCAGGCCGAGACGGTGGGCTTCGACCAGCAGCGTATCGAAATCGGCGAGCGTGCCGAAGATCGGATCAACATCGCAATAGTCCGAGACGTCATAGCCGAAATCGCTCATCGGCGACTTGAAGAAGGGCGAAATCCAGATCGCCTCCACCCCCAACCTCGCGATGTAGGGGAGCTTCTGCGTGATTCCTGGCAGGTCGCCGATCCCGTCCCCATTGGTGTCGAGATAGGAGCGCGGGTAGATCTGATAAACGACGGCGCCACGCCACCAGGGCTGGCCAGCAGGGTTCTGGCTGGATTGGGTCAGGGAAACGGTCTCCTGCGGGCCGGGGTCAGACGGTTTGTAGGCGCCGGAAAGGCGCCGGCACAAGGGCGTGGTGGGCACTTCGGGGAGATTGGGACCTGGCAGGGGCAGAGGGACTCGAACCCACGACCTGCGGTTTTGGAGA
>CAZXQD010000076.1:0-17136 GCA_964643405.1 uncultured Hyphomonas sp. | reverse complement strand
ACAGGCCTTCGCGCTGCATCTTCTTCTTCAGCGCGCGCAGGGCTTGCTCAACGTTATTATCGCGGACGACGATCTGTACTATAGGACTTCTCCATCAGGTTCGGTTCGGGCAGCGGCCCGGAAAACGGGTCAAATTGGGCCTGACAGCCCGGAAAGCGCGGCCTATATCACGGGGCAAGCGGACTCGCCAAGCCCCAGCCTGCGTGGAATTTGACATGACTGTGCCCCCCTCTGTCCTGCTGCGCCGCCGCTGGCTGGCTGAATTGCTGCCCGAGGTGGCTTTTGACGGCTGGAGCGAGGCCGCCGCGAAGCTGGCCGCGGGCCGCGCCGGGCTTACCGAAGGTGAACAGGCGCTCGCCGCCCCGCAGGGCGTGGTGGACCTCATCGACACCTTCTTTGACGACGCCGAAGAGGCCGCAAAGAATGCGCTTGCGCGTGAAGACCTCAGCGCGATGCGCGTGCCGGACAAGGTCAAACGCGGTGTACTCGTCTGGCTGGCCGCCCTGGAGCCGAACCGGGAGGCCGTGCGCCGCGCCGCCAGCCGGGGGTTCCTGCCCTGGAGCGCGGGACCGGCCCTGCAGCGGACCTGGAAGGTGGCGGACATGATCTGGACCGCCGCAGGCGATACGTCAGAGGATTACAATCGCTACTCGAAACGCGGCCTGCTGGCGGCTGTGCTGCCAGCGATCATTCTCTACTGGGCGGACAATCCGTCACCGGAAGATCTGGACGGTTTCGTCGCGCGCCGCCTTTCGAATGCTTCCGGGATAGGACAGCGCGCCGGGCGTCTCGTGAAACCCGTGCTCGAACGTTTCGGCAAACGCTGAAACGGCAGCAAAAATCCCGCTTGTTCTGAGGGGGGGAGAGGGTGTCGGGCAGAAGCTGGTCAAGCGCCCCAGGGGGCTGGGGGGGCTGATGGGTCTGGAGCACCTGTTAAATGCCTCCGCCCGACGATTCAAAGATGGAGGTGTGCTGTGTCCGGGGCAAGTCCGAAATGCGGAGATTTCGGGACTGGCGGATTAATTCGCAGTTAGTTGTTGTCCGGTCTGGACGCGGAGGCAAACCTGTGCGGAACTGTCATCAATGACGGAACATCTTTCGCGCAAGCCTGCCCCCGATCCGGTGGTCGCCTTCCAGAAGAGCGAACTCCAGCCCATTCTTGACGTGTATGGACGCCTGGTGATTGCCGGCGAGGCGCGCGACTATTCCATCGGTTTCGGCAAAGACGTTGCGACCTTCGCCATTTTTCGGCGCCACGCGGAAAGCCCCACTTGGCGAATCGAAAAGGAACCGGCACTCGCCAACCGGCAGGGGCAATACGCCGTGTACGGACTAGGTGGTCAGGTCCTCCGGCGCGGACGGGAACTGCGACAGGTCCTGCGCGTTTTCGAGAGCCGGAAGTTCACAATCGTCCGATAACGGACTCAGCGCTGCGTTAACCCTTTGTTTACCAAAAACTTCTTGCGAACCAAACTGGAACATAGTAGGAACATACTACAAGGAACGGAGCAAGAACATGTGTAGCGCAGTCAGCTTTCGCGGTCAATCGGGCAAGGCGTGGTCTTTCCAGCGGGCAGCCGCTGATGCGCCGTGGGCGCGCGGTCCGGGCGTTGCCATATTCGCCATTCCGGAAGCCTGCGGATGGCGGGTTTTCCGGGTGATCGAGCTCTCGGGCAAACCGCACGACATCCAGCCCATCTGGGCGCTGGCCGAGGCCGAACGCTATGGCGCCACTGCGGTGTTCGTTGCACTCGAGTTCGATGCGCCAGTCCGAAAACAGATGGTGGCAGACCTGGAAGCCGGGTTCCGCCCGATCATCAGCTCCGGTGTCCGCACCGGCCAGGTCATCCGCCTCGCGGCCTGAGCGCCGCCTTCAGCGCGCCGCTTCGGTGTACCAGCGGGTCACGTCGGCCTCGACCATATCGAGCGGGCGAGGGCCCCCGCCGAGGATGGCTGCGTGAAAGGCCTTCGGCTCAAACTTCGGCCCGAGCACACGCTGGGCGCGTTCACGCAGATCGAGCAAGCGTTGGCGGCCGATCCAGTAGGCGGCGGCTTGTCCGGGCCAGATGCTGTAGCGGTCGACCTCGTCGGCGGCCGCTTCCGGGCTCAGGCCGGTCGTGCTGGTGATGTATGAGATGGCGCGATCCCGCGTCCATTTCTGCTGATGGATCCCGGTGTCGGCTACAAGCCGGGCCGCGCGAAGAAGCATTGATTGCAGGTAGCCAAGGCGCCCGAGCGGATCATCCGTATAAAGACCGCCCTCATCGGCGAGTGTCTCGGCGTAGGAGGCCCAGCCCTCGCCATAGCCGGGGTTCCAGATCAGCTGGCGCGCAAGTGGCAGCCCGGCCTGTTCACTGGCGATACCGCTCTCCAGGTGATGGCCTGGCAGTGTTTCGTGATAGACGAGGGTCGGCAGGCTGTAGTCCGGCCAGTCTGCAAGCCGCGTGAGATTGATCTCGAAGCGCGCCGGATTGCGTCCGTCTGCAGTGCGCGGCGTGTAGACCGCAGAAGGCGAGGCGGCGGAGAAGGCAACCGGCACCATGCTGACCGTGACCGCACCTGACGGCGGCGCGCCGATCTGATCCTGCACGACGCGGCTCGCCCGGGTGGTAAGGAGTGTGAGGCGCTCGATGAGGGCAGCGCGTCCGAGATCAGAATCCTCGTAGACCTGTCCGGGCTGTTGGCCGAGGAAGACGAGGCGTTCCTGCACCGTGCCGTCAGGCAGACCCGCCGCGGCGAGCGCCGTGTCCAGTTCGGCAGTGAGACGCTTCACATCAGCCTCGCCGCGCGCGTGCAGTTCGGCCGGTGTTTCGCGCGTGCCCGTGTAGGCGTCGAGGATCGCTCTGTAATAGGCGTCGCCGCCATCGAGTTGCCAGACGCCCGGCTCTGTGGGCGCGCTTTCGGCAAGCTTTGTCAGTGTCTCCGCAAAGCGGGCGTAAGCCGGGACGACATCCTCGGTCAGGATGTCCCGAAGTCGTTCCGACTGGCGCGCGCGCGCATCAGCAGGCAAGCCCTCCACGCCCGCGAGCAGATTGTCGAAAGTCTGCACCATGAACGAGGTTTCAGGCGTCTCCAGTGCACCAGCGGCGGCAAGCACCTGCATTCTTGCCAGTACGGGGGCAGGTGGGAGCACACCGGCGAGTGCATCGGCCTCAAGGCGGCGGCGGTCGTCGTCAATCGCACCGGCAAACTGCGCGACGCGCGACAGGAAGGCCTCCACATCAGCCGGCGTCTCCACTGGTTGGCGCCGCGTGAGCAGTTCCGGCACGTCGAGATAGGCGCCGCGCATGTGGTCGGCGACATAGGGGTAGAATACCGACAGGTCGCCGGCGCCATGGCCGAAGACCAGCACGCGCTCTGCCGCTTCATGCGCCGCGATCACTGTGTCGAGATGTCGGGCGAGGGCGCTACCAGGGGCGGGGCGAGCCGTGCGGACAAGCGCGTCCAGCGTTTCGAGGCGTTCGAGGCGCGCACGCTCGAAGGCGGCCTGTGAACGGTCGGTCAGATACCTGCCGAAGTCGTAGCCGGCAGCATCCGGCTGTATGCCGAGGCGGGTTGCAAGTTCGGGATCGCGCACGAGTTCGTTCTGGGCGACCGTGGTAAGTGTGCGCTCGACTTCGCGCACGATGCGCCGGGGGGTGCCTTCCGGGTCGGCGCCGCCGGAGCAAGCAGCAGCGAGGCCGAGCAGCAACACAGCGCCGAGGCGGGGCAGCAAACGAGGGCGATGAAGCTGAAGCTGTTGCGGCATGACGGATTTTTCACGGGAAGTGCACTGTAATTGAGCCCGGTTCGGGAGTTGTGGCCAGAGTATATTTCCGGTATCGCTCCGGCCAAATCTTAGGAGTTCAGCCCTCGTGACGATGCCAAATGCAGCTGGCGGTCAACCGCCGATTACCGGTCAGGTCCTGTTCTACAAGGACCCGCAGCCCCTGTCCGCCGAAAACCATGGCGGCCTCGGTGTCCGCCAGATCGCCGAACCCTTTGCGTTCCTGCGCGGCGCCCATGCGGTGCCGGTGACGGTAACCGAGTTCGGCGTCGCCGCTGCGTCCTATCCGATCATCTTTGTCGGCGACGAGCGCACCCCGGTTGCCGTCATGGGCGTTCGTCAGGGGCAGAACCTGTTCGTCGACCAGAACGGCTATGTGTTCGAGGACTATTACATCCCGGCATTCGTCCGCCGCTATCCGTTTGTGTTTGCTGCTGATGAAGCCTCCGATCGCCTGCTTCTGTGCGTCGACCGCGCGGCCCCGATGGTGTCGAACCAGCCGGATGTGCCGTTCTTCGAAAACGGCCAGCCGAGCAAGTTCACGACGGACGCCATCGAGTTCTGCAAGGAGTTCGAGCGCCAGCGTCGTGCCACGATGGATTTCTCGCGCATCATCGCGTCGATGGACCTCTTCGAACAGAAGACCGTGACCTTCCAGCCGCGCGATCCGCAGGGCCGCGACACCGGGCCGGTGCAGAAGGTTGCCGATTACTGGGCCATCTCCGAAGAGCGCCTGAACGCGCTTCCGGCCGAGAAGTACGTGGAACTGCGCAACAACGGCGCTCTCGGGGCCTGCTATGCCCATCTCGTTTCCCTGCTGAACTGGTCGAAAGTGGTCAATCGCGCGGTTCGTACGGCGCCGCCCGGCCAGGCCTGATCTGCCGGGGCCGTATCACGCCCGGCCTCTGCCCAGTCATCGAAGCGGCCCTCCTGCACAGAGGGCCGCTTTCGTTTGCGCCCCAAGTGCGGCATCACGAAGAGGCGAGCAGGGGTTTTCCGCCGGACGGGACCAGCGCATATGCTTGTGCCGACCCGTAGCTGGCAGGGAACCTGAACAATGATCCGCCTCCACCGCGCCCTGATGGCGGCCCTTGCAGGCCTTGGCCTGTTTCTGCTGCCCGCCTCCGCGCAGATGGACCCAGCTGCCCGCCGCGCCGAGGCGGAGCTTATCTCAGAGCGTGCCAGCGTGGCGCCAGGCGAAACGATCCACATTGCGCTGAAGATGACCATGGATCCGGGCTGGCACATCTACTGGCGCAATGCCGGGGATGCCGGCCTGCCGCCGCAGCTGGTCTTGAAGGAAGGAACCAATGTCCCGGAAGAAGCTCTTGGCGAGATGCTGTGGCCGCTTCCGAAGCTTCTGCCGGTCGTGCCCGGCGAAATCATGGACTACGGCTACGATGACGAGGCGGTGTTTGCGCTGCCGCTGACTGTGCCGGAAGACGCGTCTGGCGAAGTGCGCCTCATGGCCGAGGCCGATTACCTGATCTGTGAAGCCGTCTGCATCCCTGAAATGCAGGCGGTGTCGCTGGTGCTGCCCGTCGGTGAACCGGTGGAGGACACTGCAGCGGGCGCCCTGATCGCGCAATGGGTCGCAAAGGTGCCGGGCCCGTTTTCAGGCGAAGCCAGGATCACGGATGCACAATTGCCATGGACACTGAGCCTCGATCCGGTGGTCGCATTTCCGGAAGGCGCGCGCGTACGCTTCTTCCCCTTTGCCCATGAAATCAGCCACCCTGCAGATCAGCCGCAACGCGCCGGGCCGAATGGTGTCAGCCTGTCGCTGACACCGGACCGCGCAGGGCAGGTGGGCGAGACCCTCGATGGCATCATACGTATCGATGCGCCGGGTGCAGAGCCGATCGGCTACGAGATCCGCGCGACGCGCGGTGACGTGCTCGCCGGAACAGCGGATGCGGCAGTTGCCGAACTCGCGGATGTGGCGCCCAGGGCTGCGTTGGGCTGGCAGGCGCTGCTCGGACTTGCGGGCCTCGCCTTCGTCGGCGGGCTGATCCTCAATCTCATGCCCTGCGTGCTGCCGGTGCTGTCCATGAAAGCCATAGGCATGGTATCGGCGGCGGCGAGCGGGCATGCAGGCGAATTGAAGGCGCATGGTCTGTGGTACACTGCCGGTGTGCTTGTCTCGTTCCTCGCGCTGGCGCTGGTGATCCTGGCGCTTCGCACGCCGACCGAGACGTTGACCCTCGGCTTCCAGATGCAGCATCCGCCGACGGTGGCGATCCTTGCACTGATCATGTTTGCGGTCGGTCTCTGGTTGATGGGTTTCTTCGAACTCGGCGCGTCTGTGCAAAACCTTGGCGGCGGCCTCGCCGGGCGGGGCGGCGCCTTCGGGGCCTTCTTCACCGGCGTTCTGGCCGCCGTGGTCGGCGCGCCGTGTGTCGGCCCGTTTCTCGCTGCGGCGCTGGGCGCGGTGATGACGCAGCCTGCCCCCGCCGTGCTGGCGGTGTTCCTGGCGATGGGTTTCGGCATGGCGCTGCCCTTCCTGGTGCTGAGTTTCGTGCCTGGCCTGCAGCGCCTCTTGCCGAAGCCCGGCAAGTGGATGGACACACTGAAACAGGCCTTTGCTTTCCCGATGTTTCTGACGGCGGCGTGGCTTCTGTCGGTCCTGGCCGATCTTGCCGGGGCAGGGGCAGTGGGCTGGACGCTGGCAGGCGCGACTGCGGTTGGGTTCGCAGTCTGGGTGTCGCGCGGCGGCGGGCACGTGCGCCGGGCGCTGGCGGTGATCGCGCTGGCGGTCGGTTTCGGATTGCCGGCGGTACAGGCCAATGTGCCGGGGCCGCCTGCCGGGACCGAGCCTGAAGTGCCGGCTTACGCCGATGCGGCCTGGAGCCCGGAAACCGTCAACGCGCTGGTGGCCGAAGGCCGCCCCGTGTTCGTGGATTTCACGGCAAGCTGGTGTGCGAGCTGCCAGGTCAACAAGCTGACGACACTGAACACCGGGCGCGTGCGCAAGGCATTTGAGGAGGCGAACGTGGCGTTCCTTGTGGCGGATTTCACGCAGAAGGATCCCGCCATCGCGCAGGAACTGCAACGCCGGGGCCGGGCGGGCGTGCCCATGTACCTTTGGTATCCGCCAGGCGAGAGCGAACCGGTCGTATTGCCGGAACTGCTCAATCAAGAACTTGTCATTGGACTTGCCCAGGGCCGCTAGGCCTATAGGTATCAGCTATACGCAACTTCAAGGAGACGACGATGCAGATTACCCGCCGCCACCTTTCTCTCGCCGCCGGCATGGCGACCGCCGTGGCGCTGTCCGCCGGCGCGCTGATCGCTTCGACCGCGCAGGCCGCGCCATCGACGGGCGCCGCTGCTCCGGCCTTCTCGGGCGTCACATCGGCAGGCGAGACAATCTCGCTCTCCGATTTTGCCGGCAAGACGGTTGTCCTCGAATGGACGAATGACGGCTGCCCCTTCGTGAAGAAACACTATGCGGCGCCGCCCTCCAACATGCAGACGCTGCAGAAGAACGCAGCTGCTGATGACATCGTATGGATCTCGGTCATCTCCTCCGCCAAGGGCGAGCAAGGCTATGCGGACGCTGCGCGCGCGAACGAGCTGACCACATCTCGCGGGGCCGCGCCGGCTCATGTCGTGCTCGACGAGGCAGGCACGATCGGCAAACTCTACGGCGCCAAGACGACGCCGCACATGTTCATCATCACGCCTGATGGCGAGCTGGCGTATGACGGCGCGATAGACTCCAAGCCGACTGCCAAGGTGGCCGACATTGCCGATGCCACCAACTATGTGACCGCGGCATTGGCCGACATCGAGGCCGGAAAGCCCGTGGCAACCCCGGTGACGAAGCCCTATGGCTGCTCGGTGAAGTACAAGTAATCCGGAGACGGATGAGTCATGGGCCGGGCGCGCTGCGTCCGGCCTTTCTTCTTGCGCGGACAGTCCGGCACCTGCCGTAACGGACGGGGTTGATCGGCAGGCCGGGTCCGGCGCAGACTGCCCGAAAGACTGGCCCCGGACGGGCCAAACATTGGGGGGAAGCTGCATGAGCCGGGAAAGTGATCCGATTGTCCGCGACCAGCCGCCGGAAATGCCATCGGAAGGCGGCCCGCTTGCCGAGTATCGTGGCGCTCTGCCACCGGCGCCCGACTGGTTCCCGGACGCTGTCGCCACGCCTTACGAAGTGCACCGGATCAACGTGCGCGGCGCCGATATCTCCTATCAGCGGTGGGGCAAGCGCGGTGCGCCGGGCTTATTGTTCGTGCACGGAAATGGCGCGCATGCGCACTGGTGGGATTTCATTGCGCCTTACTTTGCTGAACATTACAACGTGGCAGCGCTTACCTTCTCGGGCATGGGCGAAAGCGCCTGGCGCGAGAGCTATGACATGGCGACGTTCTCGGCGGAGCAGGTTGCTGTGGCGGAAGATGCAGGCCTCTTCGACGGGCCGCGAAAGCCGGTCATCGTGGCCCATTCCTTTGGCGGCTTCGTCACGCTGGTGACCGGCGCCGAGCATGGTGAGCGCTTCGAGGGCATGGTGATTGTCGACAGCCCGGTGAACCCGCCGGAGCGTCCGAACCAGGGCCCGTCGCGCGCGGGACGTCCGCACAAGGTGTATGCCGATCTCGCTGCCGCGCTGTCGCGCTTCCGTCTCGCACCGCCGCAGTTGTGCGAGAACCATTTCGCGATGGACTATATCGCGCGGTGGAGCCTGAAGCGGGCCGAGGGCGGATGGACGTGGAAGTTCGATCCGACGATCTGGACACGGTTCGAGCCCGGCCGCGATGGCGGCGAACTGCTGAAAGCCGCCAAATGCCGCGTCGCGATCATCCGGGGCGAGGAAAGTGCGCTCATGCCGGACGAGGTGCGCGACTATATGCGCGGCCTTCTGGGGCATCAGGTGCCGTTCGTATCGATCCCGCATGCACGCCACCATGTGATGCTGGACCAGCCGATTGCCTTCATCTCGGCGCTGCGCATGCTGCTGGCGGAATGGGACCATTCGGATCCGCACCGGCGGGTTTGATCCGCCCTCAGACGATCAGGTCTTCAACAAGGTTGCTCGGGCCTTCCGCGCCGGATGGCGCGACTTCGGCGGGATAAAAGAACAGCAGGCTTGTCGATGGCAGCGCGGCGGCGAGCTTACCGGGCAAGGCGTCGTCGCCCGGTGACCACGAAAGGCCGCCCCTGCGAACGCCGTAGACGACCACCAGATCATCTGTCTGCGTGCCCCGCCCGAGGCCGCGCGGAAGTTTTGACCAGCTGTCGATCGTGTGGAACTTCACGTTCTCCGAAAGCTCGAAATCGCGGAAGAAGTCCTGCATCGCGGCGCTCGCGCGGCGTTCCGTGAGGACGTGGATGGGCGCGCCGAGTTGCCCGGCAAGGTGGCGCAGCAGCAGAATCGCTTCGAGGAATCCGTCTTCATGTTCCGCGTGCGTCGGTAGCGCCAGCACAATGCGTTTGGTGCTTTGCGGCGCCGCCTGGAGGCGCGCAACGAACAGGCTGAAGTACCGGTCGCGCAGCAGTTGCTGGATCAGCGAGCCCAGCAGAAGCTGGTTGGTGGCCCCGCTGTCCGGCCAGCCGATCAGCAGGTCGGTGGCGCCAGTTTCCTGGCGCGCGGCGAGCAGACCCGTGCCTACGCTTATGGCGGAGCGTACCCGCGATTCTGTATGGATCTCTGCGGCCGCCAGAAGGGCGGCGACACCGGCAAGGGAATCCTGTGCAGCGGTTTCAGCAGCGGCCCCGGAAAATCCGTCCGGCAGGATGCGTAGCAGGTGGACAGGCTCGGAGCTGCGCGTGTCGCGCAGCAGGATCGCAAGTTCGGCGAGGCGGGCGCTGATTGCCTGGTTCGAGCAACCAACGAGGATCCGCCTGGGCGGCAAAAGGTCCACCTCAGCCGGGGCGATCGTTTCGGCAACCGCGACCGCGCGCCCGTGGTGTTGCACGACGATGGGCGCGAGGATGCAGGAGACGAAGATCATCATGATTGCGCCATTGACGACGAACTCGTCGAACAGGCCGATCTCGAAGCCGACAATCGTGGCTGCAAGTGTGGCGGCCGCCTGCGGGACGCTGAGGCCGAAGATCAGCATCGACTCGTCGCGGTTGTAGCCAAGCAAACGCCCCGCGATCCATGCGGCCAGCCATTTGCCGGCGATCACGGTGACGACCATGCTGATCGCGACCAGCCAGGCCTCAAAGCCTCCGAAGAAAATGCGCACATCGAGCAACATTCCGACCGAGAGCAGGAAAAAGGGAATGAAGATCGCTTCGCCGGTGAACTGGATGCGGTTCATCAATACGCCATTGTGCGGGATAAGGCGGTTCAGCGCGAGGCCCGCCAGGAAGGCGCCGACGATCGGCTCTGAGCCTGCATAGTGGGCGGCTGTGGAGATGGCGAATACGACTGCGAGTACGAACACGAACTCCGCCACACCATCATGCGCCACATTGCGGAAGAACCAGCGCGCCACCATCGGCAGTATGAAGAGGATCGCGCCAGCATAAAGGGTGAGGCCGAGGACCAGTTGCACCCAGAAGGCATCACCGGCCGTACCGCGTGTCATGCCCGCAATCACGGCAAGCACGAGCAAGGCCAGCGTGTCGGTGATGATAGTGCCGCCGACGGCTGTTGTCACTGCCGGATTGCGGACAAGGCCGAGACGGCTGGCGATGGGGTAGGTCAGCAGCGTATGAGACGCGAAAGTACTGGCAAGCAGTAGCGATGCCGGCCAGTTGAAGCCGAGAATCAGTCGGGCCACGAGGATGCCGAGGATCATGGGTACGGCGAAGGTGAGCAGGCCGAAGACGAGCGTGCTGGTACGCGAGCGCTTGAGCACGGCCATGTCGACCTCGAGCGCGGCCGTGAACATGATGTAGAGCAGGCCGACGGTGCCGAAGAGCACGAAGGACGTGTCGCGGGCTAGGACGCCGAGCCCGTTCGGGCCCAGCACAGCGCCTGCGATCAGCAGGCCGATCATGCCGGGCATGCGCCAGCGGCCCAGTACTATGGGCGCCAGCAGGATCAGCCCCGACACGATCGCGAAGATGAGGACCGGGTCAGTGACCGGCAGATTCAATTCCATTCCGGCCTCCCTCACGCTTCAGTGTGTACGCCGGTCCGTACATGGACCAGAAATGCCGACAGTTTAACGACGGTGAGCGTTAACGCGGTCCGGTCTAGCCCGCAAAGGCCTTTTCAATGACAAACTCCGCAGGTGCCGCGTTGGAGCCTTCGGTCAACCCGGCCTTGAGCATCAGCGCCTTCGTGTCCTGGATCATTTCCATCGATCCGCACATCATGGCTCTGTCCGTGGACGGATCAAGCGGCGGTACGCCAAGGTCAGCGAACAGTTTGCCATTCTCGATCAGCGTGGTGATGCGGCCCATGTTGGGGTAGGGCTCACGCGTCGTCGTCGTGTAAAGCGCGAGCTTCCCGCCGACGAGTTCGCCAACGAGCGGGTCATCTTTCAGGCTGTCGATCAAGTTGCGTGAATAGGTCAGCTCGGCGACTTCGCGGCAGGTATGGGTGACGATCACCTGTTCGTAGCGCTCATACGTGTCGGGGTCGCGCACCAGGCTGGCGAAGGGCGCAAAGCCGGTGCCGGTGGAGAACATGTAGAGGCGTTTGCCTGGGGTCAGGGCATCCAGCACCAGTGTCCCCGTAGGCTTGCGGCCGAGCAGCACCTTGTCGCCGACCTTGATGGATTGCAGGCGCGAGGTCAGCGGACCGTCCGGCACCTTGATCGAATAGAATTCCAGTTCCTCGTCCCAGGACGGAGACGCGACGGAATAGGCGCGCAGCAGCGGTTTGCCATCTTCCTTCGGAAGACCGATCATCACGAACTCGCCTGAGCGGAAGCGGAAGCTCTGCGGGCGCGTCAGCCGGAAGCGGAACAGGCGGTCGGTGTAGTGTTCGACGGCGAGGACAGTCTCCTCGGTCGGCCCGTTCGGGTTCACTTTTGCTGCGGCCGTCTGGCCGGCGGGCGCATCAGCGCTCATCCTCAGCCCTCCTGGGAGATGTATCGGCCTCAATTGAGCCGGGCGCGCGCCAAAAGCAATGCGTCAGATGATGGCTTTAGTTTTACTGATAGGTCGGACGGCTGACCCAACCGACTTTCGGGTCCTCGATGCTGTATTCGCCCGAGAGTTCGTAGATGTTCTCGTAGCCATAGCCATAGAGGTTGATGAAGGTCGGCACGTTGAGGGCCAGCGGGGCCGATTTCAGCATCACCGGGGCGACATTGTCGGTGAAGTTGTTGTTGCAGTAGATCAGGATGCGGCGCTGCTTCGAGCCGATGACTTCAGACAGCATACCGGCCGAGAAATCCGAGAAGTTAAGGTTCACCGCGCCCGAGATATGGCCGAGGCCATAGTTACCGGCGCTGCGCGCGTCGATGATGATCGTGTCCGGATCCGCCTTCATGGCGTTGAAGGTTTCAAGATCGATCAGGCGGGTTTCGCGATAGGCGGCGATGTCAGTGCCGAGTTCAATGAAGCCCGGATAGTCGATCAGGCCGGGTTTCTCGTCCGCCTCGGCGGCCGGGGCCGTCAGCGCGAAGATGATCATGGCAGCAAGGCCGGCGAGGGCCAGTGCGGCGACAAAAGGCAGGTTCGTCTTCATGGGCTCATGGTTCATGGCCGGTCTCCTCGAGCGGCCTTCAGGCTCACAAAGTCACCGGACTCAGTGGCCAGATTGTGCACGCTTGAGGGCTTTGCTGCGAATTCTGTGCCGGTTTGCGACGGCCTGCCGCGATTAACCCTTCGGAAAGCGGCCCATCCGCTCTTCCCAGTGGCGCCGGCAGAGAGAGACGTACGTCGTCTTCTCGATCGAGATCTGGTCGCCCTCGGTCAACGCGCGCCCGTCCGGGCCCTGACGGATCACCATGGTGGCCTTGCGGCCGCAGTCGCAGATGGTGCGCACCTCGCGCAGGGAGTCGGCAATCGCGAGCAGGGCAGCTGATCCTTCGAACAGCTCGCCGCGGAAATCCGTGCGCAGGCCATAGGCGAGAACCGGCATGCCGAGATGGTCCGCCACGCGGGCCAGCTGCCAGACCTGCTCGCGGGTCAGGAACTGCGCCTCGTCGACGAAGATCGCGTCGAGCCGGCCTTCGCCCATGCGTTCCTGGATCAGCGTGAAAAGATCCGTGTCCTGCGTATACAGGGTCGCCTCGGCCGAGATGCCGATGCGCGAGCTGATATGCCCGTCATCGGCGTCGCGGTAGAGCGCTGAAGTCAGCAGCATCACCTCCATCCCGCGTTCGCGGTAGTTGTAGGCCGCCTGCAGCAGGATGGTCGACTTGCCGGCATTCATAGCCGCGTATGAGAAGTAGAGCTTGGCCATGACGGTGAGCGCGGCGTGTCAGCGGATCGGCACGGCAACGCCCTCGCGGCGGGGATCGGCGCCGCCCTCGAGACCTTTCTCGCGCACGACAATCAGGTGCAGCCCCGAATTCTCGCCGGTGCGTTCCTCGACCGTATAACCCATGTCGCGCAGTGCCTGCGCCGCCTCGGGGCCGCCTTCTATGTCGACCTCCACGGCCACCTTGTCCCCGCGCGCGATGACGTTCGGCAGCGCCGCGGCCTCCTGCGCCGTCTTGCCCCATTCGAGCACACCGACGAGGGTTTTCGAGACATAGGCAATGATGGAGTTGCCGCCCGGCGAGCCGGTCACCATGAAGAGATCGCCGCCCTTGTCGAAGACCAGTGTAGGCGACATCGACGAGCGCGGGCGCTTTCCGGCTGCGGGGGCGTTGGCAACCGGCTTGCCGCCCTTGGTGGGCGTCAGCGCGAAGTCGGTAAGTTCGTTGTTGAGCAGGAAGCCGCCCGCCATGCGCGACGAACCAAAGGCCGCTTCAATGGTCGCCGTCATCGCGACGGCATTGCCGTCCATGTCGATGATCGAAATGTGCGTCGTGCCGGCGCCGGGCGTGGTCGTGTCCTCGCCCCACATCGGGCGCATCGGTTCCTTGCCGAGAACGATGCCGGGATCGCCGGGGAAGGATTTCGCATCCGGCGCGAAGGCTTCCTTGGCGCGCGCCTTGATATAGGCCGGGTCGATAAGCTCTGCCGTCGGCACCGTGACGAAGTCGCCATCGGCCACATAATGGTCGCGGTCGGCATAGGCGAGGCGCTGCGCATCGACAAACGCCTTCAGGTAAAGGCTTTCATCCGTATCCGGCTTATCGGCAGGCTTCAGGTAGTCATAGAGGCCCATGATCATGTTCTGCGTGATGCCGCCTGAACTCGGGGGCGGTGCGGAGCAGATCTTGTAGCCGCTCTGCAGTTCGCCGCAGACTGGCTCGCGCACCACCACCTTGTAGTTCTGCAGGTCGTCGAGCGTCATGCTGCCGCCGTCCGGGCCGTCATTGGTCGCGGCCACGATCTCGGCGGCGATGCTACCGGTATAGAAAGCGGACGGGCCTTCTTCGGCCACGGCAGCGAGTGTCGCGGCGTAGGCGGGATTGGTCCGCACGAAGCCTGCCGCCAGCGGCTGGCCATCCGGATAGAAATAGGCGGCGGTAACCGGATTGTCGTCAAGCCGGATTGCAGCGCGCAGGCGGGGCGAAGCAAGAATCTCGGCGAGCTTGGGCGAAACCTTGAAGCCGTCTTCCGCGAGGCGAATGGCGGGCTCGAACAACGAGGCCCAATCTGCCTGGCCGCCCGCCTCGTGGGCCGCCTTGTAGAGCGCTATCTGCCCCGGCACGCCCACCGAGCGGCCGGATTGCCAGGCACTGACGAAATCCATCGTCTTGCCGTCTTTCTGGAACAGGTCCGCCGTTGCAGCCGCCGGGGCGGTTTCGCGGCCGTCAATAACGATGATCTTGTCGCTCGCGCGGTCGTAATAGACGAGGAAGGCGCCGCCGCCGATGCCAGAGCTTTCAGGCTCGACGAGGCCCAGCACAGCATGCACCGCGATGGCCGCGTCAATGGCATTGCCGCCATTGCGAAGGACTTCAAGCCCGGCTTCGACGGCATAGGGATTGGCTGCGGCGACCATGCCGCCCTTGGTCCAGGACAGGTCGCCGAGGGCTTCAGGCGCAGTCGCTTGGGCATCGATGGTCGAGGCATTCGTAGCCGCCGGCTGGGGCGCGCAGGCCGCCATCACAAGTGCGAGCGCGAGAAGGGGGAGACGGCGCATATGAAAACCCTTTGCTTGGCGGGGCGCCCGCGGGCCCTTAAGACCGGGACAGACAAATCAGCTGACAAGGCTCTTAACATGGCAATGCCGGGATCGCGCAACCTCATTACTGACGTTCCGGGAATCCGGGTCGGGCAGGCCGAAGATGCGCGCGTACGCACCGGCGTGACGGTGATCCTGCCGGATGCGTTTGCCGTGGGCGCCGTTGCTGTGGCGGGCGGCGGACCCGGTACGCGGGAAACGGATGTGCTGAGCGGCGGGCGGCTGGTCGGCGGCGCCGATGCAATCTGCCTGTCAGGCGGCAGCGCGTTCGGCCTCGCAGCTGCGGACGGCGTGATGTCGGGCCTGAAAAAGGCGCAGCGCGGCTTTGCCCTTGTGCCGAGGCCCGGTGTACCGCCGACACCGATCGTGCCTTCGGCGATCCTCTATGATCTTGCCAATGGCGGCGACAAGGATTGGGGCGAATTCGCCCCTTATGCCGGGTTGGGCCGCAAGGCATTCGATGCGTCAGGTGACACTTTCAAGCTGGGCCGGGCAGGGGCCGCGTTTGGCGCCCGCGCGGGACAGGCGCCCGGTGGGACGGGTTCGGCCAGCATCGTCACGCAGGACGGTTTCACCGTCGGTGCACTGGCGGCGGTCAACAGTTTCGGCTCCGTCCGTATGCCGAACAGCGCGGCCTTCTGGGCCTGGCCCTACGAGATCGGCGGTGAGTTCGGCGGCATCCGCCCGGACGTGACGCAGGGTTTCGACGCCGAAGACTGGGGTGCGGCGAAAGCCAATCCCGCACCGCGGGAGAATACGACCATCGCCTGTATCGCCACAGATGTGGCCCTGACGCGGGACGAAGCCGAACGGGTCGCGCAGATGGCGCTCGCGGGAATGGCGCGGGCGATCCGCCCGGTCTTTGCGCCGACTGATGGCGACGTCGTCTTCGTCCTGTCTACTGCGCGCCGCCAGACGGACAGCGCACGCCCTCAGCTGATTGCGCGGATCGGCGAACTCGCGGCGTCCACGCTGGCCCGCGCAATTGCGCGCGGCGTCTACGAATCCGAGCAGCAGGGAGACCCTGCATGAACCGCAGGCTGAAATGGGGACTTATGGCGGTGGCCAGCGCCTGCGTGCTTGCCAGCTGCATGGTGGCCGGCCGTGATGCGGACATAGCGAATTGGCCGGGTATGGTATCGATCCAGACGATCGCCGGAAGAGATGTGTTCCACGAGTGCGGCGGAACGCTGATTGCGCCGGACTGGGTGCTGACGGCAGCGCACTGCGCGGAAGACATGCAGGTCGAGGCTTCAGGCCGGGCTGCGCAGTTCCTGCGCGAGGAGGACGGCAGCAAGGTCCGGCGCGGTATCGTGGCGGTGGCGGTGGGGCTCGGTGACCTGCGCAATATTCCGCCAGGCAGCGTGTTCCCCGTGTCCGAAATCGTGATCCATCCGGATTACCAGCCGGGCGCTCCGGAACGCGGCAACGATCTTGCCCTTCTGCGGCTAGCCGGGCGCTCGGGCGCGCCTGCGATGCGCGTGGCTGGGCTGAACGGTTCAGCGCAGGGCCTCCACGAACCCTATGCCGATGTATGGGCCGCCGGTTACGGCCAGAAGGGCGAAGGCGCGCAAGGCGAAGACGGCACCACGCGGTCGGGCCGCCATGTCGCCGCCGGCTCGCTGATCCTGCAGGAGGGCTACGTACCGCCCCTCCCACCTGAGGTCTGCGTTGAGCGGATCCGGGCCGGGCTGGAAAGGGAAGGGCTGGTGGACGCTGTCTATTCCGGCGTAACCGTCGATCCCGTCACGCAGGTGTGCGCCGGAACGGGCGGATCGGACGCCTGCCAGGGCGACAGCGGCGGCCCGCTGGTCCTGCGCACACCGTCGGGCCCCGTGCTTGCCGGTGTCGTCAGCTGGGGCCTCGGCTGCGGCCGGGCAGAAAACCCCGGGGTCTACATGCGTGTGTCGGCCTATTCCGGATGGATCGGCAGCGCGATCAATCCGCTACCGCCGCCGTCACCCGCACTGCCGGACGCGCCAGAGGCCGAAATCCCTGCAGCCCCGCCGCCGGAATCGGCCCCGGAAACCGCGCCGGAGCCCTCGGCTCCGCCGGGCTGAAACTCATGGGTTTTTGAGGCTTGCAAGGCGGGGGTCGCGCCTGTATGTGTCCGCTCCTTGTAGTGGCCAAGCACCCGTAGCTCAGCTGGATAGAGCACCAGACTACGAATCTGGGGGTCAGGAGTTCGAATCTCTTCGGGTGCGCCATA
>CAZXQD010000075.1:0-17209 GCA_964643405.1 uncultured Hyphomonas sp. | reverse complement strand
GAACCTCTGACCTTTGCCTTCGGAGGGCAACACTCTATCCAGCTGAGCTATGGGTGCCTCGCCGAAGGCGGTGTTTAGGCGAAGGCGGGGGAGGGCGCAACCGCGTTTGCAGGCCCGCCCGGGCTGCACACTGCTGCGCGAGGCGTTGGACGGGGCGCCGCGATCCGCTAGGCTGGCGCGAATTGCCCCTCACCCGGAGTTGCCTGTGACCCTTCGCCTGAAACGACTGATCCCTGCGGCGCTGGCCGCCTCGGCCCTGATGTTTGCCGCCTGCCAGAGGGAAGGCGAGGCCACCGAGCCCGCCGAAGTGGCCAAGACGGCTGAAGCTGCCCCCGCTACCTGCGCGCGCGCCGCTGACCCGGCCGTCCTCGCCGAAGCCGAAGCCAAGGCCATCGCCGCTGCCAAGGCGAGCCAGGGTATCGGCCAGCCGGCCATGTGGACCCTGAAGGATGCAGACACGACGCTGCACATCCTGGGCACAGTGCACCTGCTTCGTCCGGACCTCGAATGGCGTACGCCCGAGATCGGCGCAGCCATCGCTGCTGCCGACACGGTGGTGTTCGAGGCCGACACCACCAGCCCCGAAGCCGGGCGCGAGCTGATGAAGTTCTTCTCGACGCAGGGTATGTTCAGCGACGGCACACAGCTGACAAGCCTCCTGTCCGAGGCGGAGATCAGTGTACTGAACAGCGCGCTGGCGGAAGTGGGCCTGCCGCTGGAGGCCGTCCAGCCGATGCGGCCCTGGTATGCCGCGCTGAACCTGTCGGTCATGCAGATGACCGCTGGCGGGTTTGATCCGGCCTCTGGCGTTGAAATGAAGATCGAGGCCGAAGCCTCCGAAAAAGGCGCGGCGTTCGAATATCTGGAAACCGTCGACCAGCAGCTTGGCGGCTTCGCCAGCCTCGACAATTGCGCGCAGGTCGAGTTCCTGATGATGACGGCAGGCTCGATGGACTCGGGCGTAGAGATGCTCGACCTGCTGGTTGCCGAATGGGCGGACGGCGATGCGGCCGGTCTCGGCGCGCTGATGGCTTCGCCGGAATCCTTCGGTTCGAAAGCCGCCTATGACGCGCTCCTCGTGAACCGCAATGCCCGCTGGACCCCGATGATTGCCGATATGCTGGACGCGCCGGGCACGCGCCTGATCGCGGTCGGTGCAGGCCATCTCGTCGGCGATGAAAGCGTCATCGCGATGCTGCGGGCGGAAGGCTACGAGGTCACTGGGCCCTAATCCGCCGCGCGGCGTAGTGCCAGCAGGGCCTGTTCGAGCACCCCCTGGCTGGAGCAGCAGACAATCTGCCCGCCGAGCTTCGGCGCGTTGCCGCGCCAGTCGGTGGCGAGGCCTCCGGCGCCGCGCACGACGGGGATCAGCGCGGCCACGTCCCAACTCTTGAGGCCGGACTCGGCCACGAGATCAATTGTGCCGCCGGCGAGGCGCGCATAGCCATAGGCATCGAGGCCGTAGCGCGTGATGCGCGCGGCGGAGCGCAGATGGTTCCATGCGCCTTGCTCCGGCGGGGAGAAGATGAAGGGATCCGTGGTAGCGATCACCGCCTGGCGCAAGTCGTTGCAGGACGAGACATGGATCGGCGTACTGCCGCTTGCGGTGTCGAGGCGCGCGCCGCCGGGCCAGCCGAGATAGCGCTCGCCGAGCACCGGCTGGTCGATCACACCGATCACCGGCGCGCCGTCCGGGTCAACGAGGGCGATCAGCGTGGTCCAGACGGGCAGGCCCGCCACGAAGGCGCGCGTGCCATCAATCGGGTCGAAGTACCATCTGTATCCGGAGGAAGACGCAGTTTCCGGAAACTCCTCGCCCGTCACGCCGTCTTGCGGGCGCTCGGCGGCGACGAGGGCGCGCATCGCCAGCTCGGCGGCGCGGTCGGCTTCGGTGACCGGGTCGATTCCGTCACGGCCATTGGCCGAGCCCTTGTCGTGGACTTCGTAGAGATTGCGGAAATGAACGCTGATCGCCGCCCAGGCGGCGTCGGCCAGCCGGGCGGCGAAAGCGAGATCAGCAGAGAGATCGCGGGAAGTGGTCATCCGGCGAGGCGATGCCCCGCCGGTTGAAGGGCGTCAAGCAGCGCCGGTGCTCGTGTTGTCGCCTTCGAGGGCCTTGGCCAGCTCGAGCAAGCGTTTGCGGGGGCGTTCGCCGAGGCGGTAATAGGCGCGCACCAGTTCCAGCGTTTCCTTCTGGGAGAGGATGTCGCCTTCCATCTGCTCGGCATCGTTGGCCGCGTTCGGCATCGGGTTGGCGGTGGCCATGCCGTCGAAGAAGTACTGGACGGTCACGTTCATGGCCCGCGACAGGTCATAAAGGCGCGACGCGGTGATGCGGTTGGCGCCGCACTCATACTTCTGGATCTGCTGGAAGCGCACACCGACCTGGGAGGCCAGTTCTTGCTGGGTCATGCCCAGAAGGCGGCGGCGGCGGCGCAGCCGCTTGCCAACGTGCAGGTCAGTTTCATCAGCCATGGTCGGTCTCCATTTGGCGTGGGACCGGTATCAGTCCCAAAACAGGAATTTCGCGCGTTTTCTACGCAAACGGCGTGCCGGACGCCGGAAACTGCCTGTTTTGAGGGCAAACTGGGGTGCGCGCGGGGGTGCGGCAGAAAAAGATTTGGCGGTTTGTGCATCGCAACATAAGTTGGAATTGCACCTCGGTGCAACGCCTCTGGCGTTTCCTCCCTTTGACTTTGGCCGCGCTGAAAAGCGCGGCCTTTTTTCTTTAGGATCAGGGAGTTAGCAGCTGTCAGCTGCGCGGGAGAAGGCGGGCCGCCTCGATGATTTCGGCCATCACCTGCTGCAGGGCGTCCTTCAGTTCGGCAAAGCCGCTGGCCCGGGTGATCCGCTGCTCGTCCATATATAGGCCGCGGTTGATTTCCACCTGGAGGGCATGGATGCCCCGGCGGGGCCGGCCGTACCGGCGGGTCGTATAGCCGCCCGCATAGGGCGCATTTCGCGCCACGGTGAAACCCTGGGCCCGGAAACTGCGCTCGATCCGGGCCATCAGCCGGGCATCGGCGCTGGAACCGAACCGGTCGCCCAGCACGATATCCGTCAGGCTGCGGCGGCCGGGCTGCAGCGAGGGCATGGAATGGCAGTCGATAAGAAGGGCGTGGCCATGTGCCCGGCGCAGCGCTTCGAGCTCGCCGGTCAGGTGCTGGTGGTAGGCATCATGGACGTGTACGAGCCGTTCCTCTCCTTCGGCGCGGGTCAGGAGGCGGGCATAGATCGCCTCGCCGCGCGCGCCGACGCGGGGCAGGCACCCCAACCCGGCCTCGACCCTCGCCGTCGGCAGGGCGCAGGGGCGGGGCGGGCCGTCATGGAACATGGCCGCGTCCAGCTCGTGCGGGTCGCGGTTGAGGTCCACGACCGAACGGCCATAACGGGCGGCAACCAGGCCAGCGCCAAGGGCAGGCGCGCCCGCAAACAGCTCGTCAATGAAGGCATCTTCCGTACGCCGTACGTCGATCAGCGGCACGCAGAGCGCATCCTGCATGCTGGCGGGATAGTGCGAGCCGGAATGGGGGCTGGCGAACAGAACGGGCGCTGCCGGTGCGGCGGCAGGCGTATGGTCAAACGGCGGTTCGGTCAGCCCCGGCGCCGGCAAAGGCTCTGGCAGCGGGTCGAGCCGCACGGCAGGGGAGGTTTCGCGCATGGCCCTAATGGGTTGGGAACCGGCGGTCAGGTCAAGGCCTTTCCTGTGGAAGGCTTAAAGATAAAGGCGTCGGCACGCCCATTGTTCACGACTGATTTACCTTCCTTCGCCTTTATGCGGTAATCAGCCCCGACTCATTCGGCATGAGGACTGCGTGACCAAGATCCTGCTCGCGGAAGACGATGATTCAATGCGCGGCTTCCTGGCGGCGGCCCTGCGCCGTGCCGGGCATGATGTGCTGGACTATGCCGATGGCGAAGGCGCACTCCAGGCACTGGAGCGGGAAGTGTTCGACCTTCTGCTCACGGACATCGTGATGCCGGGCCTTGATGGGATCGAACTCGCCCGCCGCGGCGCCGAACTCGACCCCGCCATGAAGATCGTTTTCATCACCGGCTTTGCCGCCGTGGCGCTGTCTTCCGGCGCACCGACGCCTGCGGGCGCGAAAGTCCTCTCCAAGCCCTTCCACCTGCGCGAAATCGTGGAGGAAGTGGACAAGGTGATGGCAGCCTGACTTACCCCAGATAGTTCAACAGGCTTTTCGCGGCACGTTCCGCGCTGGCCGCTGCCGTATCCGACAGCATCGCTTCATCGCCTACCCAATCACCGGAAAGATAAACGCCCGGCATATCGGGTATGCCCACATCCGGACGTGGCACCTTCAGCGTCTGCAAGGCGTGCACCACCGGCATGGCAATCAGCCGCTGGCGCCGCACGACATGCTCGCGCCAGCCGGGCAGGGTGAGGTCTGCAAGGGCTTCGAGTTCTTCTATCGCATCCGGTCCCGGCGCTTCATCCGGCGCAAGGTAACGCGCGAAATGCACCAGTACGCCGCCGGGCGGGGCGAGCCGCGCTGTGGCTGAGTGGACAGAGGCGTAGAGCGGCCGGTCGATGCCCAGCACGAAGTCATAGCTGCCTTCCGGGCGGCGGCTGAGCGCAAGATCGAGCGTATTGGCGCGGCAGGACCGCAGGTTTGCGAACCGGCCCGGTTCACCGGTCAGCGCGGCGGTGACATCCGGCGGGCAGGCGAGGACAATACCGTCTGCCTGCAGCATTTCTCCTGATCCGAGGCCAACCGACCATCCGGAGGCGGCCCGCGTCAGTGTCTTGGCGGCTGCAGACGTGCGGACCTGCGCACCCGCGGCTTCTGCTTTTTCAAGCAGGCCGTCCACAAGCGTCTGCCAGCCCTCATTCACGTAAAGCGTGCCCGCAAGGGCGAGGCGGATCTGGGCAATCGCCGCACTGGCAGGCACTTCGCTTTCCGCATGCGCATAACTCGAAAGCCTGAGCAGCGCCGAAAGGGCCTCGCGGACGCGCGGACGAAGGCGCTGCCCATCCGCCCACGCGGCGAAAGACCCGGCCGGCGCACCCGCATCGCCGAGTTTCGCCATCACGCTGACAAAGCCCGCCTTGTCCGCCAGATCGAACAGGCTGGTCGACATCAGCGACGCGGCACCGACAGGCATCGTGTGCAGCTTTCCGCCCCGCAGCGCCTTGCGCTGGATCGCGCGCGGTTCGCCGGCATGGGCCACACCGATCCGGTCAAGCGCCTTGCGGAAGGCGCCGCCGAGATACAGCGCGTGAGGGCCCTGGTTGAGCGCGTAGCCATTTTCCCGCCGGGTCTGCGCCCGGCCGCCGGGGCGGGCGGCAGCTTCCAGCACGGTGACGGACTTGCCGGCGGCGGCGAGATGATGGGCAGCGATAAGGCCTGAGATGCCGGCGCCGATGACGATGGTGCGTGGGGGCATGCGCGGGTGCCTTTATTCGGATAAGTTTTATCCGATATATACCGGATGAGAAATGTCCGCAATGGTGATAACATCTGAGATAGATTGTTCACTGGATGAGGATTCGCCGAATGCGGATGGGAGAAGGAGTCGAATGGGCCGCACATGCCTGCGTGCTTTTATCGGCCCTTCCGCAAGGAACAGGGCTGCCCGCCGCCGCGATCGCCGCCTACCATGACGTGCCGCCCGCCTACCTCGCCAAGCACATGCAGGCCCTCGCCCGCGCCGGGATCGTTACCTCAGCCCGCGGCGCCGCTGGCGGCTATCGCCTGGCTCGCCCCCCCGCCGAGATCAGCCTCATGGAGATCGCCGACGCCGTGGATGGTAGCGAACCCGCGTTCCGCTGCACCGAAATCCGCCAGCGTGGCCCTTGCGGGGCAAAGCCCGAAGAGTGCACGAAAACCTGCGGAATTGCCGCCGCCTTCTGGGCTGCCGAACGCACCTACCGGCGCCAACTGGAAGGGGTGAGCCTCGCCTCCATCGTCGCCTCGCTGGGCGGCCGGCACGACGCGGCAAAGTTCGCCCGGCTGAAGGCCTGGCTGGAGCAGAATGCGAACGGTTGAGAGGGCAGGGGCAAGGCGAAACCCCGCTTGACGCCGCACGCCGGATTGTCCAATACGCACCCTTCGCACAGCGCGGCCTTTACCGGCCGGGCCAGGCGGGCGGTTAGCTCAGCGGTAGAGCACTACGTTGACATCGTAGGGGTCACAAGTTCGAACCTTGTACCGCCCACCATTTCCCGGGTCTGGTTGAATTGCGTCTCATCCGAGATAACCTCTCCCCTTCAAAGCGGAGCGGAAAGAGCGAATGCAAAAGGCCATCGGGACGCTTGTCGCATTCGCCCTTGCAACAGCTTGCCTCACGGCATGTGTGACGCGCCGCGAGTTTGTTCTGGCGCCGGAGACAAACGGGGTTGTGCTCGACGCGGAAACCGGTTTGCCGGTGGACGGCGCGGTCGTGCGCTTTTCGGGTGTTGATGCTGTTCCCGCCGTGACGACCGGGCCGGACGGACGCTTTGCGCTGCCAGGACAGACGGAAAAGCGGACGATTTTGGCCCTGCCGGTTGGCGGCGTGTTCCGGGACGCCGCGCTGTTGCAGGGGTCTGCACCGGGCAGGGGGGACGCTTTCGCCACGGCCGCATTCATCCAGGGCGGGCAGCCCGCAGCGGCCATCTACCAGGTGATTGTGCTCATGTTCCCAGCGAATGCCGGCGAGACACCTTTGCATGACCTGACTCGCGATTGCCTGGGCGGAGACGCACAGGCGCATGCGCTGCAGCTTGCGAACTTCATCTCCGGCATTGATGCCGCTCGTCCGCCCTGGTGGATGAGCCGGGATGCGGCCATGGCGCTGGATGAGCACCTGAGCACCGTGTTGCCTTCATCCGGGTTCACGGCCTGCGCGCGGATGAGCGAGGCGTATGAGTTGTTCCGGGAGCAGGTGAAGCCGCTGGACGTGGTCAGCCGGTAGCCAGCCTCAAAATTTGTCGTTTTTCGATAAATCATGCCTTGTGCGGACGCTTGTGCTCTCTACGTATTACGAAACGTCCGCAGGCCTCGCGGGCAGCAAGGGAGATTTCGGATATGGCAACGGTCACCAAGAGCCCGACGGCGCTTCAGTATCTGGACAAGGCGATGGGCGGGCTGAAGCAGCTTGGCCTGGTGCCGGGCGGCAAGAGCGGGGCGGCGCCGATCGTCGCGCTGCTGGAGCAGATTGCCGACATCGAGCCGGACAAGGTGGCCGCGATTGCACGCACGCTGGATCAGGCGAGCCTGTTCAATGACGTGGTGCGCGAGCAGGTCGCGGGGATCACCGTCGGCGAGCGCTACGAGACGATCACCAAGGCGTTCAACACCATCCGGGACGACGCCAAGTCGCTGGTGGACCAGTATGCCGATGGCAAGATCTCGACGATGGAGCGCGCCTCGAACGTCTGGATGAAGATGACGCGCGGCGACATCGCGAGCCGCTTTGGCAAGATCAAGGACACCTATCTCGAGGTACAGGAAGAGACCGCCAACCAGATCGACCGGGAACGGAAGATCCTCGAAGCCTATCTCGATTTCCGCGGCGCGATGAAACAGTCCGAAGTGCTGGCGCTGGAAGTGCTGAAGGTCGCCGAAGGCAAGCTGAACGCGGCGCGCACGGCCGTGGGCGAAGCGGTGGCGACGCTGGAGGCCTATGCGGGAACTGATCCGGCCGAACGGGCGACTCTGGAACTGGCGCGCGACGAGAAGCTCCGCTTCCTCCAGAACGAAGAGAAGCGCTACCAGATTGCCAAGGACCTCTCGGACAACATCACCATCGGCTACAACACCTCCGAAGTGGTGATGGCGCGTCTCGTCCAGACGACGACGGCGAAAGACCGGGTTTATGCCCAGTCGGTGAGCTTCTTCTCGACCAATGAAGTGGTACTGACGGCGCTGACGGCGAGCTTCACCGGCATGCATGGGCTGCATGAAAGCACGCAGACGCTGGAAGCGATGAAGAAGGGCGTGAACCAGAGCCTCGAAGTGCTGGCCGATATTGGTGGCAAGGTGCAGGAAGCGGCCGTGAAGGCGGGATATGGCCCGACGGTTTCGGCGGCGTCGGTGAAGATGCTGGTTGATTCGGTCGTATCCTATCAGGAGCGTACACAGACGATCATTGCCGAGATGCGCAAGCTCGCCACGCAGAACTCCGAAGAGATCCGCGAAGCGGTTGAAGACGGTAAGCGCCGCCTGACCAAGCTGGTTCAGGAGGGCGCGACCCTCGCGCTGCTGCCGAAGCCGTGAGCGATACTGCCGTTCCGGCTGTCCGTGATACGAGCAAGCTCGACGATGTCCTCCTCGCGATGGACGTCGTCGATACGCTGCGCCACCGCGAACAGCTTGTCCTGACCGAACTTGACGCCGGCGCGCGGGAAGCGGCGCTGCTGGAACGGCTGAAAGAAATCTATGCCGCGCAAGGCATCGATGTGCCGGACCGCATCCTGAAGGAAGGCGTGAAAGCGCTGGAGGAAAAGCGGTTCGTGTACGAACCGCCAAAGCCTTCGCTCGGCGTGAGCCTTGCGAAGCTTTACATCACGCGGGACCGCTGGCTCGCGCCGGTGACGTTCGGGCTGGTTTCGGTTGCGGCACTCATCGGGGCCTATCAGTTTGGTGTCGTGGCGCCGGCCAAGGCGAATGAAGCGCGCGCTCAGATCGAGCTGACACAGACATTGCCGGCGGAACTGACGCGCCTGCACGGAGAGGTTACAGCAACGGCGCTGGAGGACATCGCAAAGCTGCAGGCAGATGCCTTGCTCGCAGATGGCCGCAAGGCGATATCGGCTGGAGATGTTGAGGCCGCCCGGCAGGTGGTAACCGGCTTGCAGACCCTCCAGGCAGACCTGCTCGCGGTCTATCAGGTGCGGGTCGTGTATGGTCCGGGTGAGGAGTATACCGGCGTTTTTCGTATCCCGGATGACGTGCCTGGCGCCCGCAATTTCTATCTTATCGTCGAGGCGGTGGACCCGGCTGACCGTCTGGTCGAGGTGCTGGTAACGAGCGAGGAAGACCGCAGGACGGCACGGGTTTCCCGCTGGGGCCAGCGCGTCAGCGAGGCGGTGTTCAACGGTGTCGCGGCCGACAAGGGTGACGACCAGATCATCCAGAATTCGGTCATTGGCCAGAAGACGGTCGGATACCTCAGTCCTCAGTACACGGTGGAAACACCGGGCGGGGCCATTCTTGAATGGATGCCGGAATGAGCAATCTGCTGAACGGCCGGGATGCGCTGACACTGCTGGACAGTGAACTCGGGCGGCTGCGCCAGTCCCTTGCCGCAGCCCTCGCGGACGCCGACGCGCTGGAGACACGGCGCGGTATGATCCACAAGGATCAGGCGGCGGCGTATGCCGCGTTGGCCGCGATGCGGCTCGACCTAATGCAGGCAGGCGGAAATGGCGCCGAGTTCGGTAAGCTGGAGACCTCCGCCAGGGCGCTGACCGAGCGCCACGCGGCCTTTGTTGCGGAGCAGAGAGCAGCGCTTGAGGCGGCCGAAGCAGCGCTGCGTGCGCTGGAACAGCGCCGTGTCGAGCTTGCTGCGAGGTACGACAGTGCCGTTGCCGCTTACGAGACCCGCGTGGCGCAGACGGAGACCAACCTGAAGGGGAGTGCGGCCTATGCCGCGCTTGTCGAGGCGGCCGAGGAGGCGCGTGCCGTGACGCAGCGCGCCGGTCAGAAGCTGGAGCTGGCACGCACGGACCGCGCCGAGAAGGGCGCGCCGTACGAGCAGGATCCGCTGTTCAGTTATCTTTGGAAGCGCAAGTTCCGCTCGCCTGAGTACAAGGGCGGCGGGATTGTCCGTTTGCTGGATGGCTGGGTGGCGAAGCTGTGCCGGTATGACCAGGCGTTCCTCAACTATCAGCGGCTGACCGAGTTGCCGGACCGGATCGCCGAGCATGCCGTTTATGTGGCGAGCCTCGAGGACAAGGCGGAAGCGGCGCTCGTGGCGGCGGAAGAAGACGCGATGCAGGCGGCGGGGGTTGAGGCGTTGAAGGCGGCAGCGGACGCGGTCAAGGCAGACATTGAGGCATGTGACACGGACATTGCCGCAGCGGAAGAAACTCATCGCGCGCGGGCGCAAGGCCATGAATCGGCGTTGAAGGAAGAGACCGGACCGGCCGTCGAGGCGCGCGACCTGCTCGCAGCGCAACTGCGCAAGGCGAGCTTTCCGGACCTCCGGGTGCTGGCAGCGGAAACCATGACGCAGGAAGATGACCGACTGGTCGATGAGCTTGTCCGCCTGCGCGCTGAGGAAATGACGCTGGACCTTGAAAGCGGCAAGCGGCTCGCGAGGCCGCGCATCCTGCGCGAAGACCTGGCGCGGATGGAAGCGCTGCGCCGCCAGTTCAAGGAAGCGAGGTTCGACAGTCCCTATGCCTTGATGTCGCGCGCCGCGTTTGACGAGATGATGTCGAACCTGATGAAGGGCGACATGGACGTGCGCGATGCGCTTCGCGGCCTCAGCCGGTCTGTGCGCCGGGCGGAGGCTCAGGCGCATCCGGATTTTGGCGGAAGCCGGCGGCACGACACGATCGGCCTGCCGGACATCATGGGCGGCGTGATCGGCGGCGTTCTGAGCGAAGTGCTTGAAGAAGTGATCAAGGAGACGACGCGTGGCGGCGGCTATGGCAGCGGGCCGATCTTTCCGGGGCCGCCGAAACGCTCTTCGCGATCTTCGTCCTCAGGCGGACGATCTTTCCCGAGCGGCGGAGGTCGCCGGGGCGGAGGCGGCCGGCGTGGAGGCGGGTTCAGGACCGGCGGCGGATTTTAGAGTCCGAGCTGGCCTTTCGCGAGAATGCCGCGCTGGATCTCATTCGAGCCCGCATAGATCGAGCCCGCGCGGTCGTTCAAATATTTCGCGGAAACCGTGACGGCGCTTTCGGGGCCGACGAGCGGCGTGTTGAGGCCTTCGAAGCCGGGCACCGGCCCGCCGGGCGAGGTGTGGTGCGGCTGGAAGGGCGCGGCATAGGCGCCTGCGAGTTCGAGCGCGAGTTCGGTCAGATGCTGGCTGAGTTCGGTGCCGCGGATCTTCATCATCGAGGCCTTGAGGCCGGGCGTGCCGCCGCCGGCAAGTTCCGACATCATCTGGAGTTCCGCGGCTTCGAGCGTCTGGGCTTCCGCTTCGGCCTGCGAGAGCTTGCGGCCGAACTCGGGGCTGAGGAGACCTTCCTCTGCCGCTATCTGGCGCAGGCTGCGCAAGCGCGCGAGCAGGCGCGGGCCATAGGACGAGCCGCCGCGTTCGAATTCGAGCAGATATTTGGCGACTGTCCAGCCTTCATTGACCTTGCCGATGACGTTGGCCTTCGGCACGCGCACGTCGGTAAAGAAAACTGCGTTCTGGATATGCTCGCCCGAGAGCATGAGAATGGGGTCGACGCGCACGCCCGGCGAGGTCATGTCGATCAGGATGAAGGTGATGCCCTGCTGTTGCTTGCCGGAGGAATCCGTCCGTACAAGGCAGAACATCATGTTGGCTTCATGCGCGTGGGTCGTCCAGATCTTGGAGCCGTTGCAGATGTAGTGGTCGCCGTCCTCGATGGCGGACATGGTGAGCGCAGCAAGGTCTGAGCCTGCGTGCGGCTCGGAATATCCCTGGCACCAGAAGTCTTCGCCGGAGAGGATGCGGGGGAGGTAGTAGTCCTTCTGCGCTTTCGAACCGTGGCCGATGAGCGCCGGGCCGCACATGCCGATACCCATGGGCGAGAGCGGCGGAGCACCTGCGCGGGCCATTTCGACGTCGAAGATGTAGCGCTGAGCGACAGACCAGTTGGTGCCGCCATACTCGACCGGCCAGGACGGCGCCGCCCAGCCCTGTTTCACCAGTATGCGTTGCCATTCCATGGCGACAGGTTTCGTCGCGTAGACACTGGTCATCCGCTTCGCATAGGCTCGCAGGTCAGCGGTAAGCTTGTCGGCAAGGAAATCGCGGACTTCTTCGCGGAAGGCTTCTTCATCGCGGGTGAAAGCAAGTTTCATGCAGAGACTTCCTGTAACAGGCTGCGGTTGCGGGCGGATTCGAGAAGTCGGGCGCGTTCCGATTCGTTTTTCCAAAGGAAGCTGCGCGGCAGGCCGAGGCGCTCGCAGGCCTGCGCGGCCGGGCCGGTGAGGTCAGGCGTGCGCTCGGCGATCATTGCCATGGCTTTCACAGTGAGGCGGCCAACGGACGAGAGATTGTATTCCGGGCCGAGGCCGAGGCGCTCCCGCACTGGGATTGGCAGGATGTCGACGGCGGCGTGGACGAGCGCGCTCTGCAGGCCCTTCGGCACTTCCGGTGCGGCACGGCCGGATTTCATGATGTCCAGGAATTCGGTGTTGATCGGATGCGGCTCGAAGCGGGGCAGGAGCTTTTCCATCATCGCGTTGAAATCTGCGAGGGAGCGCAGCGGTGTCTGGACGCCGTAGAGGCGCACGACGGGCTCGGAATCGATGAAGTAGCTGTTGATCTCCTCGTCCGTCAGTCTGCGCACAAAGCGGTGATAGGCCGTGACGAAGCCAAAGCCGGCAGTGGCGCTGACCCAGTCCAGCAATTCTGTATCAAGGGCGCGGTAGTCCTCGCCGTCCGGTGTCTGGCCGCTGACGCGGGCGTGCATGTTGTTGACGCCCTGGATGACGCGCCGAGCTGCGCTGGCCGGGCCGTAGGTGCCGACCATGGCGGCTGTGCCGGTGCGTTTTGAGCGGCCGATGGGATCGGTCTTGAAGACGGAATGGTCCCAGACGCCGGAGCGGATCCGGGCATCGGCGAACTCGAGCAGGACGGCGCAGATGCCGCCAATGGCAAGGGCGACGGGGTTCTTGAAGACCTGCCAGTTGATAGAATCGGGAGCGACGAGCGCAGGCTCTCCCGGCGGCGAGGTGTAGTCCACCTTCCAGCCAAGATATGTCTTCATCTCGCTCATGCTTCTCCTCCCAGGGACAGGCCGAGGCTAACGCGGGCGCCAGTGGCCGGAAAGACGCGACGTGGCGTCATCCGTAACAATAGCATGCGTCAACCTGCGGGCTGAACTGTCAGACCTGATAGGAGACGTAGGCGGGACGCAGCGTCAGGTTGGCGGTGCCGGTGCGTTGCGCACGTCGGCGTTCATGGTGGCGAGCTTCACGCTGATCACGTAGGCCTTCTTGGAATCCATGTTGGCGAGGATCAGACCGGCCTGTTCGCTGGCAATCAGGCGGAGGAAACCTGCGGCAAAGGCCGGGTCCATCTGGTTGAAGATGGAGGCTGCGGCATCGGGCTTCATCGCGGCATACATGCCGGCGAGGTGCTTGATATCCTCGTCAGAGGCGCCCTGGATCTGCTGCCAGCGCGCTTCGAGGGTTTCCTGCAACGCCGTGAGTTCGGCGGTCTGGGCCTCCAGTTCCTTTTCCCAGGTCTGCAGTGCGAGTTTTTCGTTCTTCAGCTCTTCCTTTTGCGACTCGAACAGCCACTGGTCCTCTGCCACCATCGCAGCGGTTTTGTCAGTGAAGCAGACTTCCTGGACGGCCGCCGCGTCCTTGGCTTCGCCGCTTTCCTTCTTGCCCGCCTCAGCGGTCGCCGGTGCGGGAGATTTGAGGCCGATATCCTCCGCGAAGGCGAGACCGTTCGGCAGGAAACGCGTGGCACCGCCAATAGTGAAGAGGACGCCGAGCGTCAGCAGCACATGCGAGGTGTTGTTCTTGACGAATGACATGGGGTTCTTCGCAGCCTTCAGGTGACGGGCCTGCGAACGGAACGAAACCGATCGCAAACCTTACTGAAAGATTTCACGGTTCCGGCTAATTTTTCGTAAATTTCCAGGCCGGTTTTGCTAACCTTTGGCCGCGGGCCGCCTCAGGCCGAGCGTGGGCGCGTCAGGATCGAGCTTGCGGGCGTCACAGGGGCAGCCAGTGAGGCAGCGGCCTCGTCTGACATCGTGCGCATCTGCCGCATCAGACCCGTCATTTCGGCGACCCGCTCCTTCGACTGGTCGAGAACGGTGCGCATCATGACGTAGAGGTCCATCTGCGCGGTGTGGACTTCGTCCGTCGCGCTGGCCTTGGCGAGGTCGACCGAAGAAATCGTCTCTTCCAGCTTGCGGCAGGTCGCTTCGGCTTCGGAGATCAGGTGGGCGAGGCGGGTGGCCATGGACTCGACGCGGACGCGGGTGTCCTGTGTGGTCGACGTCATCTGGGCGATCGAGGTGGAGAGGGCAGTGATCGTCGCGCCGAGGCCGTCCTTGGTATTCTGCAGGGCCTTCAGCCGCTTGCTGAGCACGAAACAATAAACGCAGGCCGCGAAGGACACCAGGAAGATGGCGATATCCGTGGGCTGGATACTCATTGCGCTACCTCAGGAGGAATTCGGTGATCAGGACGCCGTTCGAGACGCCGCTGCCTAGCACAAGCTCGGACCGCCGGGCGAGTTGTTCGCGCATCCGCGGATAGAAGCCAGGGTCTTCGAAGTCTTTCATCTCGATTGAGCGCAGGTAGGTATTGAACGCGTCGATCAGCACTGGCTCTGCTTCCTGGACAACGCTGGCATTGGCCGAATCAGTGATGATCGAAATGTTCATCTTTAGGTAGCGAGTTGCTGGCGCGCTACCAACTGTGATCAGGACTTCCTTCACCGGCACATATGCCTGGTCGGCCTTGAGCATCGGCTTGATCTCGGCCTCGGCAGCCGCATCGCCTGGTGCGCAGGCCTCGGCAGTCGCCGTGGAAGGCGGGGGTGTCAGAAAGTAAACGAGGCCGAACGAGCTCAGGAGCGAGGCAGCCCCCAGCACGATCAGCCCCATAAGGCCGCTCGCAGGCTTTGCTGGTGCGTCCGCCGCTGCGCCTTCAGGCTTAGCTTCAGCTTTCTTGTCTGGCTTCTTGGCCATTTGAACCCCGATTGTGCCATGCACCACAGGCCCGGTTAGACCAATGCGGGGTAAAGATAACCTTAACGATTTGGCCCCTAATCTTAATCATTAGACCAGAATCAGACCCGATCGGGGCAGTTTGTTCATGAAGTTTATCGAGACGCTAAGAGCCTTGCCCTTGTCGCGTCAGCTGCTCCTCGCGGCTGCTGTGCTGGGGATCGTATTTGCCATGACTTTCATGGTTCAGGGCGCGACAAAGGAGCCGATGGCCCTTCTGTATTCCGGTCTCGAGCCGCAGGCCGCCGGCGAAATCATCGAGAAGCTCGATCAAGCCGGCACACCTTACGAGATCAAGGGTGGCGCAATCTTCATTCCTGAAAGCGAACGCGACCAGGTCCGTTTTGCCCTCGCCAAGGAAGGGTTGCCCAAGCAGTCCGTGCAGGGCTACGAGCTGCTTGATGACGTGAACGGCTTCTCCGTGACCTCGGAGATGTACAATGCCTCGTACTGGCGCGCGAAGGAAGGTGAGCTGACCCGGACAATCCTCGCGATTCCGGGCATTTCGTCCGCACGCGTACATATTGGCGCAAGTCTCCGGTCCGGCTTTGCCCGCTCGCAGGCTGCGCAGACAGCGTCGGTCACGATCTCGACCACCCACACCTTTTCGAAGAGCCAGGCTGAAGCCATCCAGTATCTCGTGGCGCTCGCCGTATCCGGATTGAAGCCTGAAGATGTCGCGGTCATCGACCCGACCAAGGGCATTCTCGCCGGGCCGAAGACGGACAATATGGCAGAGCCGGCCATGGCGGCGGAGGACCAGTCCAAGGCGCTTGAGCAGAAGATCGCGAGCCTGCTGGAAGCGCGTGTCGGAATGGGCAACGCACGCGTTTCGGTTTCCATGGATGTAAGCCGGGACCGCCAGCGGATTTCCACTGTTTCATTCGACCCGCAGTCAAAGGTCATCCGTAACCGGACGACCAGTGATGTCAGCGAAAGCGGTAGTGGCGGTAGCTCGGGGGCGCTGACAGTTGCCAGCAACCTGCCTCAGGAAGAGGGCGCGGCAGCGGGTGGCACGCCCAGTTCCAATTCGATGAAGAATTCATCCGAAAGCATCGCCTATGAGATCAACGAAACCCGGACCGAGATCGAGAAGCTGCCCGGCCAGGTGGAGCGTATCTCGATTGCTGTCCTGCTGAATGAACAGGCCCTTGGCATTGACCCGGCGGCTGCAGATGCGGCGACCATCCGCGAGCAAATGATCGCAGACATCACATCGCTCGTCAGTTCCGGGGCGGGGCTCAATACCGAGCGCGGCGATACTATTTCGGTTGAGCTGATGCCGTTCCAGCAGGTGGCCGCGGAGGATCTCGTCGCTGCGCCCGGTATGATGCAGCGACTGATTGATCGCTACTTCTGGTCCGGCCTGCAGGCCCTGTTGCTGGGTGTCGTTGTGATCGTCCTCGCGTTTGGCGTGGTGCGGCCGATGCTGTCGCCCAAGCCCAAAACGGAGGATGCAACGGGGCTGCCGGGGCAGGGTGCGGCCGCAGGCGCAGCCGGCGCGGGCGGGGTACTCGCCAGCGGCGCGGCTCCCGAAGCCGATCCGTTCAACTACCTCAAGGACTATGCCAAGGAGCGCCAGGACGAAACCGCCGCACTCCTTCAGCAATGGCTGAACGAAGACCAGAAGGTCGCCGTCAATGAGTGAGGCGCTGTTCGCCGGACTGCCGCGGTTTGATGACCGGTCTGCATCAGCGCGGCCGGTCACAAGCTGGCGACGTGAACTCGACGGCATTGCGCCGCATGAGCCGGCAGACGCGCAAACCAAACCGGAACGCGGCAGCCAGCAGGCTGAACCACCGGAAATTGCGCGTACCGAGGCACCGGCGGTCGAGCCCGCGCCGCAGGCCCTCGATTTCAGGAAGATTGAAACTTCGCTGCTTTCGCTGAACAGCCGGCTCGACAAGATCGAGCGTGATGCCCAGGCACAGACGCTGCAGTCGATCCAGTCGCTTGCCGCCAAGCTTTTTCCGGAACTTTCGCGCGCCTTCCTTGCTGAAGAGATCAGCCGCCACCTCGCAACTCTCGTTCCGGCCTCGGCAGCCGTGGTGGAGATCCGTGCCGAGACGACACTCGCAGAACAGCTGCGCGACCTCGTCGAACGTTCGCCGGCGCTCGCCCATCGCTGCACGGTCACGCCCGTCGCCGCGGAAGGGCAGGGCAGTGTCGACGTGTCCTGGCAGACGGGCGGTCTATCCTTCGATTTCGACGGGCTGTTGAAGGCCAGCCTGTCGCACCTGACATCAACCCATTCTGCATCCAAGGAGTAGAGACATGGCCAATCCCGAAAAAGCGCCCGTCGAGGCAGCTGAAGAACGCCGGGATGGCTCGGCCCGCAATAGCTTCAAGCGGTCGATCTACAGC
>CAZXQD010000074.1:0-17320 GCA_964643405.1 uncultured Hyphomonas sp. | reverse complement strand
CCGGTGACCAGCACCACTTTTCCGTCCAGAACGCCCATGGTTTTCTCCCTTTTGTCTCGCGGCGGGACACTACCGTCCCCGCTACGCCCCGCAAGGGCAGGGCGCCAAAAAACGGGGCTGAAAATCAAGGTTTGAAATGCGCGCCCCGAAGGGCTAGCTAGCCGCCATGACACGCACCTTCCAAGCCATCATCTGGGATTTCGGCGGGGTTTTCACCTCCTCGCCCTTCGAAGCCTTCAACCGCTATGAGGCCGCCAAAGGCCTCCCGGTCGATTTCATCCGCACGGTCAATTCCATCAATCCGCTGGAAAATGCCTGGGCAAAGCTCGAGCGTTCGGAAGTCGATGCCGAGACGTTCGACCAGCTGTTCCGCACCGAAGCCATCGCCCTCGGCCATGATGTTCCGGGCCGCGACATTCTCGGCCTTCTTTCGGGCAGCCTGCGCCCGCGCGTCGTCAATGCGCTGCAGGTCTGCAAGACAAAGGGCAAGGTCGGCTGCATTACCAACAACGCACCCATCGGCAAGGGTGCCTCGATGACGAATGACGACGCAAAGGCAAAAGAACTCGCCGCCGTGTTCGACCTTTTCGACCACCTGATCGAAAGCTCCAAGCTCGGCATCCGCAAACCCGATCCGCGCATCTATGCGCTGATGTGCGAAGCGCTGGATGTCGATCCGAAACACTGCGTCTATCTGGATGACCTCGGCATCAACCTGAAACCGGCCCGGGACATGGGCATGGCGACCATCAAGGTCACCAGCGAGGAACAGTTGCTCACCGATCTGGAAGCCGTGACCGGCTATGCGCTCCGCTAGCTTCGCTGCCCTCATGGCCGCTCTCTGCCTCGCCGCGTGTTCGCCGGTGAATGAAGAAGTCGTCGTGCCACTTCCTCCGGTTCCGGATGAACGCTTCACCGAAGTGCCGGAGACGCCCGCACCGGTCGAGATCAGCAAGGCCGCCGCCAGAACGCGCGACGAACTGATCCGCGAAGCCACGAAAGGTTCGCTTCGCGGGCTCGGCGCAATCGCCGCGCGCAATCCGGATTTCCGTTCGAATGTCGGAGGCCAGTCGCACGACCGGTTCTGGGACCTTCTGCGCCGCACGGGCGTTGATCCTAACCGGAAGCTGCGCGAACTGTTCGAACAACCTGCAGGCCTCCGCGAGATTGACGGCCAGCGCTGGTATGTCTGGCCGGACCTTGCCGCGAAGGATGCCGCCGACCTCATTCCGGAAAAGCTGACCTTCCAGGACCGGCGCCGGCTCGAGGAACTGATCCGCGAAGACGGCATCGCAAAAATTCGCGCCGGCGAAGGTTATCCCGGCATGCGCACCGCCATCGCCGAAGACGGCACGTGGATTTACTTCGTACTCGGACAGGACGGGGAGGAATGAACATGAGCAAGAAGATTGGCGCTGCAGCTGCCATGAAGGCCCTGAAGGGCTGGTCGGCCGCCGAAGGTGAACGCGACGCCATCCGGAAGTCCTACAAGTTCGCAGACTTCAAATCCGCTTTCGCCTTCATGTCCGGCGCTGCGCTGAAGGCCGAGCAGATGGATCATCATCCCGAATGGTTCAACGTCTACAACAAGGTAGATGTGGTGCTGACCACGCATGACGCCGACGGCGTGACGCAGAAGGATCTCGAACTGGCCGGCTTCATGGACCAGCTTGCGGCGCGCCTAGGTTAGGCTTTCCAGCCGCTCCCATAAAGGTCCGTGCGCCGGTCATTGAGGTTCTGCACCGTGCCGCGCAGCCTCGCTTCGGCGAGATCGGCGAGCGACACATCGGCCACGATCATCGTCTCCACGTTCGGCTCCGCTTCCACGCGGATTCCGTTCCAGGCGAAGGGCAGATCGCATGGCGTCAGCACGGTGCCCTGTGCATAGTGAACATCCATGTTGCCCACGTTCGGCAGGTTCCCGCAGACGCCGGACATGACGACATAGATCTGGTTCTCGATGGCCCGCGCCGCGCAGCAATAGCGTACACGGAGATAACCGTTCCTGTCGTCGGTACAGAAGGGCACGAAAAGCATCATCGCGCCCTGGTCCACGAGATGGCGCACCTGCTCGGGAAACTCGCTGTCATAGCAGATCGCGATGCCGATCGGGCCGCAATCGGTTTCGATCACCTTGTTCTCGCTGCCGCCGCTGACGCCCCAATAGCTGCGCTCCGAGGGCGTCGCATGGATCTTCTCCTGCCGGTGCAGGCTGCCATCGCGCAAGGCGGCATAGGCGATGTTGCGGATGTCACCGGACGCAAGGCGCGTCACATGCGTTCCGCCGATCACGTTGATCCGGTAGAGGACGGAAATGTCCTTGAGGAGCGCCTCGAAGCGCGGCGTGTAGGCGGTCAACGCGTCGATGGCTTCCCTGGCATCCAGGAGCGCCGGGGCAAGCGACAGGGTTTGCAGTGTGAAGAGTTCCGGAAACACGACAAACTGCGCGCCATATTCGCTGGCAACACGGGTGTAGTAGGTGATGCGGTCCTCGAATTCCTCAAGGTTTGCGATGCGGCGCATTTCGAACTGGACCGAGGCAACACGGACACGATCAGGCAGGGCGGTGTTTGTTGGCATGCGGAAGTCCTATCGTGTTTCGGTCGGCAGGCGCAGGATGGCACGCAGGCCGCCGAGGGGGCTTTTCATCAGGCGGATATCGCCGCCATGGGCGCGGGCCGTATCGCGCGCAAGCGTGAGGCCAAGGCCGGTGCCCGGCGCGTTCTGCGTGCGCGCATCGTCAAGACGCGAGAAGGGGCGGAAGGCTTCCTCGTGCCGCTCGGGCGGAATGCCGGGCCCGTCATCGTCCACAGCGACTTCCGCCCAGTGCGGCCCGTCGACCAGGATGATCCGGGCCTTCGTCGCAAACTTTTGCGCGTTCGAGACAAGGTTCGTCACCGCGCGTTTGATCGCCAGCGGATGACCCATGACGATTACCTGAGAAGGGCCATCCACCGGAATCTGATCGCCGGAACTGGCCGCCACTTCGCGCACCATCGCGCCGAGATCGAACAGGGCGGCTTCATCGCTTTCCTCGCCGCGTGCAAACGCGAGGTATTCGTCCAGCATCATCGCCATGTCGTCGAGATCAGACCTGGCGGCGCGCGCATCGTCCGTGTCCGGCATCATCGCGAGCGCCAGTTTCAGGCGCGTCAGCGGTGTGCGCAGATCATGGCTCACGCCGGCGAGCATGGCGGTGCGCTGTTCGGCAAACGCGGTAAGGCGTTCCTTCATGTCGATCAGCGCGCGGGCAGCATCGCGCACTTCGGTTGCGCCGGAGGGGCGGAAGTCCGGCAAGTCGCGGCCGCGGCCAAAGGCGCGCGCCGCTTCCGAGAGGCGCAGGATCGATCGGACCTGCTGGTTGAGGAACCCGACGGCAAGCGCGACCATCAGCAGCGAAAAGGCGATGACCCACACAATGAAGATGTGCGAATTGATCATGAAGGCGCGCTTGCGATCGATGATGATCTCACCGGCGCCGTTGTTGACGGGGAATCGCAGGTGGAGCCTCGAATCGTCGCGCGCAAGGCCAACAAAGACCGGCACGCCGAGCCTTTCGGCGAGTTCGGATTTCAAGGCCTCGTCATAGGCGAAGTTCTGCTTGAGCTGGGTTTCCGGGATCGTTTGCGGCGACAGCGTGCAAGTGAACCAGGTGTCCAGCTGCATCTGGATGCGCGTGTGGTCCCGTGCATCATAATCCGGATTGAGGCAGGCGGCGCGGATGAGGTTGGCGTCGCGGGTGATCGCCTGCGCGAGCTTGCGGTTCACTTCGGCCACCTGGCTCGAATAATAATACCAGGTCATCAGCGACAGGATCAGCAGCACCGGCATCAGGATGATGAGCAGGCTGCGGGCATAGAGCCCGCGCGGTGTGACGTCCCTGAGGCGCGGCCTGTTCATGTCAGTCCGGCATCAGGCGGTAGCCGATTCCGCGCACGGTCTGGATGTGGATGGGTTCCTTCGGGTTCGGCTCGATCTTCCGTCTCAGCCTTGTGACCTGTACGTCCACGGAACGTTCGAGACCGGCAGAGGTGAGTTCGGCAAGGTCTTCGCGGCTGACTGGCTCGCCGGGATTGCGCGCGAGGATTGTGAGGAGCTGAAGTTCAGCATCTGTCAGGCGGATGCGCTCGTCGCCGGATTTCAGCTCGCCGCGTGCGGCATTGAACACCAGGCCGGACATTTCGATCTCGTCCGGGGGTGGCGCAGATTTTTGCGAGCGGCGCAGGATCGCCTCGCAGCGCAGGACGAGTTCTTCCGGCTCGAAGGGCTTTGCGAGATAGTCGTCGGCGCCAAGGCGCAGGCCCTCTATCCGGTCGCTGGTCTGGCCGCGCGCGGTCAGCAGCATGACGGGCGTCTCGCGCGCCGGGCCCTTGCGGATGCCGGAAAGCAGGGAAAGCCCGTCCTCGCCCGGCATCATGATGTCGAGGATGGCAAGGTCGAAGGCGAGATTGTCCATCAGGCTGCGGGCGGTCGCTGCGTCCTGTGCGGCGCTGACGCGGAAGCCCTTCAGGGTCAGGAAACGCTTCGTCAGATCGCGGATACGGTCGTCGTCGTCGACGATGAGGATATGGGCGGGCTCTTTCATGCGTTACTTCACCAGCGCTTCAAGCAGGAAGCGGGCCCCGGCGACGGCTTCCGGCCCGCTGGCCCGAAAGGCGAGGCGCAGACGCTCACGCACCTCGATGGCGATGGGGGTGGTCAGGGTCACGCCCGCGTCTGAAAGCGTCAGCTTGCGGCGGCGGGCATCGCTCGTCTCGCGGGCCCGTTCAATGAGGCCGCGCTCGTCCAACTTGCCGATGATGCGGGCAAAGGTGGGCACGGTCATGCCAAGTCCGCTGCGCAGCTCGCCGACCGTCAGGCCCGGCCGGTAGCGCACGGCCATGAGAATTTGCAGCTCTGGCTTGCTCAGACCAGCCTTCTTGCGGGCACTTTCAGCCGCCTTTGCGAGCACGGATGCCCCTGAAATCAGGAGACCGGCGCTGCGGTCCAGTTCCTGATCGGTCAGGAACAGCCGGGGGTCGAAAGACCGGTTCAGGTTGACGGAGGGTGCCATAAGTCGGAAATGAACCCGAATACGCAGAAAGTTCAAGCGAGGAGCGTTCCCATGGCTGCCATCCCTTATGATGACCGAGACGGCTACATCTGGATGGATGGGGCGTTCGTACCCTGGCGCGAGTCCAAGGTGCACGTGCTGACCCATGCGCTCCACTATGCTTCGGCCGTGTTCGAGGGCGAGCGGGCGTATGGCGGAAAGATCTTCCGGTCGCTGGACCATTCCAAGCGCCTGCACCGTTCCGCCGGCATCATGGGCTTCGACATCCCGTTCAGCGTGGAGCAGGTCGAGCAGGCCAAGAAAGAAGCCCTGGCGAAATCCGGCCTCGAGAGCGCCTATGTCCGGGCGATTGCCTGGCGCGGCTCGGAGATGATGGGCGTTTCGGCCCAGAACAACACCATCCACCTGGCGGTTGCCGTCTGGCATTGGGGCGATTACTTCGCCGACAAGATGAAGGGCATCCGCCTGACCCATGCCCAATGGAAGCGCCCGGCGCCGGACACCGCGCCGTGTGAGGCGAAGGCCGCCGGCCTCTACATGATCTGCACCCTGTCCAAACACGCCGCAGAGCGGGCAGGCTACCAGGATGCGCTGATGCTGGACTACCGGGGCCAGGTGGCCGAGGCGACCGGCGCGAACATCTTCTTCGTGCGCGACGGCGCGCTGCATACCCCGACGCCGGACTGTTTCCTCAACGGCCTGACGCGGCAGACGACCATTGCCCTTGCCAAGGCGCGCAAGATCGAAGTGATCGAGCGGGCGATCTTCCCGTCGGAGCTTGGCACGTTCAGCGAATGCTTCATCACCGGGTCGGCTGCCGAGCTGACGCCGGTCGCCGAGATCGGCGAGCACCGCTACAAGCCGGGCGCGATCTCCGAGGCGCTGGTCAACGATTATTCGGCGCTGTGCAACGGCAAGCTGGAACTCGCCCTCTAGGCAGGTCCATTGTCGCGCCGCTCGGCGGCGGCGTATGGTGCGGTCTCCTGAACCTGAGGGAGATCACATGATCATCGAAGCCGTCATCAATCTGGTGAACAGCGCGCTGCATGGAACGGGCAATGCCGGCAAGGCGGAACGGGCGGTCGACGCCTTCCGCTCGCGCCGGCCCCTGGTGCCGGATGCGAACGCGACGATTGATGCAGAAACTTCGAAGGGTGACCGGCTGGCGGATACGATTGCGCGTGTGGGCAGCTCCTGGCCGTTCATCATCGGCTTCGTGCTTTTCCTCGTTTTCTGGATTGTAGCGAACGGCGTGCTGCTGGCCGCGCAGGACCGGTTTGATCCCTACCCGTTCATCTTCCTAAACCTCGTCCTGTCAATGATCGCGGCGCTGCAGGCGCCAATCATCATGATGAGCCAGAACCGGCAGGCGGCGAAGGACCGGTTGGTGGCCAACACGGACTACGAGGTGAACCTCAAGGCCGAGCTGGAAATCCTTGCGCTGCACGAAAAGATCGACCGGCTCGAGGCGCAGCAGGCCGCGGTGCTGGCGCACCTGTCCGAGATGCGCCGCGCACAAGGTGGCGGATAGCGCTGAGGCGGGTCGTCAGGTCAGGATGTCGCTGGCCGGGACCTTCGCTTCACGCCGCGCGATGAAGTGGGTTTCGAACGCGACGACGAGGCAGGCGGCGATGATGATGCCGGCGCCGGCATAAACGCGCCAACCGGGGATTTCCTGAAAGAAGACGTAGCCGAGCAGTGCCGACCAGATGAGGCCGGTGTATTCGAACGGCGCCAGCGTCTGCGCTTTTGCCTTGGCATAGGCGAGCGTCATCAGCCACCAGATGCCGATGCCGAGGAAGGCAACGCCGATCATCGCGCCCCATGAATGTGCCTCGGGCGTCCACTGGCTGAAGAGCAGCATGAAGGGCAGCAGGAACAAGGCGGGAAATACGTTCATGAACGTCACCAGTGTCAGGCTGTCTTCCTCTTTTGTCCGCAGGCGGAGGAGCACGATGTTCAGCGCATAGAGCACAGCGGAGATCAGGATGGCTGCGGTTCCGTAGAGGCGGTTGCCGTCCGGCGGGCCGCCCTGCGTTTCAGCGGTGGCGGCCAACGCGGCGCCTGCAAAACCGACGAGAGAAGCGCCGATGGTCACCGGGCTCATCTTTTCGCCGAGGATAACGCGCGCGATGGGCGCAATCATCAGCGCAGCGGTAAAGCCCAGGACAACTGCTTCGGCGAGGGCAATCTGGGTCAATGAATAGAAGAAGGCGAAGGCCGAGATGACCTGCGCGAGCGAGCGGGCCGCATGGAAGCGGATGGCCGGGAGGGCGGGGACAGACCGGCGGCTGGCGACGAACAGCGCGACCATGATGACCGAGCCGAGGATGTAGCGCCAGGCAGTGGCGGTGAGCACGCTGGTACCGCCCATCATCACATGCTTCATCACGGCGTCGACGCCGCATCCGAAGATGACGCCGAAGCAGACGAGCAGGATAGGATGGGGCAGACGCATTACCGGCGTGGATTGGGGCCGCGCGCGCAGCGCGTCAAGCCGTCGTCACGCGGAGGCGTTCATGCCCAGCCAGATACTGTAGGCCACATAGGCCGCCAGCATGATGCCGCCTTCCACGCGGCCGATGCGCCAGCGGGAGGTAGCCGTGATGAACAGAAGCACAGTCGCGGCGAGCATCACCCAGATATCGAGGCTCGCGATCTGAGGTGGCACGTCGATTGGCTTGATGATGGCGGTGACACCTAGGATGCCGAACACGTTATAGATGTTAGAGCCGACGATATTGCCGAAGGCGATGTCGCTGTGCTTGCGCAGGGCCGCCATGACCGAGGTGACAAGTTCCGGCAGCGAGGTGCCGACCGCGACGATGGTAAGGCCGATCACGGTTTCCGAGACATTGAAGTCGCGCGCGATGTCGATGGCGCTGGTGACCAAGAAGCGAGCCCCGAGGATCGTGAGCGTGAGCCCGCCGATGACGAACACGAGGTCGAGGGCAATACCTCCCAGCGAAGGCCCCGGCGCCGAGGTGGCGATGCCAGCGGCGGCGTCCGCTGCCGCGTTCGATTGGCGCTCCTGGCGGAATGCGTAGATTATGTAGCCGGCGAGTGAGGCGACGAAGATCGCGCCGAGCAGCGGGGTCAATTGCCCATACATGACAGCGCCCAGGCACATCAGCGTAGACAGTCCTAGAACGACACCGTCACGCCTGAATGTGTCGCGTGCGACCGAAACCGGGAAGATCAGTGCCGTGATGCCGAGGATCAGCAGGATATTCGCGGTATTGGAGCCGACAACGTTGCCGACGGCGATACCCGGCGAGCCGGCGAAGGCGGCCTGGAGGCTGGTGACGAGTTCGGGCGTGGAGGTACCGAAGCCCACGAGCGTGAGACCAATGAGCAAGGGCGAGATGCGGAATTTCTGGGCAAGCTGGACAGCGCCGCGCACGAGCAGCTCGCCGCCGGCGACAAGAAAGACAAGGCCAACAATCAGCAAGAGGATGGTCATGAAAGGTTTTCCCCGGGGCACCCGCCCGTTCCGCAGGCATGTGGCGCATCCCGGCCTTCCCGGAAAGCCCGGCAGCGGACATTTTTTCAGCGCACGGAGCGCTGGGCGGCCACTTCACGGGCCGGGCAAAGCGGACCAGACTGGGTCGCAGGCTGCAGCGGAGGCGCCGATGGACATTCCGATCAACCGGCCGGATCTGGCCGCCGTGCTGGAAAGCGTCGCGGCGCCGATCGTCGTCTATGACCTCGACTTCCGCTTCACCTACGCCAACCCTGCCTTCTGCAACGCGGTGCACAAGACCTGGGAAGAGCTGGCCGGCAAGCGGGTGAACGAGCTGTTCCCCGAGGCGCCGGAACGCACACAGGAGATCATCGAGCGGTTCGGCAAGGTCTGGCAGGGCGAGGTCGCCCGCTCGCCGGGCCAGCCTTACCGCATGCCCGGACCGGACGGGCGGCTGCAGGAACGCTACTGGCGCTCCGTCGAGACGCCTGTGTTCGGGCCGGATGGGAAGGTGACGCATGTCGTGCAGGTGGGCGAGGACGTGACCGAGGCGATTCGCCTGCGCCGGCAGAAGGACGTGATCACCTCGGAACTGGAACACCGGCTACGCAACACGCTCGCCATGGTCGGCTCGCTGGCGATGCTTACGGGGCAGCATACCCCCAGCGTCGAGGCCTTCGTCGAGTCCTTCACGGACCGGCTGGAAGCAATGAGCCGCAACCTCACCATGATTTCCGATCATCATTGGGAAGGCCTGCCGTTCCGCACGATCATCGAGGCAGAGCTGGCGCAGGTCGTGTCGCTGGATGACCCGCGCGTGAAGGTCAACGGACCAGACCTGATGCTGTCGGTGCGGGCGACGAAATGGACGGCCTTGCTGGTGCACGAGATGGTGACCAATGCCGTGCGTCACGGGTGTTTCTCCGTGCCCGGAGGAACCTTGTCCATCAGCTGGCAAGTGGAGGGCGACGTGTTCACATCCGACTGGATCGAGACCGGGCGGCGCGAGCAGGGCGAGCCAACGCGCCAGGGCTTCGGCACACAGCTTCTGACGCTCACGCCGGGCATCAAGTTCGAGCGCGAGCTGGGCGAAACCGGACTGCGCCAGCGAACCACCGCGCCGGCTAATTTCTTTGCATGAGCAAGTGATGCGCCAGACGCCTACGCGACGTCCGGGAGGAAAGATATGGCCTGCGTTATCACGGCGCGGACATGGGCGGGTTTGAAGGGTTTGGGGATCAGGAAGGTCGGTTCGCCGGCGCGTCCGCTGAGGAGGCGTTCCGGAAAGGCCGTAACGAATACTGCTGGAATCGGCAAAGTCCGGCGGATTTCTGCCACCGCGTCCGTACCCTGGGAGCCGTCGGCAAGATTGATGTCGGCAATCAGCAGGTCCGGCCGCTCGGCAAGGGCATGGCGCACGGCCTCCCTGGCGGTGGCTATCACGCCAGTAACTGCGTGGCCGAGAGACTCGACAATCTGGGTCAGGCTTGCACCGATCAGGGGCTCGTCCTCGATGATGCAGATGCGTCGGCGGGCCGCAGCAGCGAAGGTACGTTCGGCCTCCTCCAGAAGCATGGAGACCTCCTGCGGCGCGCGGGAGAGTACAGCGGCAGCGTCCGGCAACGAGAAGCCTTCCATCGCGGTCAGCAGCAATGCGCGCCGGGCCGGAGCACCAGGCGCGCCGCCGCCGGGCAGGGCCTGGTCGAGGGCGGCGAAGAGATCGATGCGGCTTGTCTGTGACGTAGGAGCGGCAAGCAGCGTTTCCAGCATCCGCTCGACCGCGCGGTCGCCCTGCGCCCCATGGCCTGTTACTGCGCGCGCATAGCGCCGCAGGTAAGGCAGCTGGTGTTCCACAATATCAGAGATGTCCAATACCGGCCCCGGTTTGCTGAAGGTGGACTGTGCACGGATTCTGGCCCGCCGCAACGCGGGCGGACCGAATCGCCCGCCATTGCTACAGATGCGGGCATGCGCCGGTACGGTTCGTATGCTGAGGGATCAGTGGGAGGTCTCGGGTCAGACCTTGTCCGGCTGCGGCGTGAGGCGGAGGTAAGGCTTCAGGGCTTTGTAGCCTTTCGGGAACAAGCGTTTGATCTCTGCCGGGTCCTGGAGGGATGGGGCAATGATGACGTCTTCGCCTTCCTTCCAGTTGACGGGTGTCGCGACCCGGTAGCCGTCAGTCAGCTGCAATGAATCGAGCAGGCGCAGCACCTCGTCGAAGTTGCGGCCCGTGCTCGGCGGGTAGACGATCGAGGCGCGGATCTTCTTGTCCGGGTCGATCACATAAACGGCGCGGACGGTGAGCTTTGGGTCTGCGCTGGGGTGGATCATGTTATAGAGGGTGGCAACCTTCCGGCCGGTGTCGGCAATGATCGGAAAGTTGACGGCGGTGCCCTGCGTCTCGGCTATGTCCTCACTCCAGGCGCGGTGGTGGTCCAGCGTGTCGACCGAGATCACAAGGGCCTTGGCCCCGCGCTTCTCGAACTCGCCTTTCAGACGTGCCGTGTAGCCGAGTTCCGTTGTGCAGACGGGGGTGAAATCTGCCGGATGGGAAAAGAAGATGACCCAGTCCTTGCCCGCCCAATCGTGGAACCGGATCCGGCCTTCGGTCGTCTCGGCCTCGAAGTCCGGAGCGGTGTCGCCGATCAAAAGGCTCATTCGTGGTTCCTGTCTCTTGATTTTGGTTGCGAAACTAGTGCCTAACGGGGCCCGAACAACCACAGCTGCCTGAAGCTGCCGATGAGAAATCCTCAATGCCGCCGGGGATGGGTGCGCCGATGAAACGCCTGATCCTCATGCGCCATGCCAAGACCGAACCCTGGTCGGAGGGTATCGATGATTTCGGCCGAGCGCTGACGCCGCAGGGGCATGCGGACGCGCGGCGGATGGCGGAAGAGATCGTCAGCCTTGGCTGGAGCCCCGAGCGCATCCTCGTCTCGAGTGCCCGCCGCGCCCGGGAGACCTGTTCGGAGGTCGCGGCCGTTGTGACCGGCGAGAAGGTGCGTCCGATGGAGTCGCTCTACCTGACGGGCGTGCGCGGGCTGACCGAAGCGGTGACGCAGAATGACGGCGCGGGCACGCTGATGGTGATCGGCCACAATCCGGGCCTGCATGACTTCGCCCTGGCCATCCTGCGTGAGGGAGGGGCGGCGGACCATCAGGCCTCACTTCGCCTTGGCGAAAAGTTCCCGACCAGCTGCGCAGCCATGTTCGAAGCCGACGCGCCTGGCAGTTTCGTGCCGGCGCATTTCCGGCTGGTGCATGTGCTGCGCGCCAAGGATTTCCGCGACGGCGACGCGGACTGAGTTCATTCACGGGCAAAAAAACCGCCTCCGTCCTGGCGGGGACGAAGGCGGCAGGTTCGCCTGTCGCGGCTCGGCGTGTGTGAGAGGGCTTTGAGCCGCAACAATGCGGGTCTTGGGGGTCAGCCTTTCGCGGCCTTGTGGGCGGCGGTCAGGTTGGCATTGCCGATGTCGCGGATTGCTACACCCAGGGTGCGTTTGGTGCAGGCTCCAATCTGGAAGTCGCGGGCGACGTTGAGGCGGCCACCGGTGACCGGCTGCTCGGTGGTGCAGCGTTCGACGACCTGGTCACGGATATGGGCGTACTCGGCCGCGGCGCCTTCGGCTGTGGCCAGGTTCGCACGGGAGAATTTGACGTCCATCTTGAAATCACCGGTGGCGGCGAAAGCCGGGGCGGCGAGGGTGGAGATAGCGAGGGCGGCGGCGAGGAGAGTGCGTTTCATCTGGGCGTTTCCTTGTGGGTTGTGTGGAGTGTTTTTGGGGGGAGATGGGGAGGCACCGCCGGCTCAGGGGCAGTCCGGCGGTGCCTCCAGTCCGCTAGGCGCGAAGCGCGAAGCGGTTTTGACGGCGGCGGCGGCGGGCCAGGATATCAATCCGTCCAGTCGCGACCGTGTCATTTGCTGCCTTGATCCGGACAGGGGGCGTTCCGGCGGGGCGGGCAAGCGCCGCGACAGGCTCGAGAACTTCGCCGCCGATGTCGCTGAAACGGGCGCGGGGGGACATGATCAATACTCCTTGTTGCTGGTTGTTCTGTTTCGTTTTGTCCTTGGCGGGCTCATCCCGCTGCCGACAACTCCTAGATAACGCAGGTATTATTGTTTTTCAATATTAATTTATCGAAAAAAAATAATCCTCAAGAAAATCAAGGACATAAATTCATCGAATAACGATATGTGCACCCGTTTCGGGGCGCCGCGAGGTGTTATCGATGGTCAATATGAGAGGTTAGCGGGCCGAACGGCAGCGATCCGAACAGAACCGGACCTCATCCCAGACGCGTTCCCATTTCTTGCGCCAAGTGAAAGGCCGCCCACAGGCGGCGCAGGTCTTCACCGGCAGGTCCCTTTTGGCTACCGCTTTGCCAGAACCGGACTTACGAGGCATGCGTCAGACCGAGGTCCAGGCTGAGCTGGGCGGTGGGTGCTGGTTTTCGCTGGGTCCGGCGGTTCGCAGGGCGGCGACGCCCCGCCGGCGCGAGGCCGGCTTTTCGGCTGCCGTGCCGGGCCTGGATGTCGTCTGCTGCGTTGGCATGGCCGGGCGAGCGGCGAACAGCGGCGATACGGGTGCGGGCCTGGTCGGCAGCGGCCATGTGATCCACCATGCGCATGGGATAAGTCTGACCCAATACGATGCCGGCGGCCGAAAGGATTTCAGGCGCCGCTTCCCAGGGCGCGTGAAGGAAGGCGTCTGGCAGCTGGGCCAGTTCGGGCACCCAGCGCCGGATGAAGGCACCGTCGGGATCCTGGTCGCGGGATTGTTTGACCGGATTGTAGATACGCGGCGTGTTGGTGCCGGTGGTGGCCGATTGCATCTGCGCCTGCGCATAATGGATGCCGGGCTCGAAATCCGTGAAGCGCGCCGCGAGGCGTTCGGCGGGAACCTTCCAGTCCAGCCACAGATGATGTGACGCGAAGCCCATCGCCATGGCGCGCATTCGGAAGTTCAGCCAGCCGGTGGCTTTCAGTGATCGCATGCAGGCATCGAGGAAGGGAAACCCGGTGCGCCCCTCGATCCAGGCATCAATTCGCGGATCATCTGCCTCTGGACGCGGGCGCAGGCCATCATAGGCGGGATGCAGGTTGCGGCTTTCCAGTGACGTCTGGTCTTCCAGCTTCTGGATGAAGTGGCAGTGCCAGTGGAGGCGCGAGATGAAACTGTCGATCGAGGCAGCAAATGGTTCGTCACGCTTAAGTGCCTGCGTTTCACGGGCCCGGCGTGCCGCCTGATAGGCTTCGCGCAGGGAGACCGTGCCGAAGGCAAGATGCGGCGAGAGGCGCGAGCAGGCCTCAGCGCCCGTCAGCGGGCTCGACATGTCGGCGCGGTAGGTCCGCCCGCGCTCCTCCAGGAAGGAGCGCAGGCATTCGACCCCGGCGGTGCGCCCACCCGGCTGGCGGGCCGGGCAGTCGTCAGCGCCGAGGCCGAAATCTTCGGCGATGGGCAAGTAAGAAGCGGGCAGGGAAAGCGAGCGGATGGCCTCCGGGGCGCGGGCGCGCGGCTCGGACATGCGCTGTTCCCAGCGCGCCGCCCAGCCGTCTCGCGATTTCAGGCCGCGGACGACGCCGTGCTGGGCCTGCTCGCGCACGGAGACCCCGGCATTGCGGGCCCAGCGGCGCACCTGCCGGTCCCGGTCGAAACTCCATTGCAGGCCGGTTTCCTCATGCGCGTGGATGGCTTCAAGGCCGAACTCGCAATGGAGCGTGGAGAAAACTTCGACGGCGTTGCCGGTACGCACGACTAGCCGGTTGCCGCGGGATGCGAGGGCGCTGTCCAGCTCCTGCAGCGAGTCGATCAAAAAATCGAACTGACGCCGGGAATGCTCCGGCTGGGCCCAGTAACCCGGTTCGAAGATGTAAAGCGGCATGACTGGCGCGCCGCTGGCCACGGCGGCCACAAGGGCTGCGTGATCATGGACCCGCAAGTCCCGCTTGAACCAGACAACATGAACACCGGACATGGAACAAATATAGAACAAACGGCAGTGGCCTTCAAGACCCGATGACCGGCTGGACCTTCCCGTAAGCCGGGCTAGTTGCGACAGCTGGAACAGGGAGAGTTGAATGGCGACTGCGATCATCGGCGCCGGTATGGCGGGCCTGGCTGCAGCGGCCGCGCTGAAAAGCGGCGGACAGGCCGTGCGGCTGTTCGACAAGGGACGCGGCCCAGGGAGCCGGATGGCGACCCGCCGGACGAAGCTGGGTGAGGCCGAGATCGCCTTCGATCACGGCGCGCAGTATTTCACGGTGCGGTCGGCGGAGTTCCGCGCAGCTGTCGATGCCTGGACACGCGCGGGCGCCGTGGCCGAATGGGGCGATGGGCGGCATGTCGGCACGCCGGGGATGAGCAACGTGATCCGGGCAATGGCCGCGCCGCAGGACGTAACCTGGGGCGCGCAGGTCAGCGGCATCGAGGGCGTACCGGGCGCCTGGCGGCTGCGCATGGCCGATGGTCTGTCTACGGATGAGTTTGACCGGGTTGTGGTGGCAGTTCCGGCGGAGCAGGCAGCTGTCTTGCTGTTGCAGCCCGCGCCAACACTTGCTGCCAAGGCCGGCAGCGTCCGATCGGCGCCTTGCTGGGCTGTGATGCTGGGATATGCCGCAGCGACGGGCCTCACCGAGTACGCCCGGGAGCCGGATGCCGGGCCAATTGCCTGGGCGGCACGCAATTCCTCCAAACCAGGCCGCACGGGCGGGGAAACCTGGGTGCTGCATGCGAGCGCGGATTGGTCGACGGAACATCTCGAAGCGGCGCCGGAGCAAGTGTCGGAGGTGTTGACCGGGGCATTTCGTAAGTTGACCGGGGTTGGCGCGCCTGATCTTGCGATGGCGCATCGCTGGCGCTTTTCGCGCGTGATCGAGCCGCTCGGTCAAGCGTTCCAATATGATCGCGCACTCGGCCTCGCAACCTGCGGCGACTGGCACCTCGGCGCTCGCGTCGAGGCAGCCTGGACGAGTGGGCACTTGCTAGCGGCCGAATTGTTACGCTAAAGAAATGACTTCAATCACAGGTTTGTGGATAACTTGTGAGGAGGTTGTGGGGATGTCGGCATGGCGGCCGATGGGGAGGGGTTCGTCGGTCGGACTTGATGGCGCGGTGCGAGCGCGCTGCGCGAGCCTGCGCCGGACCGGCGCGCGGCGCATGCAGCTGCCTTCGGACTGGTTTTCCGGCATCCGTGGAATTCTGCGGCGCAGACCCTGACGGCAGGGCAACGGCGCGTGTTCGCGCGCTGGTTTCCGGTGCTCGGAATCGCGGGTCTTGCGGCGCCAGACTTGCTGGCCGGAGTGGCAGGTCTTGCTGGAGTTGCCCTGTTCTCGGCAATCCTTGGGTTTCGCATCTTCCTTTATGGAGCGGGTTTGAAAGCGGCTGCCGCGCAACCCCTTGCAGCGGACGCCGAGGATGACTGGCCGGTCTACACGCTGATGATTGCGCTGAAGGACGAGGCTGAGACCGCGGCACAACTTGCGGCCGCGATCCGAGCGCTCGACTATCCTGCAGACCGGCTGGATGTGAAGCTGCTGATCGAGACCGGAGACGAAGCCACGGCATTTGCGCTGCGGCGCGAGCGTTGTCCAGACAGGGCAGAGCTGCTGGTCGTTCCGCCGGGCCTGCCGCGTACAAAGCCACGTGCGCTGAACTATGGGCTCGCGCGGGCGAGGGGAGACTTCGTGGTCGTGTACGATGCGGAAGATCGTCCGCATCCGGATCAGTTGAAGGCGGCAGTGCGCGCTTTCCGCGCCGGCGGTAAAGGGCTTGCCTGCGTGCAGGCGCCGCTGGTGGGCGCAGGTGCGCGCGGCTGGATCGCCGGACAGTGGGCGCTCGAGTATGCGGTGCAATTCGGCCGGTTGCTTCCCGCCCAGGCATGCCTTGGCCTGCCGATCGCGCTCGGCGGTACGAGCAATCATTTCCGCCGCAGTGTGCTGACAGCGGCAGGCGGCTGGGACGCATGGAATGTGACCGAGGACGCAGACCTCGGCCTGCGGCTCGCGCGCCGCGGCCTGAATGTCGGCATGATGTCCCCGCCAACGCAGGAAGCCCCGCCCGAGGCGCTGATCATCTGGATCGACCAGCGGTCGCGCTGGCTGAAGGGTTTCCTTCAGACATGGCTGGTGGTGATGCGCCGCCCGCGCACGGCGCTGCGCGAGATGGGCGCCGCAGGTTTCATTTCGATGCAGCTGACGCTTGGTGCAGCAATCCTTTCAGCCCTCGTGCATGGTCCCTGGGCGGTCTGGCTTGCGGTCAGCCTGCTGCATCCCGGCGTCGAGATTGCGCCGGCCTTCGTGGCGCTTGCGGCCGCGTCCTATGCGGCAGGCATTCTGATGGCGCTTGCGGCGCCCGGACCAAAGAACTGGCAACGCGTGCTGCTCGCTTTCACGCTGCCGGCTTATTGGCCTTTGCAGTCCATTGCGATGGGGCGGGCCCTGTACGGCCTCGCGAAGTGTCCGCACTTCTGGGCGAAGACGCCGCACCGCGCATAGTCAGAGGGACTTTCTGACGCCGCGTGACCGCTTGGCGGACGCAGGCGCCCGGCTTAGTGTGATGTGCAACGACAGATCATCCGAGGGAGTAAGCCGATGGCCTATGACGATGCCGAACAACTTGAGGCCTTCCGCCTCGATACCCGCAAATGGTTGGAAGAAAATTGCCCGCCGTCAATGCGTACGCCGATGCCGGATGACGAGGTTGTGTGGGGCGGGCGCAATGCAACCTTCAAGAATCCGGAATCGAAGCTGTGGCTCGACCGGATGGGCGAGAAGGGCTGGACCTCGCCGGAATGGCCGAAGGAAT
>CAZXQD010000073.1:0-17472 GCA_964643405.1 uncultured Hyphomonas sp. | reverse complement strand
GCTTCTGGAGGTCGATGAGGATCTGCTGGAAGTCCATGGCGTGTCTCACTTTCTGGTGGATGGGTGCCCGTGCCCTCGGATGTAGGGTATCGCAGGCTCGCGGAAAAGGTCAGATCGCGTCCGCAAGCGCCGCGCCCACAAGCCGTTCGTAGTGCGGCCAGCCCTTGTACTCTGCCAGCACCGGATCAATCCCGTCCCAGGCCGCACGAAACGCCGCCGCATGGCCCGGCCCGGCGAGCGCGGCGCGCAGCGGATCGATCGTCACCCGGATCGTGAATACCACCGCGCCCGAGATCGGCAGCTTCGAAATCGTCTGCCGCTCCACCCGGAACCAGAGCGCATCAAGCGCGCCTTCGGTGGGCAGCTGCGCAGCGATTTCCTTGAACGGCGCCTGGTCCGGCGTGAAGCGCGCCGTGCCCGGCTGGACGGTCCAGTTGAACCGCTCCAACACCTGCCCCGGCTGGATCGCATCGAACATCCGGTGGATGCGGCTCACCATGCCGGGGTTCGCGCCCGGCACCGGACCGTGCAATCCGCCGAGCGGCTCACCAAGCTTTTCAGACAATCGCCAGAAAGTCGGCGCACACAGGCTCGCTGCTTCCAGCCGCCAGAGCCCTTCGCCATCCTTGATCAGTATACAGAGATCATCCGAGACCGTGCTCGCCGCCGCTTCCAGCGCGCTCGCCCAGTCGCCCTGCCCCGGCCCAGCAGCCGCATGCACAGCAGATGCAAGCTCCAGCGCCGCCATTTCGCTCCCATCCCGCGCGCCGTAAACCTCGCTGCGATGATCGCGCATCACGCGGTGCTTGTCCGCCAGCGTATGCGCCTCTGTATCCGGCGCGAGCCACGCTTCCGACGCAATCGGCTTCAAACCCGGCGCCAGGCTGAGCGGACCATTCAGGAAAGGCAGATAGGGCGGCGTGCGCATGAAACCTTACGCGACGCGCGCCGAGCCCCAGCTGACAAAGCCGGCAATCTTCGGCGTGCTGGGCAGGTACATCGTCTCGGTCTCATCACATGCAAAGCCGCATTCATGCAGCATCGCGCCCGTGTCCCGCGTCAGGTGGCAACCGCCCGCGATGGATTTCCAGACAGGCTCCACCCGGCGCTGCCATTTGGCCACGCCTTCATCCGGCGCAAGGCCGTGTTCAGTGAACAGGACTTTCCCGCCCGGCTTCAACACGCGGCGCGTTTCCGCCAGCGCGCTTTTCCAGTCCGGTATCGTGCACAGCACGAACGTGATCATCGCCGTGTCGACCGAATGGTCCGGCAGCGGAATATTCTCTGCGCCCGTCTCGAGGAATTCGATACTCTTGCCGATACCGAGCTCGCCGGCCGTCCGCTTCGCCTTGACAATCATGCCCGGCGCGGGCTCCAGCGCGTAGAGTTTCTCGACCTTGCCGGCATCATACATCGCGAAGTTCGTGCCCGAGCCACAGCCCAGTTCCAGCACCACGCCTTCCGCCTTCGGCACGACCTTTGCACGCTGCTTCATGATCGGGCGCGAGGAACAAGCGCACGCGATCAGGTTCGGAACGACATACCGCTCCCAGGGATTCATCAGTTCGACCCGTTGATCGGCCGGAACCCGGGATAGGCACTGTCCTGTATCTTGGATTTGGTCGATTCGCTTGGGCGCGCGATCAACGCATCCTGCGTGATGGAAACTTCATACTCGAAACCGTCGCCCATCGGCTGGTACGTCGCCGAGCCATACTCTGCATCGATGCCGAAGCGCGAGCCATACTTCGCCGCCAGTCCCCCGACATCAATGCCCGGCTCCGTCGTGACGATCCGTATACCATCAATCTTGCCTTCGGTGACGGCCTCTGACGAGAACTGCATCGCATCCAGCGAGCGCATGTGCTCCAGCCGGTAGATCGAGTCATAGCCAAGGATGTTCGCCATCGGCTTGAACTTGATCACCTTGGCGCCGATCTGCCACTCATTGCCGCGGAACACCGGCGCCGTGCCGTCGGCCTGCAGCAGAACCTGTCCATCGGAGAAAACAACGTCTGCGCGGTAGGCGTTGGCCTGGTCCGGCACGGCGGTGAACTTCACGGTCGCCACCGGGCGCTCATAGGTGAGGCGTTTGTAGGTCTGGATATTAAGGCCAGCGAAGGCAATCACGCCCGCGAGGCCGAGGAACCCCGTTCCGAAGGCGAGGCGCGCGACACCGGCAAATGGTTTCAGCCCGGCCATCTTGGCGAAGCCCGCAAACAGCAGGATCAGACCCAGCACACCGGCAACAGACGGCAAAATCCACCAGATCAGGCTCATGCTTGTCTCCCAGTTCGCCCGCACCGGTTAAATGCGGCCCTTCAACCCACCTTGCCACTTATATCAGCGCTTTGCGGCGGAATTAGCAACCTTTCGCACAGGATGCTGCGTTTGCCTCATCCCGTCCAGCCCAGTGCGGCCGCGGCTTTCCACCCGACATAGATGGCTACGATTACAATCAGGACAGCAAAGGCAGAACGCGCGAGCCGCACGCGGGTTGCCAGCATGCGCGACAGCAGGATTCCAAGGCCGCCGCCCACCGCGCCGCCGGCCAGAAGCAGCCCCACGAGCCGGAAGTCCACTTCGCCGTGAAGCGCATAGTTCGCGGCGGTCGACGCGCCGAGTACCGCCACCGAGACGAGCGACGAGGCCGCCGCGTTCGCCAGCGTCATGCCCGTCGCCATCATGAGGCCCGGCACGATGAGGAAGCCGCCGCCAATGCCGAAGAAACCCGCCGCGCCGCCCACACCGAGCCCCATAGGCGCGATGCGCGCCATCAGCTTCGGCGTGATATGGACGTCCGGGTCGCCCTCGCTTTTCGGGCGGCGCAGCATGGACAGGCCAATCGCCGCCATCGCGAACGCGAAGGCGAAGAGCAGCGCGTCCCCGTCCACACGCAGCGCCAGGGTCGAACCGATCAGTGAACCGATGATTCCGGCCACCGCGAACACCGTGGCGCATGGCCACTTTACACGTCCCGCGCGCCAGTGGCCCGTAAGGCTGACCAGCGCAATGGCCGCTACGGCGGCGGCGGAAGTGCCGATCGCGAGGTGGGGATCCGTGACGCCCACCGCGTAGAGCAGCAGCGGCGCCGCCAGCACCGAGCCCCCGCCCCCGAACGTGCCGAGGAAGAGGCCGACCACGGCGCCGCTGAGCAGCGCTGCCACAATCACGGAGGTCGTCAGCTCGATCATGGTGCGCCGCTCAGGCCGTCCTGTTGCAGGGCATCGCCGCCAGCAAATTCGCCATGCCGCACCAGCCGCTGACACCCGCAAAGATGAGGCCCGCGCCGATGAAGCCGGAGAGCGCATAGCCCGCCGGATGCACGAAGGTGCCGATCAGCGCGCCGGCCAGCACCAGCGTGCCGGCGGTGATCTGCACCTGCCGGTTCATCGGCAGCGGCGCCTTGGCATTGTCCTTCACCGGCAGGCCGGCCTTTTTCCAGGCATCGAGCCCGCCTTCAAGGATCAGCGCATCGCCATCCACGCGCGCGGCGAGCTTGGCGCAGTTGGCTTCGGTGCGCATGCCGCTCTTGCAATGGAACACGGCGGTGCGCCCGGCTTCGAGTTTGACGTCCGCCTGCTCGACACGCGACAAGGGTAGCGAGACGGCGCCACCGATATGTTCGCGCGCATATTCATCCGGCTCGCGGATATCGATCAGGTGGAACTTGCCGGCCTTCAGGCCGTCCGCGACGGATTTGGGATCAATTTTCGTCAGTGTACTCATGGTTTCACTCCTCAGGGCAGAAGATCGCTGCCAGCGTCTCGATGACCCGGAGCGCGGAGGGGTCCGCGATCCGGTAGAAGATGTTCAGGCCCGCCCGGCGCGTCGCCACGAGGCCGTCTTCCCGCAGCACGGCGAGGTGCTGCGACAGGGCCGATTGCGACAGCGTGGTTCCGGCCAGAAGGTCACCGGCCGAAAGTTCCCCGCCGCCAAGCCGGCAAAGGATCATTAGGCGATGCTCGTTGGACATCGTGCGGAGCAGCTTTGCGGCTTCTCCTGCGCGTTCGCGGAACAGGGCGGGATCAAGGTTCATCTGTTTCATGGCCCCTATATATTAGGTCTTGCTAATTTAGCAAGTGCTCATATATGACGGTCACAACATGGAAAGGAGACGCCCCATGGCGAACCTCAAGGCCTTCTTCGACACCGCCACCAACACGGTGACCTACCTTGTCTGGGACCCGGCCACGCGGGCTGCAGCCATCATAGATCCGGTTCTCGATTTCGATCCGAATGCCGCCCGCCTCGGTACAGCCTCGGCGGATGCCGTTATCGACGCGGCGGCCGCCGAACGACTCAGGATCGACTGGATCCTCGACACCCACGCCCATGCCGACCATCTCTCCGGCGCCGATTACCTGCGCCGCCGCACCGGCGCGAAGCTCGGCATTGGCACCCACATCACCAAGGTTCAGAAGGCCTTCGTGCCACTCTTCGGCGTGACCGCCGACACGCCGGACGCGCGCGTGTTCGACGTGCTGCTGAACGAGGGCGACACCCTGCCGCTCGGCAATCTCAAGATCGGCGTCCTCCACACGCCCGGCCACACACCGGCCTGTGTCACCTACCTGATCGACGACATGGCCTTCGTCGGGGACACGCTCTTCATGCCGGACTATGGCACCGCCCGCGCCGATTTCCCGGGCGGAGACGCGGCCACGCTGTACCAGTCCATCCGCAAGATCCTAGCCCTGCCGCCGCAGACGCGCATCTTTGTCGGCCACGATTACCTGCCGCAATCCCGCAACACATTCATTTGGGAGACCACAGTCGCCGAGGAGCGTGCCCGCAACGTTCATGTGCATGACGGCATCACGGAAGACGACTTCGTGGAAATGCGCGAGGCCCGCGACCGCACACTCGCGGCGCCGCGCCTCATCCTGCCATCCTTGCAGGTGAACATCCGGGCCGGCGCTCTGCCCCCGGCAGAGGCGGATGGTCAGGTCTATCTCAAGCTCCCGGTGAACCGGCTCGGCGCTGCATAGCAGCGCTGCCAACTTCACGCCGCGTCCCCCCTGCCCGGGCCGGGAAAAGACTGATAGGGCCGAAGCATGTCTCTGCGTGACTTCGGCCTTCTGTTTCTCATCTGCTTCGTCTGGGGCGTGAACCTCGTGATGACGCGCTGGGTCGTGTCGGATTTCAGCGTGCCGCCACTGTTCTTTGCGGCGATCCGTTTTCTTGGCGTCGCGGTTTTCCTGATCCCGTTCCTGCGGCCAGTCCCGAAAAACCTCGGCACCCTGTTCATCATCGCCATGCTGATCGGCTGCCTGAACTTCGGCCTCCTGTTCGTCGGCCTCGCCAATGCGGACGTCTCCGCCGCTGCCGTTACCGGCCAGCTCGGCGTGCCGATGTCGACCCTGATGAGCATGGTCTTCCTCGGAGAGAAGATCCGCTGGCGCCGGGGCATCGGCATCGCGCTCGCCTTCGCAGGTGTCGTGGTCATCGCGTTCGACCCCAACTCGTTCAGCCTCTCCTTCGGCCTCCTGCTCATCTTCTTTGCCGCCGTGCTCGGCTCAGCGGGCGGCATCGTGATGAAGCGGATGCCGGAAATGAACCCGCTGAACCTCTCCGCCTGGGTGGGCCTCTTCAGCTTCGCGCCCCTGTTCGGCATCTCCGCCCTGCTGGAGAAAGGACAGACCGAGGCCTACCTTGCCGGCGGCTGGCAGGTCTGGCTCGCCAGCCTGTTCGCGATCATCGGCGTGTCGATCTTTGCCCACTCGGCCTTCTACAGCCTGCTGAAGCGCTACGATGTCTCGCTGCTCTCGCCGCTCACCCTGATGACGCCGCTCTGGGGCGTCCTCTTCGGCGTCACCCTCCTCGACGAGCCCTTCACCTGGAAACTCGTCATCGGCGGCGCCGTTTCGCTCGCCGGGGTCTTCCTCATTGCGATCAGGCCGAATACCGTGCTGCCGGAAGCGGCGCTCGGCAAGAAATACGCTTCCGGAGATTCCTGATGCACATCGAAGAGACTCCGAGCCCTAACCATAACGAGCGCCTGTTCAAGGTGGACCTGCTCGTATTGCACTATACCGGCATGGAAACCGGCCAGGCGGCGCTCGACCGGATGCGCGACCCCGAGGCGAAGGTCTCCGCCCATTACATGGTCTGGGAAGACGGCCGCGTGAGCCGGCTGGTCAGCGAGGACCGGCGCGCCTGGCATGCCGGCGTGTCGACCTGGCAGGGCGACGACGACCTCAATTCCCGCTCCGTCGGCATCGAGATCGTCAATGGCGGGCACGACTTCCCGCTCCCCGGCGGCAGGCTCCCGCCCTATCCGGACGCGCAGATCGCCGCCGTGATTGAACTCTCGCACGGCATCGTGGCACGCCATGCCATTCCCCAGTCCCGCATCACCGGACACTCCGACATCGCGCCCCAGCGCAAGATCGATCCCGGCGAGCACTTCCCGTGGGAGCGCCTCGCCGCAGCCGGCCTCGGCCTCTGGCCCCAGGAGGCCGGCGGCGCAGGCTGTGTCTGGATGGGCGGCGATCCCGGCGGGCTCAATCGGCAACTGGCCGCCATCGGCTATGCCATCAGCGATGTACCCGCCGCCCTGCGCGCCTTCCAGCGCCGCTTCATGCCGGACGCCGTCACCGGCATGGCCGATGCGCGCACGCTGCGCCGCCTCGCGCAGGTGGCCGAAGCCTATGCCTCCGCGTCCTCGCCCCAGGCCTGAGACCATTCCGCTGCCAGCGCCGCGCCGAGCAGCAGCGAATTCACCGACGCCGACAACCAGATGAAGCCGAGGATCAGCGACGCGAGCGCCCCGTAGAGCGTTCCGAGTACGGAATAGTTCAGGTAAAGCTGGAACAGGAAGGTCACGAAGATGAAGGCCACGGCGCCGGCCGCCGCCCCCGCCGCAATCGCCCGCGTGCCCTTGTTCACATGGCCGCGCAGGCTCAATGTCAGGATCAGGTAGAAGATTGCAAAGCCCGCAACCGCCTTGGATATCCATAGCGTGTCGGCCAGCGTGGCAATCTCGCTGGCGAAGCGGGCCACCTCGTAGCCGCCTTCAGACTTGACGACCGTCACCAGTAGCTGCAGCGCGCCAAGCAGCCAGACGAGCAGCACGAGCGCCCCGGTCAGCAGCAGCGACACGCCCTGGAAGCGCGCAAACCGCGTGCGGCCCAGTGTGCCCGCGATCATCCTGATGCCGGTAATCGCGGCCTTCGCTCCGGAGGTCGCCGTGATCAGCACAAGGACGACCGCCACGAAGGCCCGCAGGCTGAGGCCAACCGGCGTGAGGCTGCGGATCAGGTTCACCTCGTCCGGTGAAAGCGATTCGACATTCTGGCTGAAGAAATTGCTGATCGGGGTCGACAGCTGCGCCGCCAGCTCCGGCGGCAGGAAGATCGTCAGCAGGGTCAGCGTCAGGTAGATCAGCGGGAAGATCGAGAACAGCGCATAGAACGCAATCCCGCCCGTCACGATGCGCACATCCGGCCGGAACAGCCGCACCACCGCCCGCCGCGCGGGCTCCACAAAATCCGTCCGCCATTCTGTCATCGCCCCATGTCTGCCACGCGCCGCGCCCCGCGCCTATGCCCGAAGTCGCACCCTACGTTTCCGTAACCCGAACCTCACCTCCCACCGCCTCCGGCGGCGGGCCCCTCCTCTCCCGCGAAGTGGGAGAGGAGGGACCCATTGCGCAGTAATGGGAGGTGAGGGTCTTCGCCCCAACCCAAAAATTGGTCGCATAACTTTCCCCCAATGCACCCCATTCCCCCCGGCCGCGCCGCGTATCCGCGCTCGCCAATCCGATCGGTCCTCGTGCGGGCGTATACTTCTGCCCCTGATGATCACACCCACGCTCCCCGAACTCTGGCGCCTTGCGGCGCAGCATCATGATGCCCTGAAGGGCTTCCTGATTGCCCGCGTGCGGGACTGGCACGAGGCGGCCATTCGGCGCACCGCGCGGCAGGGCCTTGCCGTGCTCGCCGCGATGATCCGTCGCCTGCTGCATCTCCTCGCCCTCACCGTGCCGCTGGCGTCCCTCCGTCCACGGACGGCTCTGCCCGCTCTGCCGCGAGCCCGCGGCGCGCGCCGCCTCTACCGTTTCCGCCTTATCGAGACAAAGCGCGAGCGCCCCCTCCGCGCGCCAAACCCGGATGCCCAGCCCGACCCGCCGGAGCTTTCCCGCGCCCTCATGCTCGAACGCCTCGCCGCGATGGCGGATGCGTATCGCCGCCGGGGCGCCATCGCCCGCCGCCTTGCCCGCCGCGTGCAGGGCGCCCGCGCCCCAATGCGCGCGCCGCCCGTTTCCGCCCCGCTCTGGCCGCGCCTTCCCGCCGGCTTCCGCAACATGCTGGACCATCTGGATCAACGCCTCGCCGCTGCCGACACGTCCTGACCCCCGCGCCCGGGGCCCTACTCACACGCCCCCCAACCCCAACCCGTTGAGCCCAACCCTCTCACCCCCCACTATCCCCGAAAGGGGTGCTGCCAGAGTGATGCCCCGCGCACCTCCGGCAGCGCCTGGCCTGTGGAGGCGCCCCTACCCTTCCGATTTTTCACAATCGGGCGTATAGTCCGGCGCTGGACCAGAAGGCCGGGCAGCCGCTGGTACGGGGGTAACCCCGTGCTGGAGGAAAGTCCGGGCTCCAGAAAGACAGGGCGACGGCTAACGGCCGCCCGGCGCAAGCCGAGGGAAAGTGCCACAGAAAGCAAACCACCTTGCGGCTTCGGCCAAGAGGAAAGGGTGAAAGGGTGGGGTAAGAGCCCACCGCAGGCCTGGCAACAGGGCTGGCATGGCAAACCCCGCCCGGAGCAAGACCAAGTAGGGGGCACATATGGGCCGTCTTACGCCTGTGCCCCGGGTGTGTCGCGCGAGGCGTCCAGCAATGGGCGTCCCAGAGGAATGGCTGCCAGACCCCGCAAGGGGCGAACAGAACCCGGCTTACAGGCCCTCTGGTCCAAATCGAGTTGAGTGACGTATGTGGCTCACATGCGTGACACCACCTACGCGGAATCACTGATAGCGGGACTTCCAAACCGGGCGCACATCCATCCGGTTTCCAGCAACAGAACCTGGAGTTGATCCATGCCCAGACCAGCCGGCGCCCGGAACCACGATTTCGACGAGAAACGCGCCGCGTTGCTGGATGCCCTGACGGACTTCGCCCTGTCGGCGGACCTGCGCCGGCCGTCGCTCCGGCAGTTCGCCCTCGCTGCCCACCAGAGCGAGCCGACACTGCGCCATTACTTCCACGACCGGCAGGGTCTGGTCGTCGAGATCCTCGAAAACATCGGCCGGCGCGCGACCCCGCTCTGGGCCATGGTAGCGACACCCTCCGGCAACCCGGCCACAGCCTTTGAGGAATATTTCCGAATCTCCGAAGCAGGCATGAAGCTCGGCGGCTTCACCCGCGCCCACGCCTTCGGCCTGATCGAAGGCCTCGCGGATGAGGTCGCGGGCCAAGCCTACCTCGAACACGTGCTGGAGCCCGCGCTCAAAGCGGTCAGCGAAAAACTACGCGGCACACCCGGCGCGCCAAAAGGCGACGACGCCCTGCGCGCTGCGGCGCTCGCCGCCCTGTCGCCCATGCTGGTCATGAGCCTGCACCAGGAATTGCTCGGCGGGATAAAATCCGCCCCGATCGATTCCGGCGCAACGATGGGCCATCTCCAGACCTGGCTGAGCCAGGCCCTCAGCGCCTCATAGCCCGCCCCAGCGTGCTCCGCAGGTCTGCAATTTCGGCATCCGTCGTTGCCCAGGAGCAGACAAAACGGCTGGAACCATCGGGCCACCCATAGAAGCGCGCGCCATCTTCCTTGAGCGCGCGGGAATCCTCATCCGTCAGCCGTACAAACACTTCATTGCCCTCGACAGGATGGGCGAGTTCGACCCCAAGGCCCACAAACACGCCAGCCAGGTCTCGTGCCTTCCGGTTGGCCTCCGCAGAGAGGGAAAGCCACAGATCGCCCGTCAGCATCGCTTCGGCCTGGGCAGAAAGGTAACGCATCTTTGCCGGCATGTGGCCGGATCGTTTTGCCCGTATACGGAGTTCCTGGAACTTTGCGCGCGCCCTGCCGAACAGCATGATGATCTCGCAGCCCATGGCGCCAGTCTTAGTAAGGCCAAGGGACAGCGCATCGACACCCGCCTTCCAGGTCATCTGCGCTGGCGAAGCGCCGGTATGGACCAGTGCATTGCCGAGACGGGCCCCGTCGAAATGAACAGCAAGACCGGCGCCGCGCGCACGCGAAGCGAAGCGGGCAATTTCATCGGGCGTATAGGCGCAGCCGCTTTCGGTGAGGTTCGTGAGCGACAGGGCCGCGGGCGGTGTCGCATGGACAGAGCCCGGATCAACACCGTCGAGATAGTCCCGGAACGCGGCAAAGTCGATCTTTGCGCCCTGTCCGGAGAGCAATTGCAGACGCCCGCCGCCAGTGAAAAATTCCGGCGCGCCGCGTTCATCCATCTGGATATGCGCCTCCCGATGGCAGAGGATCGAGGCATGCGGCGGGCAGAAGCAGGACAGCACCAGCGCGTTCGCCGCCGTGCCGGAGGCGACGAACCAGAAATCGAAATCGTCTGTTTCGAACGTCCGCGCCAACTCGGCGCGCGCGCGCGCAGAGCCGGAATCGTCGCCATAGCTGGGCTCGATACCGGTGTTCACCCGGGCGAGGGCTTCGATAACGCGCGGATGCGCAGGCGCGGTGGTGTCAGAGCCGAAATACAAAGGGAAGCCTTTCAGACAGACGTGTCAGGCGTTTGCCACATCAGATGCTGACCGCCATCGCACGCGATCATTTGCCCGGTGACACTTGAAGCAGAAACAAGATAACGCAGCGCACGGACGATCTCTTCCGGGCTAGAGCCTTCACCGGTGAGCGTGGCGGCTTTCTCGGCAGCGAAGGTTTCCGGCGACTGGTGGACATTGGCCAGCGTCGGGCCGGGGCCGATTGCATTGACGCGGATGTGGGGCGCGAGCGCCTGGGCCAGCGTCTGGGTTGCAGGCCAGAGCGCCGCCTTGGACAGCGTGTAGGTGAAGAATTGCGGCGTCAGCTTCCAGACGCGCTGGTCGATCAGGTTGACGATCAGACCCTTTTCTCCGGGCGGCAGCTGGCGGGCGAACTGCTGGGCTAGATGGATCGGCGCGCGCAAATTCGGCTCGAGGTGATGGTCCCAATCCGCACGCGAATGCTCCGTAGCCGTATCATCGGTGAAGGTGGCGGCGGAGTTGACGAGCAGCGTGATCGGCTGGCCGAGACGGCGCGCAGCTTCTGCCACGAGGCCGCTGCGCTCTGCTTCGTCGGCAAGGTTGCAGGCGGCGATCTCTGCCCGCCCGCCCGCCGCACGGATGGCGTCTGCGGTCGCTTCAGCTTCGGCCTTCGAGCCGCGATAGTGAACGCACACAGCCCAGCCGTCGGCGCCGAGCGCCTCGGCCATTGCGCGGCCAAGGCGCGCCCCAGCCCCGGTGACAAGCGCAGCGCCGGGTGTCATCCGGCGAGCACCTGATAAAGACCGAGCAGGCTGACGCCGTTCACAAGGCCATAGATGTAGATGGCATAGATGAGCAGGAGCAGCAGGCCAAGAAGCCGACCGATCTTGGCCTTGGTCAGGATCAGGACCGCAAGCACGATGGCGGCAAAGCCCATGACCCAATGGTCGTATGTGTGGAAAAGTGGCGCGATCTCGACCGTGCCGCTCATCGCGACAATGCCGCCAGCGCCGAGGATGTTGATGATATTCGAGCCGAGGATGTTGCCGACAAGCACATCGCCGCGCTTGCGCGCCGCCGCGGCCAGCGAAGCGCCAATCTCCGGCAGCGAGGTGCCCACTGCCAGCAACGTCAGACCGATATACTCCTGCGGCACGTTGGCGGCGCGCGCGAGGCCGTCAGCTCCGACAACAATCAGCGTTGACGCATAGACGAGCGCCGCAATGCCCACCGGCACATAAATCCATGCACGCCACAGTGGTGGGCCTTCGGGTTTATGCTCGCGCACGCCGGTCGGCTTTCCGGCCACTTCGTCGCGCCGGGCTGCAAACAGGCTGAGGCCGGTATAGCCGATCAGCACACAGAGGAAGCAGATGCCCATCAGGGGCGTCAGCGGCATGATCGCCGTCATGCCGATCCAGAGGAACGTGGCCAAAAGGGTGGCGAACAGTGCGCGTCCCTGCCCCGGCCCGCCGGCAAAGACCGGGAAAATCAGCGCAGGGATCGCCAGGACCAGGAATACGTTGGCAATGCTGGAGCCGACGATGTTGCCGATCGCGAGGCCCGGGCTGCCGGAGAAGGCCGCATTCACCGAAACGAAGATTTCCGGCAGCGATGTTCCGAAACCGACGATGAAAATGCCGGCAATCAGGGGCGAGGCACCCATGCCGCGTGCCACGCGGACCGCGCCGCGTACGAGTAGGTCACCGCCGAGGGCCAGAAGCAGGAGCCCGCCGGCAAGGGTGGCAAGCAGGATCGGATCGGGCATGGCCACTGCCCTCTCGGGAATTAGTCGATGCGCTTGAACTCGATAAGGTTCAGGATGCCGAACACGATGACGATGGCGGCAATGGCGATGAGCGAAGGATGGATCATGACGTTTCTCTCAGCCCGAAAAGAGTGCGATTTGCCCCCTCCTAGCGCGCGTTGACCGGCTTGGCGAGCCCAAACGGCACTCCGGGCGTACATTTCCGGCGCAGTTTGATGACAACTCTGACGTAGGGGAAGGCCGGATTGCCCTAGCGGCGCCGGATCGCGCCTGTGAGATTGACCGCGTCTGCCACGGTGTTGGAGATCGTGCCGTACTTGCGGATGTTCTTGTGCAGCAAGTCGAGACGCTGGTCGGTCTCGTCCGTGTCGATGATGATGTCATAGGTCACGGAAATCATCTTCGGCGGCGCGTCCTGGCGCACGCCCTGCAGGCGGACCTCGGCGCCCTCAAGGCTGAACCCGAGCAGGGGCGTGACCCGCTCGATGCCCTTCAGGATGCAGGCTGCGATAGACGCGAGGAAAAGTTCTGCCGGGTTGAACGCGTCCGGGCGGCCCGCAAGATCGGTATCCAGCACGAGGGTTGCCTCACCGGCGCGCGCTTCGCTGCCGTGCGCATCAATCCTGTGAGCGGTCACCGCGTATTCCAGCATGGTCAGGAGACCCTAGACCCCGCCTGATGTTGGCGAAAGGAGTCAATACGGGCCTCGATCTCGTCGCGCGCCTTGGCAAAGCGGGCGCGGAAGTCTTCCGGCGTCAGGCTGGGATCGTTGCTGGCAGGATCATCGATCGGCCAATGGAGGCGCTGGGTCTTGCCGGGCAGCCAGGGGCAGATCTCCTCGGCGCAGAGCGTGATGACATAGTCGAAAGTGGCGGCGTCCAGCGAGGCGAACGACTTCGACGTGTGGGTGGTGATGTCGATGCCCCGGTCCGCCATCGCCTCGATGGCATAGGGGTTGGGCTTCGTCGGCGCGGAGCCGGCGGACATGACCTCGGCGCCGGGGCCGAGCAGATGCCGGGCGAGGCCTTCGGCCATCTGGCTGCGGGCGGAATTGGCGACGCACAGGAATAGGACTTTCATGCAGGCTCCGTCTCAAAGGGGGCGAATTTCGCGCGCGTGCGGTTGGCAAAGGCGACGAGGGACAGCATCACCGGTACTTCGACGAGTACGCCGACCACGGTCGCGAGTGCGGCGCCGGAATTGAGGCCGAACAGGCTGATGGCGACGGCGACTGCCAGTTCAAAGAAGTTCGATGTGCCGATCAGCGCACAGGGCGCCGCGACGCGGTGCGGCACCTTCCAGGCGAACGCCGCCGCATAGGCCACCGCGAAGATGCCATAGGACTGGATCAGGATCGGCACCGCGATCAGCGCGATGATCAACGGGCTTGCAAGGATCACGCCGCCCTGGAACCCGAAGAGCAGCACGACGGTGGCGATCAGGCCGATCACGGAAACGGGTTTGATCCGTACCATGAAGGTATCGACCGCCGCGACACCGCCGCGCGCCATAAGGAAGCGGCGCGCAAGGACGCCCGCGATCAGCGGAATGATCACGTAAAGGCCGACCGAGAGCAGCAGCGTTTCCCACGGCACGGCGATTTCGGCGACGCCCAGCAGCAGCGCAACGATGGGCGCAAAGGCAAAGACCATGACCGCATCGTTCACGCCGACTTGCGCCAGCGTATAGGCGGGGTCGCCTTTGGTCAGCTGCGACCAGACAAAGACCATGGCCGTGCAGGGGGCCGCACCAAGGAGAATGAGGCCGGCGATATAGGATTTTGCGTCATCCGGCGGGATAAAGTCCGCAAAGACATGCTCGAAGAACAAGACGCCGAGCAGCGCCATGGAAAAAGGCTTGATGAGCCAGTTGACCACCAGCGTAATGACGAGGCCCTTCGGCCTGGCGAAAGCGCCGCGGATGCCCGCGAACTCGATGCCGATCATCATTGGCCAGACCATCGCCCAGATGAGCAAGGCAACGGCAAAGTTCACATTGGCATATTCGAACGCGGCAAGTGCGCCGAAGGCGGCCGGGAAAAGCTGGCCGAGCGCAAGGCCAGCGAGGAGGGCAAGCCCAACCCAGACGGAGAGGTATTTTTCAAACAGGCTCATGCGCGGACGGGTTTCCCGGCTCTGGATTTCGCAGGCGGGCAGCAGGCGGCGCGGGCCGCCGCTTCGACGGGCGCACAGATTTCCGGGCGCCCGCCGCAGCAGTCCTCCATCAGGTAGACGATCAGCTCACTGAGGGCTTCCGGCTGGGCGGTATAGCGGATAGAGCGACCCTCGCGCGTACCAAGGATGAGCCCGGCCGCCGAAAGCACGTTCAGCTGCGCAGAAAGCGTGTTGGGGGCCTGCCCGAGCTCGGCGGCTATCTCGCCTGCGGCAATCCCGTCTGGCCCCGCGCGCACAAGCAGGCGGAAGACATCCAGCCGGGCAGGCTGGGCCAGCGCCGAGAGGCGGTCGATGGCAGCTTTTGATTCCATATTTCAACGAATGTCGAAATATGGAGCGTCCGTCAAGTGGCGCGATTTCGGATCGCGAGGATCAGGACTTGATCTCGATGGACACGAACTGGTCGAACCAGCCGCCGGTCTCGCCCCGGCGCTTGACGCGCACGAGGATCGGCGTGTTCGGCGTCGCGAGGCCCGCCTTCACCTTGGCCAGGGTATCGGTAACCGAAGAGACCTTCTGGAAGTTCACCTCGACGATCACGTCGCCCCGGCTGAGCTTGTTATAGGCCCTGCCCCGGGCGCTCACCGATGTCACGACAACGCCCGCAATATCCTTCGGGATGCCGAAGCGGCGGCGCATGTCATCGTCCACGGGCGAAAGCTCCGCCCCCAGATCATTCGAGCTGGCTGCGGTATCCGGCGCGGCTGCGGCCGGCGTGTCGTCGTCTTCCTTCAGCTCGGTGAGCGTGACAGCAACGTCGCGCGCGCGCCCGTCGCGGATGATGGAGAGGTTCACCGGCTTGCCGATCGGCTTTTCCGACAGGGTGCGCGTCATCTCGCGCACGCCGACAACGGACTTGCCATCAATGGTGAGGATCAGGTCGCCCACCTCGAGCTTTGCCTTGGCAGCGGGGCTGTTCTCGGTGATGCGCGTGATGATGACGCCGCTGAGGCCGCGCGCACGATAGGCGCGGATCAGCGACGCATCGGCATCCTGCACATTGACGCCAAGCCACGGCCGGCGGACCCGGCCTTCCTTGATCAACGCCTGTGAAACGCGCTTCACGGTGTTTGACGGCACCGAGAAGCCGAGGCCGATGGAGCCGCCGGATTGCGAGATGATCGCCGTGTTCACGCCCACCACCTGGCCGGCAAGATTGAACAGCGGGCCGCCCGAGTTGCCCTGGTTGATGGCCGCATCGGTCTGGATGAAATTGTCTGAACGCCCCGTATTCAGGTCGCGCCCCGTCGCCGAGATGATACCGGCAGATACCGAGCCGCCGAAGCCGAGCGGGTTGCCGATGGCGATCACCCAGTCACCCACCACGGCCTTGTCACTGTCGGCCAGTTCCACGAAGGGCAGCGGCGTCTTCGAGGACACTTTCAGAACGGCGATGTCGGTGTCGCGGTCGCGGCCTACCAGACGGGCCTGCAGCTCGCGCCCGTCGGAGAAGGTGATGGTGATCGTATCCGCCTTCTCGATCACGTGATTGTTGGTGATGATGTAGCCGTCCGCCGAGATGACGAAGCCGGAGCCGAGCGAGCCCTGGCGCTGGAAGCCGTCGCCGTCGCGGCCGAAATAATCGTTGAAGCGTTCTGCGGGCGAGCCTTCCGGGAAGGTCGGCATGCCGGACGCGATGACCGTTTCGGTCGAAATGTTCACAACCGCCGGCATCAGCCGCTTGGCAAGGCTGGAGAAGCTCGACGGCGCAGACTTCATGTCGATGCCGGTGGCGGGCTTCGACAGGCTGCCCTGCGCCGCAGCCTCAAGGCCCGCGGCGGGCAAGGCAAACAGCGTGAGCGCCAGGAGGGCGGCGTGTTTCATAGCGGCGTTCGCTCCGGTCAGGTTCGGAACTTTTCTGAGGTCCGATTGGTGCCTGACTATGGCGCTTTGGGGGCCGAGTGCAACCGCTTCAGGCGGTACGCACTGCAAGCCAGAGCAGACCCGCGCCGACACCTGAGACGGCGAGACCGGCGATGATCAGGTCGCGGGTGGGCAGCTGCGAAATGCGTGCGGCAAGGTCGCGCACGAAATCCGGCGCCGCCGCCGCCAGCAGGCCTTCGGCCAGAAGCCAGACAGCGAACCCGGCCAGCAGGATCGAGATCAGGCTCACTGGCCGCTGGCCGCCCGCATCAGCCTAGCGCGGACCGCCGGCAGCCCGGGCAGAGTCGAAGAACTCATCACAGATGCCGAGCGAGTTCGGCCCAACGATGACCTGCGTGCCTTCCTGGATCGCGGCTTCGCAGGCGATCAGGGCGCGCTGGAAGCGGAAGAATTCCGGATCCTTGTTGTAGGCCGCCGCATACGTCTCGGAGGCCTTGGCATCGCCTTCGCCGCGGATCTTCGATGCCGCCTCGCGGGCCTGCGCCTCGATGACGGTCTTCTCGCGTTCGGCGGTGGCGCGGATCAGGCGGGCCTTCTCCTCCCCTTCCGAACGGATGCGCTGGGCTTCCTGCAGACGCGCGGTGCGCATGCGCTCGTACACGCCTTCGGCCACTTCGCTCGGCAGGTCTGCCTGGCGGATGCGCACATCGATGATGTCGATACCATCGGCGGCGAGGCCCGCGTTGACGCTCTGGCGGATGCGGCCCATGAGCTGGGCGCGCTGGCCGGACACGATTTCCGGCACCGGCACATCGCCGAGCACTTCGCGGATCGCGGATGTGGTGATCCGGTTCAGCTGGTTGGCAGCGGCCTCTTCCGTCCGGAAGCGCTGGTAGTAGCGCAGGGGATCGTTGATCCGCCAGCGGACGAACGCATCGACCCGCAGGCGGCGCTGGTCAGCGGCCAGCACCTGGATGCCTTCGATGTCGAGGCCGAGGTTGCGCTTGTCGATGATTTCGACCTGCTGGATGATCGG
>CAZXQD010000072.1:0-17583 GCA_964643405.1 uncultured Hyphomonas sp. | reverse complement strand
ACATGCACAAGGAAGGCGCCGCCTTCCGCAGCCTGATGAACAATTTCGCGATCTCGGTGTCCCTCGGCCTGCAGTATGGTGTGCCGCTGGAAGAGTATGCGGATGCCTTCGTGTTCACGCGCTTCGAGCCGGCTGGCGCGGTGACAGGCAATGACCGGATCACCAATGCCACCTCGATCCTGGACTACATTTTCCGGGAACTTGCGGTGTCCTATCTGGGCCGCGACGACCTTGCCGAAGCGGACGTGACGCATGATGGCCTTGGCCGGGGCGCTGGGGATGCGACGCGGGCAGAGACAGCAGCCTTCACCTCCGAAGCCGCGCAGCTCATCTCGCGGGGCTTCTCGCGCGGGCAGCTTCCGGACAACATCGTGATCCTCGACAAGCGCCGCGCCGAGAAGGCCGCCGAGGAGCCGGAAGCGGCGGCAGCCGACCTTTCCCCCACCTATCTCTCGCAGGCCTGTCCTGCGTGCGGCAGCTTCACACTGTTCGAGGCGGGGCCTGACGGTCATCTTGCGTGCGACACCTGCGGGGAAGAAAGCCGGGCGAGCCAGTAGCCTGACGCGCGACCTGCGGCAGATTTTGCACCTCCCTCTACGGGAAAACGCATGACGCCGCTGCAAGACTTATTGCTTTCTGGCAACAGTCGTGTCGCATTTACAGTTCTTACAGTTTGTTCAGTTTAGACCGTATCCGGAAACCGCTATCCCGAGTCCCATGGACAACCTGAATCTGCGTCTCGTTTCGCTTGCTGGTGCTTTTGCAGCCATCGCCTCTCCGGGCGCCATGGCTCAGGGCCAACCCGTTGCCTGGTCTCCGAGCTATGTCGGAACCTGCGCGACCTGCGAGCTCTCGGGCCGCAACCTGACCGGCTGGACGCTGTCTGGGGCGAACTATTCGGAAGCCAAGCTCGACTATTCCGTAATGCGCGGTGTGCAGGCGGCTGCCGTCAATTTCGAGCGGGCAGACCTGACCGGCGCCGACATGCGCGGGGCGGTCCTCACCAATGCCAAGCTCGCCGATGCGATCTTTGCCGGCACCCGGCTGCAGGAAATCAGCGCGACCGGAGCGGACTTCCGCCGCGCGCTGATGCATGGGGCAAGCCTGCAGGACGCCGTGATGGTCGGCGCGAACTTCGAGGAAGCCGAACTGATCATCGCCCGTCTCGAGGGCGCGGACCTGTCGGCCGCGAACTTTCAGGGCGCAATGCTCGACCGCGCGAACCTGCGCGGCACCATCTTCAACGGCGCAAACTTCAAGGATGCCCGTTTCAACGGGGCGGACATCACCGGCGCCTCCTTCAAGGATGCCCGCTTTGCCGGTGCAAACCTCGCCACGGTGAAGGGCTTCGAGGAAGCCGACTTCGAAGGCGCGTGCGGCTCGCTTGCCACCCGCCTGCCCGCTGCAGCTCGTCTGCCGCTTTGTACGACAACGCAACTCGCCGCGCGTCTGGGTTCGGACCTCGACTAGGCCCTCGTCCAGCTAAGTTTCAGCCTCTGTTGCGATCACGGATGCGTGTGCTCACGGCGACGTGTCCGTTTGCCGCCTGCCGATGCATTGAGCCGGAAGTCTTACCCGCGTTGAGATGTCGCCGCTGAGAGGGCGGCAATCCTGCCGTCCGGCCACGGAGGGTTCTTCAAGGTGCGGGTACATCATTTCATTGCAGTCGTCCTGCTGGCAGCGTCGCCTGTTCTGGTTGCCGGTGCGTCCGGCACAAATTCCTACACGCCGCCCAGCCAGCAGGAGTGGCAGGACCTGCGGGACCCCTACCGGGAGGCGTATGACGCCGGCCGGCGCATCATGAAGCGGGAAATCACCTGCAAGACCTGCCCGTTTCCCGAGGGGATCAAAAACCGGGAGACCGCGCTCGAGTTGATCGCAAAGATTCAAACTGGCGAGATCGTGCTCGATCAAGAAAAGCTGGTATCGCTGGTTCACTATCTCGACAAGCGGTTCGACATCCGGCGCGCGAACTGACGTGACCCGTATAGCCATTGCCGCTACGCTGGTCACACCGCTCGCGCTGTCCGTGCTCTCGTGGACCGAGTCTCCATTGATCCTCGCCTATGTGAGCCTGACCATCGCCGGCACGCTCGTGCAGTTGCTCTGCTTGCGTAATGCACCCGCCTTGGCGATGCGGACGGTGCTGGGGGTCGCATTGCTTGCGCATCTCCTGGCGCTCGCCGGCACGCCAGCCTTCGAAGACGATCACTACCGCTTTGTCTGGGATGGATGGCGGACGATCGAGACCGGATCGCCGTACGGTCTTTCACCGCAATCCTTTTTCCAATCGGAGACCCTGCCCGCCGGATATGCCGACATCCTGAGCGGCATAAACTATCCTGAATATCCGACCATTTATGGACCGGTATTGCAGATCGTCTTTGCAGTCGGCGTGCTTCTGACGGGACCCGACGCAATCGGTATACGGATACTGTTTGCGGGACTGAACCTTTGCACAGTCTTCTTACTGCTCCGGCGGTATTCGCCCGGCCAGGTTGCCCTCTACGCGTGGAGCCCGGTCGCGATTTCGGAAGTGGCACTTCATACGCATCCGGATGGTATCGTGGCACTGCTGGTGCTCGCGGCCGTCGCGATTGCAGGCCACCGCCCGATCCTCTCAGGTATCTTTCTGGGTATCGCTGCAGGCGCAAAGATTGTCGCAATCGCTGCCTGGCCGCTCCTGCTGCGCAGCGGCTGGCGCAGCGTGCTCGCTGCGGTTCTGACATCCATCGCACTCTATGCACCGTTCATGGCAACCGCGCTCGGCGCCGGATTTGAATCTACCGCCACCTTCGCAACTGATTGGCGTTTCAATCCGCTGGGCTTCGCGGTCCTCGAGAGTGTTTTGAGCGACTCGGTTGCCCGCCTCGCCGCCGGGTTTGCAGGCGTGATTTTCATCCTGCTGATTCACGCAGCGAGCCCGTCAATAGACGCTACGCCTTTGGCAGCGGTTTTTGCAGTCGTCCTTCTGGTCTCGCCTGTCGTCAACGCCTGGTACATCCTATGGGTACTGCCCTTCGCCGTAGCGCAAAGCGGGATATGGCCCTGGCTGATCAGTGCGGCACTTCCCCTGTCTTACCTCACAGGCCTGAACCTCGATTCCGGAGCACTCGCCCCATTTCAGATACATCCTGCCGCGTACGCACTGCAGGTCGCCATCATCGTGTTTGCGCTCCTGCTGGGCGCCAGGGCGGCGCTACGGCGGGCAGTACTTTGACCAACCCTCCCCTGATCTCGGTCATAATCCCCGCGCTGAACGAGGAAGCGTCCATGGGCAAGGTAATTCGGGATATTTTCGCTGCGGGACTGCCGAACAGCGTTCGTGTCTATGTGGTCGACAACGGCTCGGAAGATCGCACCGCAGATTGCGCCCGCGCGGCTGGGGCCCATGTCGTGTTCGAGCCTCAGCGAGGGTATGGCGCCGCCTGCCTCGCCGGCATCGCGGCAGCCGGAGATGAGACCGACATCTTTCTGTTCATCGACGCAGATGGATCAGACGACCCCGCAGAAGCGCCTTCGATTGTGGCACCGTTGCTCGCGGGCAACGCTGACTTTGTGCTCGGATCGCGGACACTCGGCCGCGCCGAAGCGGGCGCCCTAACCTTACAGCAGAGATTCGGGAACTGGCTCGCCGTTTCCCTTATGCGCCTGATCTGGAAAGCGCAGTATACAGATCTTGGGCCATTTCGCGCCATCAGCCGCCGCGCGCTTGATCGGCTCAACATGGCAGATCGTGATTTTGGCTGGACCATCGAGATGCAGGTCCGGGCGGCACGGATCGGACTCACCATCCTTGAACGGCCCGCCGCTTATCGGCGCCGGATCGGGCGATCAAAAATCTCCGGCACTGCCTCCGGAGTCGTCCGGGCGGGGTGCAAGATCCTGTATGTGATCGCGCGCGAAACGCTGTCCCCGCCGCAGCAACGGTAGAGCGCCGCTTCGGGTAGCCCGAAGCCTAAGCCTTCACAATCGGTGCCAGCCGGATGTTCAGCTCCTTCAGCTGCTTGTCCTCGACGGGGCTCGGGGCGCCCATCAGGAGGTCGCGGGCCTGCTGGTTCATCGGGAAGAGAATGACGTCGCGCAGGTTGTCGACTTCGGCCAGCAGCATCACGATCCGGTCCACGCCGGGGGCGATGCCGCCGTGCGGCGGGGCGCCGTAGCGGAAGGCGTTCAGCATGCCGCCGAACTTTTCTTCCACGACATTGGGGCCTTTCCCGGCAATCTCGAAGGCCTTGAGCATGATGTCCGGACGGTGGTTCCGGATGGCGCCCGAGGACAGCTCGATGCCGTTGCAGACAATGTCATACTGGTAAGCCTTGATGGCGAGCTGCTTCTCCACCGTGTCTGCGGCGAGCAGCGCTTCCATGCCGCCCTGCGGCATCGAGAAGGGGTTGTGGCTGAAGTCCACGCACTTGTTGTCTTCGTCCCATTCAAACATCGGGAAGTCGACGATCCAGCAGAGCTTGAAGACGGACTTGTCGATCAGGCCGAGTTCCTCGCCGATGCGCGTGCGGGCCGCGCCGGCCAGCTTGACCGCGGCGGTCTTGTCACCTGCCGAGAAGAAGAGTGCGTCACCCGCCTTGACGCCGGCCTTGGCGGCGAGGGCCGCGAGGGCTTCCGGCGCGAAGAACTTGGCGATCGGGCCGGTGCCGGACAGCTTGCCCTCTTCTTCGACGAAGCGGATGTAGCCGAGGCCGGGGGCCTGCATGTCCTTCTTCGCCCAGGCGTCCATCTTGTCGAAGAAGCTGCGCGGCTGTTCGGCGGTGGCCGGCGCCGGGATGGCGCGGACGATACCGCCGCCATCGACGATCTTTTTGAAAACGGCGAGCGTCACGTCTTCGCGGGTCGCGATGTCGGAAACGTCCGCGATGACCAGCGGGTTGCGCAGGTCCGGCTTGTCGGAGCCGTATTTCAGCATCGCCTCGGCATAGGGCACGTGCACGAACGGGCCCGGCGCGACAGTGCGCTGTTTGCCGTCCCATTTGGCGAACTCTTCGAAGATGCCGCGCATCACGGGCTCAACGGCATTGAAGACGTCTTCCTGCGTGACGAAGCTCATTTCGATATCGAGCTGGTAGAACTCGCCGGGCGAGCGGTCCGCGCGGGCATCCTCGTCGCGGAAGCAAGGCGCGATCTGGAAGTAGCGGTCGAAGCCGGAGACCATAAGCAGCTGCTTGAACTGCTGCGGCGCCTGCGGGAGGGCGTAGAACTCGCCGGGGTGCATGCGGCTCGGCACGAGGAAGTCGCGCGCGCCTTCCGGGCTGGAGGCAGTGAGGATCGGTGTCTGGTATTCGGTGAAGCCGCCTTCGACCATGCGGCGGCGAAGACTCGCAATCACGTTGGAGCGCAGCACCATGTTCTTGTGCAGCTGCTCGCGGCGCAGGTCCAGGTAGCGATGCTTGAGGCGGATCTCTTCCGGATAGGAGTGGTCGCCGAAGACCGGCATGGGCAGCTCGGCGGCCTCGGACTGGACGGAGACGGCGCCGCCGACCACTTCGATCTCGCCGGTGGCAAGGTTTGCGTTGACGAGGTCAGCGTCGCGAGCGACGACCTTGCCCTCGACCGTGATGACGCTCTCGGCGCGCAGGCGCTCGACCGTGGCGAAGCCCGGCGAGCCCGGATTGAAGACGATCTGGGTCAGCCCGTAATGGTCGCGAAGATCAATGAACATGACCCCGCCATGGTCCCGGCGGCGGTGCAGCCAGCCCGAAAGCTTGACGGTTTCACCGACATGGGACTTGCGCAGCTCCCCGCAGGTATGGGTGCGATAGGCGTGCATCGGACGAAAACTCCGGAAAATCGGTCCAACAGAAAGAAGGCGGGTAGGGCACAGACCCCCTCGCCTTTGTCAAGCTGGTGCGATAAGCGCTCCGGCAATGACTGACAACACCTTGACGCCGATCACTGAGCAGTCCGCCCTGGAAGACCTGTGCGGACGCCTCGCCGAGGCGGACTTCGTCTGTGTGGACACCGAGTTCCACCGGGAAACGACCTACTGGCCGGAACTGTGCCTGATTCAGGCCTCCGGACCCGGCGTGGAGGGCCTGATCGACCCCCGGGCGGAAGACCTGGACATCAAGCCCTTCCTGGACCTGATCGCGTCCGACCGGCAGACCAAGGTGTTCCATGCCGCCCGGCAGGACATAGAGATTTTCAACCGGCTGATCGGCCACCCGCCGGGGCCGGTGTTCGACACTCAGGTGGCGGCGATGGCGCTGGGGTTCGGTGATTCGATCTCGTACGACAATCTCGTGCAGCGGGTGCTGAAGAAGCAGATCGACAAGTCGAGCCAGTTTACAGACTGGATGCGCCGGCCGCTGAGCCAGAAACAGCTGGTGTATGCGTTGGGCGACGTGACCCACCTTCGGGATGCCTACATCAAGATGCGCGACGAGCTGGAGCGCACCGGCCGGATGACCTGGGTGCGCGAGGAGATGGCGGAGCTGGAAGACCCGGCGACATATGACACCGAGCCGATGAATGCCTGGCAGCGCCTGAAACTGCGGATGCCGAAGAAGGACTATGCGGCGGTGGTGGTTTCGGTGGCCGCCTGGCGCGAGCGCGTGGCGCAGGAGCTGGACAAACCGCGCCGGCGCATCCTGAAGGATGACGCGATCCAGGAGATCGCCGCGCAGAAACCGCGCACGGAAGAAGACTTTGCGCAGCTTCGCGCCGTGCCGAACGGGTTCATCCGGTCGAAGCATGGCCAGGGACTGATCGAGGCGGTGCGCCTGGCGGTCGAGTCTCCGGACACGTTTGCGCCGGAGATGTCGCGGCCCGTGCAGAATGCGCAGATCCCGGCCGGGGCGCCGGAGCTCTTGAAGGTGCTGCTGAAGCATGTCTCGGATGAGCATGACGTGGTGCCACGGCTGATTGCCAACTCGGCGGACATTGACCGGATCGCGCGCGGCGAGACGAGCGAGGACATTCCGGCGATGACGGGCTGGCGCTACGAGATGTTCGGAAAGAAGGCGCGCGCGCTGCTCTCGGGCAAGCTGGCGGTTTCGTTCGAGGGCGGACAGGTCCGATTGTTCGACGTCTGACGACTTAGCGCACGCTGGTGCGCGATTTCAGTTTCAGCTGGCTGGCGGCCTGTGACAGGCGGCGTTCGACCGTTTCGGAAATCATGTTCGCGTCCTTGCGGTCGACTTCCAGTTCGAGCGCGTCGCCGGTGCGGCGCAGGGCGGCGCGTTTGAGGATTGGGCCGGAGCGGCCGGAGAAGACGGCGCCGAGGCGCATCAGGAGGCCGACCTGGCGGGCGCGGTCGGTCTGCGCGTCGGTGATGAGGGCGGCATGCTCGGGCGGGCGCTTGAAATCCTTCTCATAGCGGCAGCCGATGGCATAGGCGATCATCGCGCGCTCGGGATGGGTGACGCCCAGATACGGCGCGCGCAGGGCTTGGTCATAGGCCATCTCGGCGCGGTGATCCGGATGGTAGCGACCGGCACTGTCGGCCATCATGCAGGCGGCCTTCTCAATGCGGATGTCGGCGGCGGGCGAGCCAAAGAGGTCCGGCTGCGGGACAAGTGCGGGCGCGATGAAATCATGCAGGGCACGGCCGAAGGCGATCTGGTTCTGGTCAAGGCGGGCATAGGCGATGATGCCGTCCGTAAGCGGATCTTCCAGCTTCATACTGAGGAGTTCATGCAGGACGCCCTCGCGCACACCTGTGGCGGAGATGGTGACGCCTTCCAGTGCGCCCTGGGCGAGGATTTCCTCCATCAGGATGGCGGCCATCGGGAAGTGTTTCGCACGGCGCTTGTCGAGCGCCTCGATCTGCTGACGGGCGGCGGCATTGGTGAGCGAGTCGACGCAGAGCTTTGCGGCGCGGGCCACCTGGCCTTCATTGATCTGGTAGCCTTGCAGGACGTGCAGCGGATAGCGTTCCAGTTCCATGACGAGGCGGCCAAAGGCACGCCAGGCACCGCCGACCGCGTAGAAGCGCCCGCGAGCATCCTTCAGGGCTTCACTGGTTTTCAGCGCCTCGCGCACGCGCTTGCGCAATTCCTTCGGTTCACTGACGATATCGCCAAGGGCAAGCGGGCCGAGCATCAGGCTTTCGCCGACTTCCGGACCGTTTGGCAGGCCGAGGCGTTTCAGTTCGAGGCTGGAGCCGCCGAGGTCTCCGATCACGCCGACGGGATTGTGGATGGAGAGATCGACACCGCGCGCGGAGAGGCGCGCCTCATCCTCGCCGGTGAGCAGGCGAACCGGGCGGCCGAGCACCTTGCCCGCCTGTTTCAGGAAATCCTGACCGTCGCTGGCGACCCGTACGGCCGCGGTGGCGACGGCTTCGTAAGTCTCGACATTCAGCGCCTTGAGGATCGCGCGGTAGCGGCTGAGCGCCTTCAGCGCGGCCTCAACGCCCTGTGGCGAGAGGCGGCCGGTTTTTGTCATCCCTTCGCCGAGGCCCGCCATGACCTTCTCGTTGAAGCTCTGGAGAATCGACGCGCCCAGCACATCGCAGATCACGAGGCGAACGGAGTTCGACCCGATATCGATGATACCGGCCTGACGGGGTTGCTGGATGGTCATTGTGGTCCCTTGGGTATCGTCAGGCGCGGCGGCAGGCTGACTTCAAGCGCGCTTCCCCGGCCCGAAAGGCTGGGATTGGACATGAAGTAAGCGTGCGCGGAGAACGGGCTGTCGGGGCCTTTCGGCTCGAGCCGCTCATAGGCGCCATCCGGATGCATGATCCAGGTCTGCTGCTCGTCGTTGAGGTTGGCCACCATGATCTGGTTCATCACCTGGCGGTGCACGGTGGGGTTATGGATCGGCACGAGCACTTCGACGCGGCGCGACAGGTTGCGCGGCATCCAGTCCGCCGAGGACATGAACACTTTCGCATTGGCAGACGGCAGCGGCTCGCCATTGGCGAAGCAAAGGATGCGCGCATGTTCGAGGAAGCGGCCGACGATGCTCTTGACCGTGATGTTCTCCGAAAGCCCTGCAATGCCGGGACGCAGGCAGCAGATGCCGCGCACGACCAGCACGATCGGCACACCGGCCTGGCTGGCCCTGTAGAGCGCATCGATCACTTCGCCATCCACCAGCGAATTCATCTTGGCCCAGATGCCACTCGGCTTGTTCTTTTTCGCGGCCTGCACTTCCTGTTCGATCATCGCCAGCAGGTTCTGCTTCAGGTTCACGGGCGCCATGCTGATCGTTTCGAAATCGGGAGCGACTTCCGGCGGCTCCCGGTTTGCGGTGACGTAGTTGAACAGGCGGTTGGCATCGCGGCCGAGGGCCGGATCGGCGGTGAACAGCGACAAGTCTGTGTAGATACGCGCGTTGATCGGGTGGTAATTACCCGTGCCGTAGTGCGTGTAGGTGCGCAGCTCGTTGCCTTCGCGGCGGACAACCAGCGAGACTTTCGCGTGCGTCTTGTACTCGATGAAGCCGTAGACAACCTGCACGCCGGCGCGCTCAAGGTCGCGTGCGAGGCGCAGGTTTGCTTCCTCGTCGAACCGGGCCTTGATCTCGACCAGCGCCGTGACGGTCTTGCCGGCTTCAGCGGCTTCGATCAGCGCACCCACAATCGGCGAATTGATGGTTGTTCGGTAAAGCGTCTGCTTGATGGCAACGACGTGCGGATCGGCGGCAGCCTGACGGACAAACTCGACGACCACATCGAAACTCTCGAAGGGATGATGGACGAGGATGTCCTTGGCGCGGATCGCCGCGAGGATGTCACCGCCCATTTCGCGGATGCGCTCGGGATAACGCGGTTCATAGGGCGAGAAGAGAAGGTCCGGCCGGTCATCGACGATCAGCTCGGCGAGACGCGCCATTCCGAGGATCCCGTCATAGAGCACGATGTCGGACGGCTCGGCGCCGATTTCGCGCATGATGAAGGCGCGCAGCGACTCCGGTGCGCTGGCCTGCATCCGCAGGCGGACGATCCGGCCACGGCGGCGCTGTTTCAGCAGCACTTCGAATTCGCGGATCAGATCCTCGGACTCTTCCTCGATCTCGATATCGCTGTCGCGCACGATGCGGAACAGGCAGCGGCCGACTTCCCTGAAGCCCGGAAACAGGGATTTCAGGAAGAGGCCGATCACATCTTCAAGCGCAATGAAACGGATGCCGCCCTTCGGACTTGCCGGCAGGCGAATGAAGCGGCGCACGAAGGTGGGCATTGGCACGATGCCCACCTGCCCTTCGCCGCCATTCTCGGGCTCCAGATCAAAGGCGATCGTGAAGCCGAGGTTCGGAATGAAGGGGAACGGATGCGCAGGGTCAATCGAGAGCGGTGTCAGGATCGGGAATATATTGGAATGGAAGTAGGTCTCGATATCGGCGCGCTCGCGCTTGGACAGGTCCTTCGCCTCAAGTACGAAAATGCCTTCCTTTTCCATGTCGGACTTGAGCTGGCGCCATTGCTGCTGCTGGCTGGCGATCAGGTCGAGCGCGGCGGCCTCGATCTCGGCGACCTGCTGCGCCGGGGTCAGCCCGTCCTGGCTGACCTTGGTCACGCCGGCGCGCACCTGCTCACGCAGGCCCGCATAGCGCACCATGTCGAACTCATCGAGGTTGCTGGCCGAGATAGACAGGAAGCGCAGGCGTTCCAGCAGCGGATGGGCCGGATTGTCGGCCTCTTCCAGCACACGCTGGTTGAACTCAAGCCAGGACAGCTCGCGGTTCAGGAACCGCTGAGGCGAACTCATCAGCTGTTTGTTCAGACGCTGGCTGTCCGGCATGCTGCTTCACCCCTCCGCCTCATCCTCATCGACTGCCTCGCCCATCTCCTCCAGAACCCAGCGCGCCAGCGGCAAGCTGGGGGCCCGGTCATGGTCGCTGACGGCATCGCTGAGGCGGTCCATGAAGTTCTCAACGGCCTCATAGGCAAGTTCCAGCCTTGGCACCAGATAGTTGAGCGTCTCAGGGGCCAGCCGCAGGAAGCGGCGGGCGGCGGCAATCTCGAGGCGCGCACGGATCACGGCGTCGTCCGGCTGGCCGATTTCGCCGACCGGCAGCGCGTTGAGGCGGGACTTCAGGTCTGCCGATCCAGTACGCCACTGGGAGGGCGGGCGGTGCGCGGTCAGCAGCAGGCGGCCCCCGCCAGCGGCCACAAGATTGATCAGGGAGAGCAGCGCTTCTTCATGCCGGCCGGCGGCGATGTCGGCATCATCAAAGGCTACGTGGTGGCCTGCCAGTGCGTCGAGACCCCGGCGGCCTGCCCGCGCCAGTTCGGCAGCGGTCAGAACGACGCCGCCGAAGCGGTTCGCCCATGCCTCGGCGAGGAAGCTGAGGCCACATTTGTCGGGGCCGGTGATGCAGAGGACCGGCGTGGCCCAGCCTTCAGGCTTGCCGGCAATGCGCAGGGCCGCCGCGCTGTGGGCGCCGGACAACAAGTCGTCCCACGCCGCAGCCGGCGCCGGAAACCCGAACATCGGCTGCTGCGCGGCCCCTTCCTGTTCGGCGCCGCCGGAACTCACTGGACCGACGTCGACACCGCCGAGCGCAGGGTGAGTTCGTCATTCTCGCGGCCGAGCGTCACGCCTCGCTGGACAAGATCGTTGCGCAGGCGGGTTTCGTCCCCGGCATAGGAGAAGGTCACGAGGGCGCCTTCCCGGGCGACGGCCTTGGTGCGGAAATCCGAGACCAGCGGCGAGCGGGCAAGCGCGCCGCGCAGCGTGTTCCACTCGGCCAGCGAGGTGAAGAGGACCGAGGCGGAAACGGAGGTGCGGTTGGTGTCGCGGATGATCGAGGCCTGTTTCCAGGATTCGTCGAGGAGGCTGGTCACAGCATCGACAGCAGCCTCCAGCGTGGGCGCGGGCGGTGTGGCGCCGACCGGCTCGTTTCCGGTGGCGGTGACGGTGGAGACGACGACTCGCCAGGCGCCGTCGCGGCCCTGCAATTCGGCAATGATGCCGCGCTTGGCATTGCGGGGGGTGGCTTCCGGGGCGATGTCCGACCAGGTGCTGAAGGCGGTGTAGCTGCCGAACGTGCTGGTGATCGAGGGCACAAGCGCGCCGCTGTTGCGCTCGCCAAAGGCTTCGGCCCAGGCCGCTTGCAGGCCGGAACCCGCGACCGGGACCATCAGGGCCAGCGGAGCCTGCTGGTCCATGTAAGGCACCTTCAGCGAATCTAGGTGGGCGCGCACGGTCTGCGGGTTCAGCACCACGGCCAGCTTGCCGCGATAGCGGCCGGCGCCGGCAGTTTCTTCCTCGACATCGACTGCCGCCGTGAAGCGGGCGGCCAGCGCGGCGTCAACGGGCACACCGCCCGCCGCGTTGCGATCGGACGCGAGCGTGATCTTGTTGATGAGCTGGCGCGCCGCCGAGATGCGGGCGGCGGCCATCGCCTTTTCGCGCGCCTCGATGACGCTGGGGGCCGTCTCGTCCACCGAAATGCTGCGGATCGTGTAGACGTCTTTCGTGTCGGCGTAGACGTACCCCGTGCCCACAAGGGACAAGAGCATGGCGGCCAGAACCAGTCGAATCATGGAAGGCGAACTCCTTAGCTGGGCCTCTTCTAACAGGCGCATTCTGAACCGGAAACCGCGAGCTTCACTTCCGAAGCTTCACTGGAACTTGTCCCGGCCCCATGCTAACGCGCCGGTTCGGGCAAGCAGCGGGGCCAGACCAGATGAGCGCGACTTCAAAACCGCCCCTTTCGTACCGCGATGCCGGTGTCGATATTGAGGCAGGCGAGCGGCTGGTTGATGCCATTTCGCCGATGGCGAAGGCGACCGCCCGGGCGGGGGTGATGGGCGGACTGGGCGGGTTTGGCGCGCTGTTCGACCTGAAGGCGGCCGGATACAACGATCCGATCCTCGTTTCGGGCACGGATGGCGTGGGCACCAAGCTGATGCTGGCTTTCGAGACGGGCATCCACAACACAGTGGGCATCGACCTCGTCGCAATGTGCGCCAATGACGTGCTGGCACAGGGCGCAGAGCCGCTGTTTTTCCTCGACTATTTCGCCACTGGCAAACTGGAAGGCGGGATTGCCGAGGCGGTGATCGCGGGGATTGCCGAAGGCTGCCGCCTGTCGGGTTGCGCGCTGGTGGGCGGCGAGACGGCCGAGATGCCGGGCATGTATCCGCCGGGACATTACGATCTGGCAGGGTTTGTGGTCGGCGCGGTGGACCGGGACAAGGTGCTGCCGCGCATGGGCGACATGGGACAAGGCGATGTGCTGATCGGCATTGCCTCTTCCGGCCCGCATTCCAATGGCTATTCGCTGGTGCGCCGCATCGTCGCGCGCGAGGGACTGTTCTATGGTGGCCCCTCTCCGTTCTCGAGCAACCAGACGCTGGGCGAAGCGCTGCTGACGCCGACGCGCCTCTATGCGCCGCTGGTGCTGCCGCTGATCCGCTCAGGCCGTGTGAAGGGCCTTGCGCATATCACCGGCGGCGGCCTGACCGAGAATACGCCGCGCATGTGCCCGGACCATCTGGTGCCGAAGATTGACCGCGCGAGCTGGACGCCGCCTGCGGTATTCCAGTGGCTGCAGCAGGCGGGCGGGGTCGAGATCGACGAGATGCACCGCACGTTCAATATGGGCATTGGCATGGTGCTGGCGGTCGCGCCTGCCGACGCCGCCAGCGTGATGGCCGACCTGAAGGCCGCCGGCGAAGAGCCGCGCGTCGTGGGCGAGCTTGCCTCCGCATGAGGCGGCTGAAACTTGCGATCCTGATTTCGGGCCGCGGCTCGAACATGGAAGCCCTGCTGAAGGCCATTGCCGCCGACGCGGACTTTCCGGCGGTGCCTGTCCTTGTCGTTTCAAACAAACCGGATGCGGCGGGCCTGAAAATCGCCGAGGCGGCGGATGTGCCGACGGTGGCGGTTGATCACCGCGCGTATGGCAAGGACCGGGTCGCCTTCGAGAAGGAACTCGACGACGAACTACGCCGGTCCGGAGCAGAGATCATTGCGCTCGCCGGGTTCATGCGCGTGCTGACGCCCTGGTTCGTCACGCGCTGGGAAGGCCGGATGATCAATATCCATCCGTCGCTACTGCCAAAGTACAAAGGCCTCGACACGCACCAGCGCGCCATCGATGCGGGGGATGCGGAAGCAGGTTGCACGGTGCATTGGGTTACGTCCGGCGTCGATGAAGGCGAGATCATCGCGCAGGCGCGCGTGCCGATCCTGCCGGGCGACACGGCCGACACGCTGGCCGCGCGCACCCTGCCCGCCGAGCACAAACTGTATCCCGAAGCGCTGAAGATCGCCTGCGCGAAGATCCTGAAGGCCTAGGCGCGGCAGCGCGCGTGGACACAGGCGGATGACGCGGTAAGGTGTGCAGCAAGAGGCAGGACACCCAAATGAGCGATATCGTCATTACCCGCGAAGACGGCCCGCGCGCCGGCCGTTATGTCGCCCGGATCGCAGGCATCGATGCGGAAGCCGAGATCACCTATACGCACAAGGGGCCCGGTGTGATCAGCGCCAACCATACCGGTGTGCCGGACGCAATGGGTGGGCGGGGCGTGGCAAAGGCGCTGCTCGATTTCATGCTCGACGATGCGCGCGCCAATGGTTTCAAGATCGTTCCGGTCTGCCCGTATGTGCGCGGCCAGTATGCGAAGCATCCGGAATGGGCGGACCTGTTCACGACCAAGCCGGGCGAGAAACCGCCCGGCGTTGCCTGACACCAAGAGAAAAAAGAAAAGAGGATACCGGAGACGTGCAACAGATCGTTCTGAAACAGTATTGCGAGGGCGTGCCGAAGCCGGAGGACTTCCAGCTCGAGACGCTTGCCTTGCCCGAGCCGAAGGACGGACAATTCCGTGTACGGCATGTCTGGTGCTCGGTTGACCCCGGCACGCGCTCGCGCCTGTCTGGCGGGGACAGTTATGCGGCGGCCCTGCCCCTCGGCAAGCCGATTGACGGGTTCAGCGTCGGCGTGATCGAGGCTTCGAACAATCCCGACTGGCCGGTGGGCACGAAAGTGTTCTGCGCGGGCGGCTGGAAAACGCATTCGCTGCAATCCGGCAAGGGCTTCATCGGCAAGGTGATGGACGTGCCCGGCGTGCCGCTCTCGGCCTGGATTGGCGTACTGGGCGTGCCGGGCCTCACGGCATGGTTCGGCACGAAGGATGTTGCGCGTTTCAAGGAAGGTGATGCCGTGCTGGTCACCTCAGCCGCCGGTCCGGTCGGCGCGACAGCGGGCCAATTGGCCAAGGCATGGGGCGCCTCGAAGGTGGTCGGCGTTGCGGGCTCGCAAGCGAAATGCGACTGGCTGGTGAATGAAGCGGGCTTTGATACCGCGATCAATTACAAGACTGCGCCGGACCTCACCGCCGCCATTTCGGCCGAGTTCCCCAAGGGCGTGGACGTGCTGTTCGACAATGTCGGCAATGCGATGGTCAACCGGGTGCTGCCGCTGATGGCAATGAACGGGCGTATCTGCATTTCAGGACAGGTCGCCGATTATAATCTGACCCCGGAGCAAACGCCGGGCATCGTCAACACCAAGCCTTTCATCACGCACCGCGTGAACATGCAGGGCCTCGTCGTGTTCGACTTCGCACGTGGATTCCCCGAGGCGCTGGGCACGATGGCGAAGATGATCGCCGGCGGACAGTTGAAGATCCAGGAAGAGCGCTTCGAGGGAATCGAAGCAATGCCGGAAGCCTTCTGCGGCCTGTTCCGGGGCGAAAACTCCGGCCGGCGCGTCGTGAAAGTCGGCGCGGAGTAAGCTGGACGACCTTTCAAAAAAAGGCCGGCGGAGTTTCCCACGCCGGCCTTTTCGTATCTTTATTCAGCTTAGCCGGCGATGTCGGCTTCCGAGAAGAACTGTGCGATTTCGAGGGCGGCGTTCTCGGCCGAGTCCGAACCGTGCACGGAGTTTTCGCCGATCGACTTGGCGAAGAGTTTGCGGATGGTGCCGTCAGCGGCCTGGGCCGGGTTGGTGGCGCCCATCACTTCGCGATACTTCGCAACGGCATCTGCGCCTTCGAGAACCTGCACGACAACCGGGCCGGAGGTCATGAAGTCGACCAGTTCACCGAAGAACGGGCGCTCGCGGTGCACGCCATAGAAGCGCTCGGCCTGGGCGCGGGTCATCTGGATGCGGCGCTGGCCGATGATGCGCAGACCTGCCTTCTCGATGACGGCGTTGATGGCGCCGGTGAGGTTACGCTCGGTGGCGTCCGGCTTGATGATGGAGAAAGTACGCTGCACGGCCATGGGGGCTTCCTGAATCTGCGGGGTTTGGGGTTGCGCGGCCTATAGCGGCACCGCCGCCCGGCGGCAACTGTCCACAGGCGGCCCACCTGTCGCCGGAAAGCCACGCAACATCGCCGTTAACCCTGATCCGCCTCGCGTTCCGATTGACAGCTTCCCTGTCCTGTGTATTTCAACGCCTGTTGAAAAAATTCAACATATGTTGAGAAACGACACGCTCACGCCTGAGCCCCCGGGAGGACAAGATGGCATCGACAATAAACAAACTCATGTTTGCAGCGCTCGCCGCGACCGCGCTGACGCCTATGGCGGCCTATGCGCAGGAAGATGCCGCGACGGCGCCCGAGGCCTCGGAAGAGCGCCGCTTCGGCCCGGTCGTGGTGACTGCGCAGCGCCGCGAGGAAAACCTCCTCGACGTGCCGCTGTCGGTTTCCGCCTTCAACGGCGACCTGCTGGCTGATCTCGGCGTGCAGACGCTGGATGAAGTCGCCAAGATTTCGCCGAACGTGACCCTCGAAGTTTCGCGCGGCACCAACAACACGCTGTCCGCCTTCATCCGCGGCGTTGGCCAGCAGGACCCGGTTGCCGGCTTCGAAGCCGGTGTCGGCATCTATGTCGACGATGTGTATCTGAACCGCCCGCAAGGCGCCGTTCTCGAAGTGTATGACATCGAACGCATCGAGGTGCTGCGCGGCCCGCAGGGCACGCTGTACGGCCGCAACACGATCGGCGGCGCAGTAAAGTATGTCACCAAGGGCCTGTCCGACGAGCCGACCTTCAAGGCGCGCGGCGCCTATGGCTCCTATAGCCAGATCGATGCTTCGGCTTCGGCCTCGTTGCCGATCACCGATACGCTGCGTGTCGGCGGCGGCGTGGCCTTCTTCACGCGCGACGGCTTCGGCGAGAACATCATCACCGGCGACGAGAACTACAACAAGGACGTCGCTGCCTATCGCCTTTCGGCGGAATGGGACGTGACGCCAGACTTCCAGCTGCGCATCGCCGGCGACTATCTCTCCGACGAATCGAACGCCCGCCAGGGTCACCGCCTGATCGCCGACAAGTTCCCGCCGATCACCTATCCCGTGCTGGACGACGTTTATAACACGCGCGCTGGCCTCAACGTGGTGGACCAGGACGCTGAAGCGAAAGGTGTCTCGCTGGTTGGCGAATACACCGTCAACGACCAGATCACGCTCAAGAATATCCTCGCCTACCGCGAAGACACCAGCACCACGCCGATCGACTTCGACTCGCTGCCGGAAGCCGATGTGGACGTGCCGGCGATCTACGAGAATGATCAGCTGTCGAACGAATTCCAGGTTCTCTATTCGGGCGACCGCCTGAACGGTATCCTCGGCGCCTACTATCTCGACGCCAACGCCTCCACCGTGTTCGACGTGCTGCTGGCGACCACCGGCGCGCTGATCGCTGTGCCTGG
>CAZXQD010000071.1:0-17921 GCA_964643405.1 uncultured Hyphomonas sp. | reverse complement strand
TGAAAGTCCGTTCGTCCCTCAAATCGCTGAAGTCGCGCCACCGCGACTGCAAGATTGTTCGCCGTAAAGGCCGGGTCTACGTCATCAACAAGACTGACCCCCGCTTTAAAGCAAAGCAAGGCTAAGCTTCAGATGAACAGGCTTTGAGGCGCCAGAATGGCTGCCCGTATCGCCCTGTTCGACTTAGGCGGGGTGATCCTCGATTGGTCGCCGGCCCGTCTCTATCGCCAGATTTTCACTGATTCCGCCGAGTGCGACCGGTTTCTCGAGACCGTTTGCACGATGGACTGGCACACGCGGCACGATGCCGGGGTCAGTTTCGCGGACAATGCCGCCGAGCTGACGCTTAAATTTCCGCAATATGAGAGCCAGATCCGCGCCTGGCAGGCCCGGTTCATGGACATGTTCGACGGCTGCATCGCGGGCAGCGAGCGCCTGATCGAAAATCTCGCCGGCAAGGGCTGCCCGCTCTACGCGCTTTCCAACATGCCTGCCGAAATCTGGCCCGAGGTGCGCGCGGCCTTCCCGGTGCTGTCACGCTTCCGGCAGGTCGTGGTCTCAGGCGAGATCAAGCTGGTGAAGCCGGACCCGAGGATTTTCCACTACACCCTTTCCCGGATGGGCGGCGCCTCGCCGGACGAAGTGCTGTTTATCGACGATGTGCCCAAGAACGTGGCGACGGCCGATGCACTGGGCTTTCGCACGCACCTGTTCCGTGGTGCGGCCGGCCTTGAGCGAGCGCTGATCCTCGAAGGCCTGCTTTAGGCCCTGATCCGGACATTGCCGCGCCCCCGGCGCCGCGCCATATTGCCGGTCATGTTCAAGCCCCTGCTCGCGGCCCTTCTCATCCTCTTTGCGCCCGTGGCCCAGGCCGCGCCGACCGAGGAAATGTTCGCCAAGCTGAAGGCCGCCACTGAAGAGAATGAGGCGGCCGATGTTGCCGCCGACATCTGGGCGACGTGGCTGGAGTCCGGGTCTCCCACGGTGGACCTGCTGATGCAGCGCGTGATGGTGGCGCTCGAGACCGGGGACACGGATACCGCGCATGAACTGCTGGACCGGGTGGTGCTGCTGAAGCCGGACTATCCGGAAGCCTATCATCGCCGGGCGGGCCTGTTCCTCGCTGAGGAAAACTACCCCGAGGCCTTCCGCGACCTCAACGAGGCGCTGAAGCTGGAGCCACGCCATTTCGGCGCCTGGCTCGGCATGGGCGTGATGCTGGAAAACCTCGGCGGCGCGAAGCAGGCGCTCGAGAGTTACCGCGAAGCGCTCACCATCTATCCCCTGATGCCGCAGGCCCGTGCAGCGGCTGACCGGCTGGCCCGCGCCGCAGAAGGCCAGGAGCTTTGAAACGCATGATCACCGTTATGTTGGCGACGGTCTCCGCGCTTGGCCTTGGCGCGTGCGTCACAAGCATGGCCTATACCGCAAAAGTAGAGCGCGCCTTTCCGGCAACCGGCGAGCTGCTCGATGTGGACGGCCGCAAGGTGCACGTCATCCGCCAGGGCAGCGCGGGACCGGTGGTGCTGATGATCCACGGCGCGAGCGCCAATGCGCGCGAGTTCGAATGGACGCTGGCGCCGCGCGTGTCGAACGAGATGCGCGTGCTGATGGCCGACCGGCCGGGGCATGGCTATTCGGAGCGCTTCGACGATGCCGAGACGCTGGGCGCGCAGGCGCGCCAGATGGCCGGTGTGCTGGACCAGCTGGCGCCCGGCGAGAAGGCCGTGATCGTCGGCCATTCCTTCGGCGGCGCAGTGGCGCTGCGGCTCGCGCTCGACCGGCCGGACCTTGTATCCGGCCTCGTGCTGTTGGCGCCGGTGACGCATGACTGGGGCGATGGCGGCACGGCCTGGTACAATACGCTCGCAGCCCCGCCGGTGATCGGGCCTTTGTTCAGCCAGCTCCTGCCGCTGGCCGGCCCTGCGCAGGTGAAGGGCGGCATCAACTCCGTTTTCAAGCCTGCCCCTGCCCCGGAGGGCTATTACGAGAACTCCGCTCTCGGACTGCTCTTCCGGCCTTCGAACTTCCGCGCCAATGCACGTGACGTGACCGCGCTGCAGGACGAACTGGGCGCCCAATCTGCGCGCTATCCGGAACTGAAAGTGCCGATCGTGGTGTTCTCCGGAAGCCAGGACACGGTGCTCTCGCCGAAGCTGCATGTCGGCGAGCTGAAGAAACAGGTGCCGCTGGAACTGGTCGCCCTGCCCGACGAAGGGCATATGCCGCATCACGGCGAAGGCGAAGCAGTCGCAGACACGATCCGGCGTCTGGCCATTAACCAAGAGACCCGCTAAGAGCCTCGCCTTTGCCAAGTACACCCGCGGAAAGGACACGCCATGGCTGACGATAGCGTCGAGATCACCAAGATCGACGAGACCACCCGGGAAAAACTCCGCCAGACCGTCGCCAAGATCGAACGTCTGGAAGAAGAAAAGAAAGAAGTGGCCGAGCAGATCAAGGAAGTCTACGCCGAGGCCAAGGCCATCGGGTTCGACACCAAGGCGCTGCGCCAGGTCATCCGTCTGCGGAAGATCGAGCGTGCAGAGCGCGAGGAACAGGAAATGATCCTCGAGACCTACCTTATCGCGCTCGGCGAAGCCTGAGATTGCCGTGCCGACACAGGACGAGATTTCTCGCCTGATCCATAGGTCCGGAATTCTGAACCGGCTAGCGCCTTTTGATCCACACTGGGTCGGCTCCACGGCGCTTGACGTACACGGGCCGCATTCGGACGTGGACATCTGCTGCAGTTTTTTGCCGGGACTTGAATCGACCGCGGCGGCGGCTGACGCAGCGTGCGCGGGACTTGCTGACTACACGCGGGAGGATGGCATCTTCGGCGGCAAGCCATCCAGATTGCTGCGGTTCACGATCGACGGACAGATTTTCGAAGTCTGGGGCCGTGAACATCCGGTCAGGGAGCATGAATTCTGGCGCTATACGCAGGTTCAGAAACGATTGCTGATACTTTTCGGTAAGCCCCTCCAGCAGTTTGTGCGGTTGGCGAAAGCGAACGGCGCCACAACCGAAACGGCCTTTGCGTCAGCCTTCGGCATGACGGGCAATCCTCATGCGGCACTGGAACACTGGTTTGCAAAAGACGACTCGGCGCTTCGGCAATTGCCGTTACTGTCCAAATCATCCTAGGAGTTCTCCATGGCCCGGGAGGTGGATGAGCGCAAGAAACGCGCGGCGCTGCGAAAGCTGCGCCGGGCGGCAGAGCTTGCCGCAAAGGGCCTCGGCCCGCCCCTGTCCGACTGGGAAGCGGCGTTCCTTGAGGAAGTGGAAGGGCGCATCGAGAAATACGGTTCGGCCTTCGCCGATCCGATGAAAGGCGCCGAGGGCGAGGCGCTCTCCGGCCTTCAGCAGGCGAAGCTCCGCGAGATCGACAAGAAGGCGCGGGGCAAGGGTGGCAAGGGCTTGAAGGCGCGCAAGCCGATGGGCTCAAAGCACAGTCCTTCGCGTCCCGACCCCGAGCCGCCGGAAGACACTACGCCGCCGGAGGCGCCTGCCCGCGCCCGTCCGGCGCTCGTCCCGGTGCCTGGCCATGCCGGCGCGGGCAACGTTACGGCGCTGCGCAAGGCGCGCCCGCGTCTCACCGTCATTGAGGGCGGCCCGCCGAAACCCGAGAACTGATCGCGCCCCTTGCGCGTATAGGAGAGCATGACCGACCTCACTGCCCCTGCTTTCGCGCGATGTGTTCTGGTGACAGGTGCCTCCACTGGCATCGGCCGCGCCGCTGCCCATCATCTTGCCGCCGAAGGCTTCACCGTTTTCGCCGGTGTGCGCTCGGAATCAGACGGCATCAGCCTGCGCGACGGCGCGCAGGGTGACCTGCGGCCGATCATCCTGGACGTCACGCGAAGTGAACAGGTCGACGCCGCCGTTACCACCATTGCCAAAGCGCTCGGCAATCGCCGCCTGACCGGTCTCGTCAACAATGCCGGCATCGCCAAGATGGGACCGCTCGCCCTCCAGCCGCTGAAGGACTTCGAGGCGCACTTCGCCGTCAACGTCTTCGGTATGCTGCGCGTGACACAGGCGTTTGTTCCGCTGCTCGGCAGCGACCCCGCACGCCAGGGCCCGCCGGGACGCATTGTCACGATCACATCCGTCGGCGGGCGCATCGCGTCGCCTTTCCTGGGTGCCTACACCGCGACGAAACATGCCAATGAGGCGATGACCGACACACTGCGCCGCGAACTCGCGCTCTACGGCATCGACGCCATCGCCATCGGCCCGGGATCGGTGCGAACGCCGATCTGGGACAAGGCGGAGAAGGACAACGCGCAAGGCCCGTACGATGGCACAGACTATGCCGCGCCGCTGAAGATCTTCGAGGAGACGATGCTCAATGGCGGTCGTACCGGACTGCCGCCGGAGAAGATTGCAGAGGTCGTGAAACAAGCGCTGTGCGACGCGAAGCCGAAGGCGCGCTATGCGCCGGTACCCGACAAGCTCACCAACTTCACGATTCCGACGCGCCTGCCGAAGCGCGTGCTGGACCGGATTTTCATTTCCCGCTTCGGCCTCAAGAAGAAGTGATCCGCGACTAGCGAACCGTCCGTGAGCTGTCTGTCTCGTCCGGCGAACGGACACGGTAGACAACCAGCCGCGCGGGCCCCTGCCCCGTTTCGAGTTCAGGCGCCAGCCACTCCGGCACCTTGCCCGCGAGCAGGTTGGCCGCAAGTCCCTCCGGCGAACGCGCAGCATGGCGCGCAAGTTCACCCAGCCCCGGACAGATGACGACGAAGTCTGCGCGGACCGCGCGCAACACATCTTCCGCCTCACCGGACGGTGACGACCAGAACGCGGCGGCGCGCTCGATGGCGCCGATATTGCGGTGGTAGGGCGCGGCGAAAATCTTATGCGGGCTCCGCGCGATAACAGCCGGGCCGAGATCAATGGGCGTCATCACCCGCGCTGCCGGAAGCGCGCCGAGCGGCCCGTAGAGCGCCGGGTCGAGGCAGGCAACCGACATCGGCATGCCGTTGGTGGCAGGCTGAGCCGTCGCACGGGCCGGCAGGGCACTGCCGAGCGTCGACCATGTGATCGGCCAGAAGAGAACGAAGCCTAGGGCGGACACGAGGATGGCGCGCACGGGGTTTGCCGCGCGCCCGTAAGCATGGAGCTGGCCGATCGCGAGCCCGGCCATGAGGCTCGCCGCAGGATGGGCAAACAGCACGCCCCGCACCTGCCAGAGCGCAACGGCAAGCGACACAAACAGCGCGAGCACCAGGATGCCTGTATCCAGCCTGCGCCCGTCCGGCACGCTGCGCAACACTGCGATGCCCGCGAGCAGGCAGACCAACGCCGTCGCATAGACAAACACCGCATAGGGCGTCTGCTCGGCAAAGACCGACAGGACACCGCGCGCTTCCGGAACACCGTCGAGCCAGCTCGTGCGCGCCGTTTCGCTGACGAGGGCGAGCGGCGACTGGAAACAACCCGGACCCACAAGGAAGACGGCGGCCAGCGTCACCGCGCCTGCCAAGCCGGCGGCGAGCATACGCTGGCGCCAGTCCGCGAAACGGCTCGTGAAAACAGCCAACAGGGAAAGCAACGTACCGCCGGTGAAGAGTCCCGCGAGGTGCGCCGTGCCATATGCGTCACAGGCTTCACGCGCAGCGCTCGCCCCCGGAGCATCTGCGACGAAAGCGAGCAGCGCGCCGGCGACGAGGGTCGCACCGAAAGCCGTCAGGCGCGTACGTTCTTCCTGACCGCGGACCAGCCAGGCAAGACCGAAACCCGCGACAATCGTCGCCGCCATCGGCAGGCTTTCGATGGCGATGGAGATCATGGCGCAGACGCAGAGGCCGGCCACGATGGCAGACGCGGCGGACCGGCGCAGAGACAGCAGCGCTGCCAGGGCGGCGAGACCCAGCACGAGGCTGAGACCGTGATGGTCAATCCGCCCCGGCCAGAACTGGAACGCCGCGCCGCCCGTAGCAAAGAAGACCAGCCCGGCCACGATGCCCACATCGCCCGCCTTCACGCGGGCCAGGATGGTGGCGACAAGCCCGAGCGCGACCGCATAAAGCGCCATCGGCCACCAGAATACGGCAAAGCGCTCTGCGGCTTCGGGACCGATGACAGGCGACAGCAGCAGGATCAGTCCGGCCAGCGGCAAGTCCGGGAGACGCGACCAGTGCATGGCGCCGCCTTCGGGCGCATCGAACCGCGACTGGGACACATCGAACCAGTCCTGCCCGGCCAGCAGGTCACGCACCTGCTGGAGACGGAAGAAATCATCCGCATCGATCATCCAGCCATCGCGCGCGAGGCCCGCCTGGGCATAGGCGATCACCAGCAGCGCCAGTACGGTCAGGCACGGCCACACCGCCAGCGTAGTGCCGAGTATCCGGAAACGGCCGGGTGGAGCGCCAGACATGGATGGGAACCGCTACAACGTTTCCTGCCCCTATCAGCGAAGCTTTAAGGAACGGTGTGGCGGGCGCGCGGCAGCGAGCGCTCCAGAGTTGACGCCGCCGTCACGTTTGCCCTTGACGCCCCTTGCGGAAAGGCGCCGCATGTCGCGGCAAAACGGGAGGAATACATGGCAGATCTCAAGGGCAAAGTGGCCGTCATCACCGGCGCGGCCAGCGGCATCGGGCTCGCAGGCGTCGAAGTGTTCGTGGCCGCTGGCGCGAAGGTCATCGCAGGCGACATCCAGGACGAGAAGGGCCGCGCGCTCGAGACACGCTTCGGGAAGGACAAGGTGCGCTTCGTGCATTGCGATGTCACGAACATGGACGAGCTCAAGGCCGTCATGGACGCGGCGCCGGCTGCCTTCGGCTCGCTTGACATCGTCTGGAACAATGCCGGCCATGGCGGCACGCCCACCTCCGTCGAGGAGCTTGATCTCGACGGCTACGACCAGACCATGAACCTGCTCCTCAAGCAGGTCTTCGCGGGCACCAAGTTTGCCATCCCGCACATGAAGGCCAAGGGCGGCGCGATCATCAACACGTCCTCGATCAGTGCGGTTACGGCCGGCTATGCGCCGATCACCTATTCCGTCGCCAAGAAAGGCGTCGCGCACTTCTCGAAACTCGCTGCTGCGGAGCTTTCCAAATACAAGATCCGCGTCAACGCGATCCTGCCGGGCTTCATCGCGACCTCGATCTTCGGCGCCTCGCTCGGCCTGCCGCGCGAAGTGGCCGACCAGATGGCCGAGATGCTGGCGCAGGCCGGCGGCAAGATGCAGCCCATCGGCCGGGTCGGGCGCGGCACCGACATTGCCGAGATGGCGGCCTTCCTCGCCTCGGATGCGGCGGGCTTCATCACCGGCGCGGAATTCCTGGTCGATGGCGGGATGTGCGTCGGGCCCCGCCACAGCTGGGACGAGACGGCGGCCAGCCCGCTGCTCGACTCGCTCGGCATCACGCCGGAACAGGCCGAACAGATGCGCCTCGCCCAAGCGGCGGCCGCTCAATCCTGAGCGGCGCCATCCTGCTGCGGCACGGTCTCGACCGCCTGCAGCAGGTCTTCGAGTGTCGCAGCTTCCCGAAAGAGGTTGCCCCGGTCATCACTGAGGGCGTAGCCTGTTTCGGTCCGGGTCAGGGGAAACCGCCGCCAGTGTGTCAGTGTACGGAATATCCAGACGGTCCCCGGACGCTCGCCCGCTGCGGCCCAGCCCGTCCACATGTGATCCGCCGGAAGGCTGCGCCACAGCCGGTCGATCTCGTCGATATCCTCGGGTGAAAAGTCCGGCATGAGTTCTGACCCCTCCCCTTCGCCGCGGCGCCGTCCCCTGTCCGGCAATCTCCAGGGCGCGCTCTGGATGATTGTTTCGGGTGCAGGCTACACGCTCCACCTCGCCCTCGCCAAGGAAATCACGGCCGATATCCATCCGGTCTTCCTTGCCTTCTGGCGCAGCTTCTTTGCCTTCCTGCTGGCCTCGCCCTTCATCATCTTCGGCGCGGTAAAGCTTCACACGGCGCGCTTCGGCGCCCTCGTCACGCGCAGCCTGATCGGCTCGGCGGGCTTTGTCTTCGGCCTGATTGCCATCTGGCCGGTGTTCGGCCTGCCGCTGGCCGAGTTCAATGCGCTGAGCTTCACGCGGCCCCTGTTCGTCACGCTGCTGGCGGTTTTCCTGCTGCACGAGAAGGTGGGCATTCACCGCACCACGGCGGTCATCGCGGGCTTCATGGGCGTGCTGGTGATGACGCTGGTGCCCGCCCTGCTCGGCAGCGAGGGCGGCACGCATTTCAACCTCGGCAGCATTTTCGCCATCCTCTCCTCGCTCTGCTTTGCCTTCACGATTGTCCTCGTGAAATCGCTGACCGGCGTGCACTCCCCACTCGCCCTGCTGATCTGGGCGAACCTGCTCTCGTCGATTTTCATACTTCCTGCAGCGCTCGCGGTCTGGGCCTCGCCGAACCTTGCCGAATGGGGCCTGATCCTGTCGATGGCCTTCTTCGGCGTCGTCGCACAGTTCTGCTTCATCAAGGGCATGTCGGTCGGAGACGCCTCTTTCCTTTCCCCGATGGACTATCTGCGCCTGCCGATGGGCGCGACCGCCGACTGGGTGATGATCCGCTCCCTGCCCGGCCCCTTCGTCTGGGCGGGCGCCGGCATCATCGTCGTCTCTACGCTCTACATCACATGGCGCGAACACCTGACGAACCAGAAGAAACCGGTCCAGCCACCGAAGCCGCTCTGATCGGGTCTCACCCCTTGTGAATATCGAACAAATCGTTTAGTGTTCACTTTCATCCATGGGAGGGTTCAATGGCCAAGGTTCTCGTTACCGGCGCGACCGGCTTCATCGCCGGCCACGTCATCCACCAGCTGGTTGAGGCCGGGCATGAGGTCACCGGGACGGCGCGTTCTGCCTCCAAGGCCAATGCCCTCAACAAGACCCTCAGCGCCTATGCTGGCAAGCCCATCCGCATCGACATCCGCGCCGCAGACCTTTCCTCGGATGAAGGCTGGGCCGCGGCCTGCCAGGGCATGGACTTCGTACAGCACATCGCCTCCCCTATCCCGACCAACCTGCCCAAGGATCATGACGAGCTGATCGTACCGGCGCGCGACGGTGCCATTCGTGTGCTGAAGGCCGCCAAGGCTGCCGGCGTGAAACGCGTCGTGATGACCTCCTCGATGGCGGCCATCGCCTATGGCTGGGGCGACAAGCGGCCGAAACTGCTGACCGAGGAACACTGGTCCGACTCATCAAATCTCGCCGACAACACCGCTTACACGCGCTCCAAGACCATCGCCGAGCGCGCCGCCTGGGACTATGTGAACGGCGAAGGCAAGGGCCTCGAGCTGACCACGATCAACCCCGCCGCCGTGCTTGGCCCTGTGATGAGCGGGGACTTCTCCGCCTCGGTCGAAATCCTGACCCAGCTCCTCTCCGGCAAGCTGCCCGGTACGCCGCGCGTCGGCTTCGGCATCGTGGATGTGCGCGATACCGCTGCAGCCCATGTGCTCGCGATGACGAACACCGCCGCAGCCGGCGAGCGCTTCCTCGTCGCCGACAAGTTCATGTGGTTCTCGGAAGTCGCTAATACGCTGCGCGGCCAGGTCCCGCCGGCCTATGAGAAAAAACTGCCGAAAGGCGAACTGCCCGGCTGGGTGCTGAAACTGATGGCGAACATCAACCCAGCCGTGAAGCAGGTCATCCCCGAACTGAACCGCGAACGCAACGTCTCGAACGAGAAGGCGAAACGCATCCTCGGCTGGCAGCCCCGCACGGCAGAAGAAGCCATCATCTCCGGCGCAAAAAGCCTGATCGAGCACAAGGCGGTTTAACCGCGAAGACGTTTGGGGAGACCGTACGAACAACATGAAACGTAGACTTTCCAAGTTGATTTGTGCTGCTCTCTTGCTGGGCGCACCTCTCGCCGCTGCAGAGACGCTGCCGGCATCGCCGCCCGCCGCCTATGCCTATCAGGACGCTTTTCCAGGACAGGTTGCCGGCGCCGGATTCGAGATGCCGCGGCAGACGTTTATGGATCTGCTGGCTGTGCAAGGACTGACCTATCGCACCAATACGGCCACCGACGTCGTTGCCGTGGCGACCAACGGCGCGCCGTTCAGTGAGGTCGTGTATTTCTTCAACAGCGACGCCTGCGACTGTCTGACCGAGATCGAAATCCGGTTCGCGGACGAAGCCAGCGCGATCGCCTATTTCAACACGAAGTACCCGTTGCAGGACATCGAGGGCGAATATTTCGCACACGATGGTGTCTCGCTTTACCGAGTGAATGCCTGGCGGTTCAAAACCAAGGTCTACCTGGTCGCCATCCTGCCGAACACGCGCTGGTCAAACCAGTAGCGCCAGACGACTCCCTACGGGCTCACTTGCCTTCATCCGCAGGCGGACTGACCAGCCGGTTATGCAAGACGCGGATTGCGGCGTTCAGCGATCGCAGTTCTTCCCCGGTCATGCCGGAGCGCGCCGCGAGGTTTGTGCCGACGCAGCCGGCGATGTTCCTCAACTCGCGCCCCTTGTCCGTCAGCCCGATCAGCACCTGGCGTTCGTCCTGCGGATTGCGCACGCGCCGGAGATGGCCCGCCACTTCCAGCCGCTTCAGCAGCGGCGTCAGCGTGCTGGGTTCAAGTTCCAGCTGGCCGGACAGTTCGCTCACCGACTGATTGTCACGATCCCAGAGTAGGTTGAGCACGAGATACTGAAGGTAGGTGATCCCGAGCTCGTCGAGGACGACCTTGTGCACGCGCTGGATGGCGAGGTTGGTCGCATAGATCGTGCGGCAGATATGCTCGCTGAGCGGCGGTGGAAGCGCCGGGGCGGGTTCAGGTTTTGGCATCGTTCAGACCTTTCGGGCACCTCAAACACAAAATAGTTATCGCGATAAAAATAATCGTTGACGGACAAATCGCAATCCACTATCTGATGTTTATCGCGATAATGAATATCGCAGAAAGCAAATGGAGTCGCCCATGATGAAGTCCCTTCTCTCCGCCGTCGCCCTGTCGGCCCTCGCCGCCTGCCAGCTTCCCGCCACCAATGCCCCGACCCTCAAGACCTCAGCCCAAGGAGAAATTCAAATGTCCATGATCACCACCAAAGACGGCACCCAGCTCTACTACAAGGATTGGGGCCCGAAAGACGCCCAACCCATCGTGTTCCACCATGGCTGGCCGCTGACCGCCGATGACTGGGATGCGCAGATGCTGTTCTTCCTGTCCGAGGGCTACCGCGTCGTCGCCTTCGACCGCCGGGGCCAGGGCCGCTCGACCCAGACCGACATCGGCCACGACATGGACACCTTCGCCTCCGACACGGCCGATCTCGTCGCCGCGCTCGACCTGAAGAACGCCGTCCATATCGGCCACTCCACCGGCGGCGGCGTTGTTGCCCGCTATGTGGCCGGCGCCGAACCAGGCCGTGTCTCGAAAGCCGTCCTGATCGGCGCTATCACCCCCGTCCTCGGCCAGATCGAATCGAACCCGACAGGTGTGCCGCTCGAAGTATTTGAAGGCTTCAAGGTCGCACTCGCCAAAAACCGCGCCGAGTTCTACCGCGAAATCCCGTCGGGACCCTTCTATGGCTTCAACCGCGAGGGCGCCGTGGTCAGCGAAGGCCTGATCCAGAACTGGTGGCGCCAGGGCATGATCGGCAGCGCGAAAGCCCAGCTCGACACGATCACGGCCTTTGCGGAAACGGATTTCACCGAAGACCTGAAGTCGATCACGGTGCCCGTTCTCGTCATGCATGGCGGCGACGACCAGATCGTCCCCGTAGACGAAACGGCCCGCCGCGCTGCCAAGCTGCTGCCGAACGGTACGCTGAAGGTTTATGACGGACTGTCCCACGGCCTGTTCGCCACACACCCGGACCTGATCAACGCCGATCTGCTGGCGTTTATCGAGAACTAGGTCCTGCCAGACACTGTCTGATCCGGGCTGCCCGAACGGCGGCCCGGATTTCGTTTTGGCCGCTCTCAGAAGTCGTACGCAATGCCCTTGCGTTCCCAGTCCCCGTAACGCGTCGGCTCGATGCCCTTCGGGCCGCCGTTTTCATCTGAAGGCAGGGCCGCTTCGGCCTTCTTGCGCGCATCGGCCTCTTCAAGCGCCCGGCGGGCCGCCTCCGGCAGCGCGGCCCGGCGCGCAGCCTCCTCTTCTGAGATCACAGCTTTGTCATCGGCCATTTCACTCTTCCCGTTCTCTTTACGATTTCCCATATAGGCTGCGCGCGGTGGATTGTCCGCCGGGCATATGCTCATTTCACCGTTTCAGGAGACCGCCTCACCCATGGGCACCACGAAGACTTTCATCCTCCTTGCCATGATGACCGCGCTGTTCGTCGGCATCGGCTTCATGGTCGGTGGCTCAACCGGCATGATCATCGCCTTCGTGGTGGCGGCCGGCATGAACGTGTTTGCCTGGTGGAACTCCGACAAGATCGTCCTGCGCATGCAGGGCGCACAGGAAGTGCCGATGGACACCGGCAATCCGATGCTGCGCGCCTTCCGCCAGGATGTCGCGCGCCTGGCCGAGCGCGCCGGCCTGCCGGAGCCGAAAGTCTACATCATCGATACGCCCCAGCCGAACGCCTTCGCCACGGGCCGTGACCCGAACAATGCCGCCGTCGCTGCGACCACGGGCCTCCTCAATATGCTGACGCGCGAGGAAGTCGCCGGCGTCATGGCGCATGAACTCGCCCACGTGCAGAACCGCGACACGCTGACGATGACCGTCACCGCCACTCTCGCGGGCGCCATCGGCATGCTGGCGAACTTTGCCATGTTCTTCGGCCCGCGCGATTCCGAGGGCCGCCCCAACCCGGTCGCGGGCATTGCCATCATGATCCTTGCGCCGATGGCTGCCGGCCTCGTGCAGATGGCGATCAGCCGCTCGCGCGAATATGTGGCCGACAAGCGCGGCGCCGAAATCTGCGGCAACCCGCTCTGGCTCGCTTCTGCGCTGGAAAAGATCGAGCGCGGCGCCCGCGCCCAGATCAATCCGTATGCGGAGCGTGCGCCGGCGATGGCCCACATGTATATCTCCAACCCGCTGAACGGGCGCGGTCCGGACAATTTCTTCTCGACCCACCCGTCGACCGCCAACCGCGTGGAAGCCCTGCGCCGCATGGCGAGCGAAATGGGCGTGTCCTCCACGCGCCTCAGTGAAGCGGCTCCGCGCCGTGCGGCGGGCCCATGGGGTTGATCCGCGCCGGCCATTCCTCGTGAGCGGCGCCGAATCCCGGCTCGCCGCCGCTGAACTCCTGCACCTGACGCTCGACAAGCGCCGCACCCTCGACGAGGCAATGACGCTGTCGGACACGTTCAACGCGCTGGAAGGCTCAGACCGCGGCTTTGCCCGCGCCATCGCCTCCTCGGCGCTGCGCCATCTCGGCTGGATCGACGAGACCGTGCAGCCCTTCCTGTCGCGGCCCTTATCAGCCACCGGCATCGAGATCCGTGCACTGATCCGCGCGGGCGCGGCGCAGGTCTGGTTCCTGGATGTTGCGCCACACGCCGCGGTCAACGCGACCGTCGACGCCGCGCGCCTCACCAAGGGCGCGCGATCCGGCGGCAGCTTCCTGAATGCCGCCCTCCGGCGTGTCTCCGAATCCGCGCCGCCGGGTGACAGTCTGCCCGCGGAGTATGTCTGGCCCGCCTGGCTGCGCACGCAACTGATGGATAGTCTGGGTACGGACGGCGCCCGCGCGCTCGCCCGCGCCCAGCGCAGCGAACCTGCGCTGCACCTGACGGCCGCGCGCGATCCTGCCACCATTGCGGCGCGCCTCGGCGGCCGCCTATTGCCCTCGGGTTCCATCGAAGCGCCGGACGGCGCGGTGGAAGAGCTACCCGGCTTTTCCGAAGGTGAATGGTGGGTGCAGGACCAGGCCGCCGGATTGCCGGCGAAACTGCTCGCTGCAAAGCCGGGCGAACGCGTGCTGGACCTTTGCGCTGCGCCCGGCGGCAAGACGCTGCAACTCGCCGCGACCGGCGCCGCCGTCACCGCCGTTGACCGCTCCGCCCCACGCCTTGAGCGTCTGCGCGAAAACCTCGCGCGCACCGGACTGACGGCCGAGGTGATCGTTGCCGACGGGGAGAGCTTCAAGCCGGAGGCGCCCTTCGACAAGATCCTGCTGGACGCCCCCTGCTCAGCCCTGGGCACCCTGCGCCGCCACCCGGAAGGCGCCTGGATCAAGACCGAGGCCGATGTCGCCCGCTTCCCGGCCGTCCAGGCCCGCCTGCTGGACGCTGCGGCGGCCCTGCTCGCGCCTGGCGGCACGCTCATCTACTGCGTCTGCTCCCCCATCGCCGCCGAGGGCGTGGATGTGGTCAATGCAGCGCTATCCGCCGGCGCGCTCGTACGTGCCCCTGTTTCGCCCGCCGAATGCCCCGGTTTCGAGGACTGCGTTACCCCCGAAGGCGATATCCTGACCCTGCCATTGAACTCACGGGATTGTGACGCGTTCTACATCGTCCGGCTTCAGCGCTCCCCGGCGTCTGCGGGCATCTGAACCGTAGTCTCTACAGAAATTCATGTCCTATTCAGGCGGTAAGCGGCTATATGGCGCCATCGCAGGTATGCAATGCGAAAGGAAAACACGAATGATGATGCAGCTTTCTGCTCAATCGGCCACGCGTAAAGCGATTGCTGGCGCTCTGGCTGCCCTCACTCTGGCCGTTGCCGGCTGTGCCAACTCGTATGGCCCGACCACCGCAACCACGCGCTCGCTCGGTCAGGCCTCGACCGTGTACACCGGCGTCGTCACCTCGGCGCGCGAAGTCACCATCAAGCCGGAACGCTCGCTGATCGGCACCGCCACCGGCGCCGTGCTTGGCGGTCTTGCCGGTTCGGAACTCGGCGGCGGCGACAAGGCCCAGACGGCCGGCGCCATCGGCGGCGCAGTCGTCGGTGGTATCGCTGGTAACGCAGCCGGCAAGGCTGTCGGCACCCAGCGCGGCTACGCCTACATCGTTCGCTTCGACAATGGCGAAGTGAAAGAGATCATCCAGGGCGCCGACCTCTACATCCAGCCGGGCACCCCGGTCAGCGCCATCGCCGGCGCGGATGGCTGGAAACTGATCCCGCGCTAAACCCGGTCCCGGTATCTACCGGAACCTGTAGAATCGGACAGCCGGCTGCCTTGTGCGGCCGGCTGTTCCCTTTTAGGGATGGGCCATGTCCCCGGTCCTGATTTCCCCTTCGATCTTGTCGGCAGACTTCGCCAAGCTGGGCGAGGAAATCCGCGCCATCGACGCCGCCGGCGCCGACATGATCCACGTTGACGTGATGGACGGCCATTTCGTGCCGAACCTCACTTTCGGCCCGCCGGTGATCGAGAAGCTGCGCCCACACACGAAAAAGCCTTTCGACGTGCATCTGATGATCGCGCCGGTCGATCCCTTCATCGCCGCCTTCGCCAAGGCCGGCGCCGATATTCTCACCGTCCACCCCGAGGCCGGTCCGCACCTTCACCGCACGCTGCAGGCCATCAGCGCCGCTGGCATGCGCCCCGGCGTCGCCCTCAACCCCGGCACGCCTGCCAGTGTCATCGAGCCCGTCATCGACGATATCGACCTCGTGCTGGTTATGTCCGTGAACCCCGGCTTCGGCGGCCAGAGCTTCATCACCAGCCAGCTCAAGAAAACCGAACAGCTGCGCCGCATGATCGACCAGACCGGCCGCGACATCATCCTCGAGATCGATGGCGGCCTGAACGCCGAAACCGCGCCGAAAGCCATCAGCGCCGGCGTCACCGCCATCGTCGCGGGCTCTGCCGTCTTCCAGGGCGGCCCGTCCGCCTATGCCGCGAACATCAACGCGCTTCGCCCCAAAGTCCGGGTTTGACCGGTCAGTCATCTTGGACGGCAAGGACTTGTCAGACAGCAGCGAAGACTTCCAGGCAGACCGCACGCGCACCAGCAGTGATGACGCGGCTCTCTGGCGCCGCTTTCGCGGAGCTGCCGGCGAGGACGCAAAAGTCTCCACCCTCCAGAAGCTGAAACTCACCGGCCACGGCCCGGACACGTTCAGCCTCCATCTCGCGAACCTCTCTCCCCCCGACGACCGGCGCGGCGAAGCGCTGATGGCCGGCATCTGGCGTATCGGCCAGCAGCGCATCGTGCTGGAGCCCGGCCAGTCGCCCTGGGGCATCGACCTGCCGTCCCGCCATTTTGCGGACCGCATCCACCGTTTCGCCTGGGCGCCCGACCTGATGGCCCAGGGCGAGCAAGGCCTCGCCCGCGCCATCGCCCTGACCGATGACTGGGTGGCCCGTTTCGGCAAGTTCCACGGCTTCGCCTGGCGCCTAGAGCCGACTGCCAGCCGCTGCTGGAACTGGCTGCGCTGCGGCCCGGCCCTGCTCGAGGCCGGCACCGTCGAAGCCCGCACCGCCCGCGTCGACGCCCTCGCCCGCCAGCTGCGCTACATCCACGAAACTCTCGGCGCCGCGCACGATCCGAAATCACGCTGGCTCGGCGCCGTCGTGCTCGTCGCCAATGCCCTCTGCCTGCGCGCCGGCTCCGGCCTTGGTGATGCGCTCGACCGGCTCGAATCCGAATGCACCGCGCAGATCCTCCCCGATGGCGGCCACGTCACGCGCAGCCCTTCGCACGTGCTCTCCTCGCTGGTGCAGCTGCAAACCCTCGCGGACGCCCTCGAACGCGCCGGCCGCCCGGTGCCGGACTGGCTGGACAAGTGGATCCCCCGCATGGGCGCGATGCTCGCCTTCTTCCAGACCGGCGACGGCGCCCTCAACACCTTCCATGACGGCGACGAATCCCGCCCCGAAGCGGTGAACGCTGCCCTCGCCCGCCTGCCCGCGCCGCCGCGCAAGTTCATGTTCGCGCCCAAGTCCGGCTTCCAGAAAGTCGAGAAGGGGGGCCTGCGCCTCGTGCTCGACTGCGGCGAAGCCCCGCCCCGCCCCTTCGGCGACCATGCCCGCGCCGGCGCCCTCGGCTTCGAACTCTCCGACGGCCCCGCCCGCATCATCACCTCCTGCGGCTACTCCGCCGAGGTGAACGTCGACTGGCAGGCCGCCGTCCGGCGCACCTCCGCCCACTCCACCCTGATCCTCGGCGGGCGCGATTCGGCCAGCTTCATCGTCAATGACGAAACCCGCCTGCGCGCCCTGATCGGCCCGGAAGGCATCGCCGCCAAGCGCCTCGAGGAAGCCGCCGAGATCTGGCTCGACGCCCAGCACGCCGGCTACAAGGCCGCCTACGGCCTCCTCCACCGCCGCCGCATCTTCATCTCCGGCGAAGGCGACCGGCTGACCGGCGAGGACTCCCTCGTCCGCCCCGTCGCCCAGGCCTTCAACGAGGAGAAGAAGTTCATCCCCTACGAGATCCGCTTCCATCTCCACCCCACCGTCACCGCGATGATGGGCAAGGACGCGATCCGCCTCTTCTGCGACACCGGCGCCGTCTGGCGCTTCCGCACCAGCCACGAGAACGCCCGCCTCGAGAAAACCGTCTACCTCGCGCGCGGCATCGTCGAGCAGCCCGAGCAGATCGTCCTCGCCGGCTTTGCCGACCCCAACGGGGACGGCAGCCAGCCCCCCAACGCCATCCGCTGGGCCTTCGTCAGAGAGTCTTGACCCCCACACCCTCCGTGATACGCCCCGCGCGAACCCAAACACGGAGAATCCCCATGTCCGGCGCCCCCCTCAAAATCCGCCGCGCCCTGATCTCCGTCTCCGACAAGACCGGCCTGATCGACCAGGCGACCCGCCTGCGCTCCCACGGCGCCGACCTCATCTCCACCGGCGGCACCTCCAAGGCCCTCGCCTCCGCCGGCTTGCCCGTCATGGACGTCTCCGACCTCACCGGCTTCCCCGAAATGATGGACGGCCGCGTCAAGACGCTCCACCCGGCCGTCCATGGCGGCCTCCTCTTCCTGCGCGACAACCCCGCCCACGTCGCCGACGCGCGCACCCACGGCATCGCCCCGATCGACCTGATCTACGTCAACCTCTACCCCTTCGA
>CAZXQD010000070.1:0-18476 GCA_964643405.1 uncultured Hyphomonas sp. | reverse complement strand
CCGCGCAAGTTCAAGATTGCGGTGACGGCGGCCGAGCATGACCGCGCGGCGATCCGCGTGCATGATGTGGGCCTGCATATCCGGCAGAAGGATGGCGTGACGGGGTTTGAAGTCTGGGTTGGCGGCGGGCAGGGGCGTACGCCGGTGATTGCCACGCTGGTCAATTCGTTCGTGCCGGAGACGCAGATCCTCGATTATCTCGAGGCGATCATGCGCGTGTACAATCGCTATGGACGGCGCGACAACAAGTACAAGGCACGCATCAAGATCCTCGTGACGGAACTGGGCGAGGCGGAATACATCCGGCAGGTCGAGGCCGAGTTTGCCGCGCAGCGCGACGCGGAGAAGATCAACCTGCCGAAGGCGGAGGTCGAGCGTATCCACGCCTATTTCGCGCCGCCGGAACTGGCCGCGAAGCCGGAGACGTCGAAGCATTTCGAGGCGGCGAAAGTGGCGGACCCGGCCTTTGCGCGCTGGACGCGGGCGAACCTGCATCCGCACAAGGTGGCGGGGTATACCTCGGTGACGGTGAGCCTCAAGCCGCTGGGCGTCGCGCCGGGGGACGCAACCGACAAGCAGATGGAGGTTGTCGCGGATCTCGCCGAAAAGTACGGGTACGGAGATATCCGCGTCAGCCATGCGCAGAACCTGATACTGCCGCATGTCGCGCTGGATGATGTGCCGGAAGTCTACAAGGCGCTGGACGCGGCGGGCCTCGGCGCGGCGAACGAGAGCCGGATCACCGACATGATCGTGTGTCCGGGGCTCGACTTCTGCAACCTGGCCAATGCGCGCTCAATCCCGGTGGCGCTGGAAGTGCAGAAGGTGTTTGCAGACCCTGCCTATGAGGAAGACATCGGCAAGCTGCACATCAACGTGTCCGGCTGTATCAATGCGTGCGGGCACCACCATGTCGGCCATATCGGCATCCTCGGCGTCGACAAGAAGGGCGAGGAATTCTACCAGATCCTGCTCGGCGGGCGGGCTGACGAGAAGGCGGCGCTTGGCGAAATCGTCGGGCCCGGCCTCAAAGCGGAGGAAGTGCCCGGCGCGATCCACCGCGTTGTTGAGTTCTACCGCGCGCAGCGCACCTCGCCGTCCGAAAAGTTCATCGACACGCTGGAGCGCCTCGGCCACCAGCCTTTCCAGGATGCCCTCTATGCCGCTGGTTAAGGCAGGCGCCGAAATCGCCAATACATGGACCTTTGTGGCCGATGGCGCCGTGCTGCCCGAGAGCGGGCAGATGAGCGTGTCGCTGGCCCGTTTCCTCGCCCTGAAGCAGGGGCAGGAGAACGGCCCGCTGCCCGAGGGCGTGCGCCTTGGCCCGGCGGATGACCCTGCGGAACTTGAGCCCTTTCTGCCGGAACTGAAGCTGATCGAGGTGGATTTTCCCCGTTATACGGACGGGCGCGGATTCAGCCAGGCGCAGCTGCTTCGCCGCCGCTACGGCTTTTCCGGGGAGCTTCGGGCGGTTGGGCACGTGCTGCGCGATCAGATATTCTACATGCACCGTTCAGGGTTCGATGCTTACGAAACCCGCCGGGCCACCGTATCTGAGGTGCTGGAAGCACTCGCCGAGTTTACTGAGGCCTACCAGCCTGCAGCAGATGGACCGGGGGCGGCGTTCCGCAAGCGAACCGGAGCCTGAGGCCGATGCCTTTCGAGACCCTGATTGAAGCCCCCGCCACCGATCCGTCGGTGCGCCTCGCACGGCTGAACGGAGAGCTGCGGCAGGCTTCCGCCCAGACCATCCTGCGCGCGGCCATCGTGCGCGAATGGGCGGGCGACATCACCTATGTGTCGAGCTTTGGCGCCGAGAGCGCGGTGATGCTGGCCCTGATCGCCGATGTTGATCCCTCGCTGCCGATCCAGTTCATCGATACCGGCATGCACTTTCCGCAGACGCTGGACTACCGCGACGAACTGATCGAACGCCTCGGCCTGACGGGCGTGCGCACGCTGGTGCCGGATGCCGAGGAGCGCCGCGCCGAAGACCCGAAATCTATGCTGTGGAAGTCAAACCCGGACGCCTGCTGCGACCTGCGCAAGGTGCGCCCGCTGGAGCCGGCGCTGAATGGCTATTCGGCGTGGATCACGGGCCGCAAACGTTTCCATGGCGGCGCCCGGATGAGCCTGCCGGTGTTTGAATATGCCGCCGGCCGTTACAAGGTGAACCCGCTGGCCGGCTGGAACCAGGACGATGTGGACCTGTTCCTCGAGCAGCGGAATCTGCCGCGCCATCCGCTGGTGGCGCAGGGTTATCCCTCGATCGGTTGCTGGCCCTGCACGCAGCCTGCAGACGACCCGCACAATCCGCGCGCCGGCCGCTGGGCCGGTCAGGAGAAAACGGAGTGCGGCCTGCATGTCGAGCGCAATGAGCGGCCGCGGGTTTTTTGAGCCACACTATTTGTTTGTAGGCGGAGGGGTTCAAGACCCTCACCTCCCACGTCCTTCGGTCGTGCCCCCCTCTGCCATTGCATGGGAGAGGGGTTTTCAGCTCGCTATCCCGAAGGCCAATTGACCCCTCTCCCGCATAGCGGGAGAGGAGGGGCCCATCGCGCAGCGATGGGAGGTGAGGGGCTTCTGGCTTAGCCGCGCCCGTTGAACACATGGCTCAGCGCCAGTGCCGCTGCCGTTGCCACGTTCACGCTGTCGAAACCGTCCGTCATCGGGATACGCACGGGGCGGGCGCACGCAATCAGCTCCGCCGGCAGGCCCGGGCCTTCGGCGCCCAGGAGGAGGGCGACGCGCGGCGGGACGCGGAGCGAGGGCAGGGGTTCGGCATCGGCGCGGGGCGTGAGGGCCCAGACTTCGTGGCCGGTCGCTTCAGCGGCTTCGATAAGCGATGCGCCGGTGCCGCTATGCGCGAAGGGCAGCCAGAGCGCTGTGCCAGACGAGACGCGGATGGCCTTGCGGTAGAGCGGGTCGCAGGATTCTGCGTCGAGCAGCACGGCGCACGTCCCAAAGGCTGCGGCATTGCGGAAGCAGGCGCCAACATTGTCATGGTTGGAGAGGCCCGCAAGCAGCAGGGCCGTTGAGGGACCGTCCGCAGGCAGAACATCTTTCGGGGCGGCCGGCGCGCCCTTGATTCCGCAGGCGAGGACGCCCCGGTGCATGGGAAACCCGGCGACCGCATCCATGACATTCTGGGGCGCCACATAGACGGGTACACCGTCCGGCACCTTTGCCAGGATATCCGCCAGAGGCGCGAGGCGTGTTTCGCAGAGGAACAGGCTTTCGACGGCGAAACGCCCGCGCGAGAGAAGGATGTCCAGCGTGACCTTGCCCTCGATGATGAAGCGCGCGCCATGACCGCCTGTCAGGTCGCGCTCGCGGATCGCGGTATAGGCGGCGAGACGGGCGTCGGAAGCGTCGGTGACATGAAAAACGGGCATGGGGTGAGCCATGCCCGTTTCGTGTGTGCGCTTCAATCGGCAGCGATCAATTGACCAACAGGTCGATGACAACTTCGGTGATCAGACCGGTCGCGATGTCGGCGAGGTAGACATCATCTTCGACGAGCACCCAGCGATAGCCGCGCGGGGCAGGGCGAAGGTCATAGCGATCCCAGTCGTTGAAGTAGATCGTGCGATACTCCGGCGGCAGGTATTCGCCTTTGCCCCAGATCTTCTTGGCATGGCCGGGAGGGATCTTGCCCTGCTTGGCAAGGCCCGGCGGCAGATCGTGGCCGCGGCCCGGCGGATCGGCATAAGCCGCCATTGACGCGCCGAGCGCCGCTGCGGTTGCGATTGCAAATTTGCGAAGCATGGCTGCCTCCTCTTGTTGACCTTGATCAAGGCGTGTCAGCACGCCGGGTTCCGTCAATCACCGACCGGCAGGCCTTGTTCCTTGGCGAGGCGTTTCATCGTCTTCTGCAGCTTCTCGAAGGCGCGTACTTCGATCTGGCGGATGCGTTCGCGGCTGACGCCGTACTGGTCGGAGAGTTCTTCCAGCGTCTTCGGTTCGTCGATCAGGCGGCGCTCGGTCAGAATATGGCGCTCGCGCTCGGACAGGTCTTCCATCGCGCGCGTGAGCAGTTCCATCCGGCTGTCGAGTTCCTGGCGGTTGGCATAGGTCTCGGCGGTGCCCGGCTCGTCATCGGCCAGCCAGTCCTGCCATTCCATGTCACCGTCTGTGCCCATCGGCACGTTCAGCGAAGCATCCGAGCCGGACATGCGCCCGTTCATCGAATAGACTTCGTCTTCGGTGACGTTGAGCTTCTCGGCGATCAGGCGGGCCTGTTCGGGTTTGAGGTCGCCTTCTTCGAGGGCCTGCATCTCGCCCTTCAGGCGGCGCAGGTTGAAGAACAGCTTCTTCTGGGCCGCAGTGGTGCCGAGTTTCACGAGGCTCCAAGAGCGCAGGATGTATTCCTGGATCGCGGCGCGGATCCACCACATCGCATATGTGGCAAGGCGGAAGCCTTTCTCGGGGTCGAATTTCTTGACGGCCTGCATCAGGCCGACATTGCCCTCCGAGATCACTTCGGCCATCGGAAGGCCGTAGCCGCGATAGCCCATGGCGATCTTCGCCACGAGGCGAAGGTGCGAGGTGACCATCTTTTCGGCCGCCTCGGTGTCTTCATGGTCGCGCCACTGGCGCGCCAGCATGAATTCCTCGTTCTTCTCGAGCATGGGGAACTTGCGGATCTCGCTCAGATAGCGGCTAAGTCCTTGTTCGGGACTCAGGGCGACCGATCCGGCTTTCGTGGGCGCATTGGCCATTGTTCTTCCTCCTGTTCCGAGCGGGTCCCGTTATCGGCGGCCCGCTTCCATCCTGGATTTCCCCGGCACCTTAGTCCTGACTGGCAGCAACGTCGCCGCCGGAGAGGCGCAATTCATTCATCGCGCTTCTGCATAAATAGGAATTGGGGCGAGGGTGTGGAAGAGGGCCCGGCGACGCTATTTCCGGCCGGTCAACTCTCCGTGAGGCTGCGCCTCTCTTCAGCCATGTAGGAAGCCGAGCGCATCTCGAAAAGGCGGCTGGCTGTACGCTGGAATTCGAAGGCGCCGTCGCCGTCCGGGTAGAGGCGGTCGGGCTCGGCGGCGGCGCTGGCGACGAGTTTGACGCGGGCTTCGTAGAGGGCGTCGATCAGGCTGACGAAGCGGGCGGCCTCATTGCGCCGGTCGGGCGTGAGGAGGGGGATGCCTTCGAGGATGACGGTGTGGAAGGTCGCGGCGATGGTCAGGTAGTCGATCGAGCCGAGCGGGCGGGCGCAGAGTTCCTCGAAGGTGAAGCGGGCGACGCCGGCGGCTTCGCGGGAGACGTCCAGCTTGCGGCCCTTGACGGTGAGGACGCAATGCTGAGGCTCGGCGCCGAGGGTGAGGCGGGTCCAGGCGAGGTCGAGCGCGGCGCTGCTGCCGGGGCCAAGGGGGGCATACCAGACCGGGGCTTCGACGAGGCGGTCGAGGCGGTAGTCGCGGGCGCTGACCAGTTCGAACACGTCACAGCGTTCCTTGAGGCGCTGGATGAAGGGCAAGAACAGGCCCCGGTTGATGCCGTCCTTGTACAGATCATCAGGGTGGCGGTTGGACGTGGCGACGACCGTGACGCCCTGCGCGAAGATCGCGTCGAACAGGCGGGCGAGGATCATGGCATCGGCGATCTGGGTGACCTGGAACTCGTCGAAGCAGAGGAGGCGGGCTTCGCTGGCGACCTGTTTGGCGACGGGCGCTATGGGATCGTCGCCGGCGCCGCTGACGCGCCAAGGGGAGCGCTTGCGGTCTGCCTCGCTCATCTTGCGCCAGGTATCGAGGCGTTCCTGAACTTCAGCCATGAATTCGTGGAAGTGCACGCGACGTTTGGGCGAAACTTTCGCCTCGGCGAAGAAGAGGTCCATCAGCATGGATTTTCCGCGCCCGACGCCGCCCCAGAGATAGAGGCCGCGCGGGGCTTCGGGAGCCTTGCCGAACAGGGGTTTCTTCGGCGGGTTAGAAAGGGCGCTGGCGAGCTCGTCGAGGCGGCTGGCGGCGGCTGCTTGTGCGGCATCGCCGGTCAGCGCGCCGCTGGCCACCCGCTCGTCATACCGTGCCCGGACATTTCCCATGCGCGTCAGCCGAACCGTTGCGCGGCTTGCGAGATGAACTGGCTCCACGTTTCCGGGCGCACGAGCAACGTGGCGATGACGCCGGCGACAGCGCCGCCAAGGTGGGCCTCGTGCCCGATCACGCGGTCTGCGCGCAGCGAGAAGGCATAGCTGATGGCAACATAGAGAATGCCGAACACGATGCCCCACATCGGGATGACAAAGAAGGCCAGGAGGATAGCGAACGGTTCAAACAGGCAGAAGGCCAGCACCATGCCGGAGAGCGCGCCCGAGGCGCCAGCGGCGCGATATTCCGGCGCGTTCTGGTTATGCAGATAGGCCCAGAGGCTGCCCCCCAGCAGCGAGGCGAAATAGACGATGGCGAAGCCGACGCCGCCGAGGACGTGTTCGCAGATCGGGCCAAACAGCCAGAGGCCGTACATGTTGAGCAGCAGGTGCGGGCCGTTGACGTGCAGGAAACCGGACGACAGCCCGCGGTACCATTCGCCATGGTCCCGCATCGGGCGGATCCATAGCACATTCTGCTGCATGAAACGGGGGTTCTGGAACGCGATCAGGCTGGCGATCACGTTCAGTACCAAGAGGCCCAGCGTCACGGGCGAAGCGATGAGGCTGTCCATAGCGTTACCTTGGCGGGATGGGCCGGAAACGACAAGCCGCCCGGAAGCATTCTTCCGGGCGGCTTAGCAATCAGGGATGGCTGGCGGCAAGCCTTGCCGGTCAGGCGGCGCGGGCGGGGCGGCCGGCCGGGGTAGCGGCACCGGCGGCCGGCATCAGCTCCATGAAGAAGTCCTCGAAGGATTCCGGGCGCTGGATGAAGCGGTTGAAGGGCAGGTTTGCCTTGAACACCGCGTGGGGGTGGATGTTGGCGCCGCAGCGGACGGCCGAGGCGACGGCCTGGTCGCGGTTCTCCATCGAGGAGACAACGGCGATGCGGTATTTGCCCATATTGGCGACGCGGGCGATGGTCATGTCGGCGTCCATCGAGTCCGGCAGGCCGAGGTCGAGCACGACGAGGTCGAAGCGCTCAAGACGCAGGCGCATCTCGGCCGCCATCAGGGTCGGTGCCATCACGAGATCGATCTGCACGCGGGCGCGGGCCGCCTTGTCAGCGGCAATCGCCAGCATGTCGCGCACCGGCTCATGATCCTCAACCCACAGAACTTTCATCTACATCTACCTTCAAGCAGGGACACTGGCGGAGGGGCAGAAGCGTTAAGCCGGGCCCCGTGATGGGTTCACCATGCCACGGGCGTCTTGCGCCTTGGTAAAGCGAAACTTTCTGAAATCTTTAAAATGGCCCCAATCGCATTTTTTTTGGGCCCGCCGGGCCCGTTTCGCGCCTGACGGCGTCCCTTTGCAGCCGGAATGGGCGGCCCTATGCTGGGACACGCGTTGCGAGGCCCCATGACCGACGAAACTGTCACCCAAGCTGCCAAAACCCGCACCCTGGACGCTTTCCTGCCGGCGGAGGAGCGCACGGACGCGCATATCGTGGACGTGCTGATCGAGGAACGCTGCCCGAAGCTGCGTGCGAGCCCGGCCTGGCCGGTGGCGCGGCCGATCCTCTATTCGCTGCTGGGCTACGGCAAGGCGCGCGCGATGGCGGACGAGCTGGTGCAGCTGACGGGACGCGAATCATTCGACCGGCTGTCGCAGCAGCTCGCGTTCGACATGAGCATCAGCGGGCTGGACCGGCTGCCGGAGAAGGGCCGCTGCATCGTGGCCGCGAACCATCCGACCGGCCTTGCCGACGGAGTGGCGGTCTGGGACCTCCTGAAGAAGAAGCGTGAAGACATCATCTTCTTTGCGAATGCCGACGCGATCCGCGTGAACCCGCGTTTCGAGGATGTGATCATTCCGGTGGAATGGGTGGTTTCCAAGCGCTCGCCTTCCAAGACGCGCGAGACACTGAAGCGCGCGGCCGAGGCCTTCGCCCAGGAAAAATGCGTGGTGATCTTTCCGTCGGGCCGCCTCGCCCGGAAAGTGGATGGAAAGATGGAGGAAAAGGACTGGTTCCCGACCGTCGTTGGGCTTGCCCGCAAACAGGCGGCGCCGGTGATTCCGCTCAACCTCGATGCCCGCAATTCGGCGCTCTATTACCTGTTCTGCGACCTTTCCAACGAGCTGCGCGACATCACGCTGTTCCATGAACTGCTGAACAAGCGCGGTTCGAAAATCCGCATGACCTTCGGGGAGCCGATCCATCCGGACCTGCTGCAGGGCGAGCCGCAGACGGTGACCGACCGGCTGAAGCACCATGTCTCCTATGCGCTTCTGGAGAATGCGGACGCGCGCTTCGGCGCCTGACAGGCGAGGGGCGCTTGCGGTCCGCCTGATTGGGTCCTAGACGCGCCCGCCATGATCGAGATTGTATCCGAAAACCCCGCGCAGCATGCCGATGCGATCGAAGACCTCTTCGACCGCACCTTCGGCCCCGGACACTTTGCGAAAACCGCAGAGCGCCTGCGCGAGTTTTCAGCCTCCCTGCCGGAGATCAACCGCGTCGCGCTGGACGATGGCCTTGTGGTCGGCGTCTGCCGCGTCTGGCCGCTGGTGGTAGGCGAGGCGCGCCGGCCGGCGCTGTTCTACGGTCCCGTGGCGGTGGACCCCGCCTGGCGCGGCAATTTCCTCAGCCTGCGTATCACTGAAGCGGCGCTGGAAGCGGGCAAGGCGGCAGGCTGGCCGGCGGCCGTGCTGATCGGCGCGCACAGCCTGTTCGGCAAGGCAGGTTTCACCGTGGCGCCGAAAAACCGGCTGACCTTTCCCGGCCCGCAGGATCAGGGCCGCGTGATGGTGCGCGACCTTGCGGGCGATGCAAGTGAACTTCACGGCCTCGTGACCGCGCCCTGAAACGCGCCGCTTTTGCTTGCCGATCCTGAATCCGGCTGGCACCATTCCCTCGTTCGCAGTCCTCCCGGTTGCAGCTCCCCCAAGCAGAGGGGAGGCGGGGCCTCGCCTGCGGCACGGGAGGAAGAATGGCCGATATCGTCACCGGCCAGGACGAGCCGCAGCGCCCGCGCATGGGCGTGCGCCAAGTTCTGGCTTCGCTGAACCAGCCCAAGGTCATGCTGGCGGTCATCTTCGGAATCGCGACCGGCATGCCGCCTGTGCTGGTGGGCGTGACGCTCGGTTTCTGGCTGCGCTCGGAAGGCATCGCGCTGGCCGCCATCGGCATGATGAGCTGGGTGGGCCTGTTTGTCTCGGTGAAGTTTCTCTGGGCGCCTTTTGTCGACTGGATCAGGCTGCCCTGGATCGGCAAGTGGCTCGGCCATCGCCGGTCATGGATGCTGCTCGGGCAGACCTTCGTGACGGTCGGCATTCTCGGCATGGCCTTTACCGGCCCTTCCGGAAATCTCGGCGTGTTCATTGCCTTCGCGATGCTCACCTCGTTTGCCGCCGCGACGCAGGATATTGCTGTGGATGCCTGGAGGATCGAAAGCGCGGCGGATGCCGAGCAGGACCTGATGGCCTCCGCCTATATCTTCGGCCTGCGCTCCGGCTATTTCCTCGCCAATGTGCCGGTGCTCGCGATGTCGGCGGCGATTGGCTGGAACATGGCCTATGCGGCAGCGGCCTTGGGTGGCATTGCGGGCCTTGCCGGCCTTCTGATGGCGCGCGAGCCGGACAAGCCGCGCGACTTCGCGCCGGCGACAGGTCTCGGAAGTGTCTGGGCCGCACTCATCCGCCCCCTGAAGGTTTTCTGGCAGGACCATGGCCGCGACAATTTCATCTTCCTGCCACTGGTCGCGCTGTTCTTTGTGCCGGACGGGCTGATAACCTCGATGGTGGGTCCACTTTACATCGATCTTGGTTTTACCGGCCCGCAGATCGCCGCGACGCGCACCGTGTTCGGTTTTCCGGCGACTCTGGCGGGCGTGATCGTGGCGGGCCTGATCGGTCTGCGCTTCGGCACCATTCCGGCGATGGCGATCGCGGTGACGCTGGCGGCGGTTTCGAATGTCGGCTTTGCGTTCCTGGCCCTGTCGGGCGGCGACAAGCTGGTCTGGATCATCGCGTCGATCTGCGAGGGCTTCAGCGGCGGCATGGCGACCGCGGCGATGGTGGCTTGGGCAAGCCGGCTGACGAACCCGGTCGCGACCGCTGCCCAGTTCGCGCTGCTCTCCTCGCTGATGACGCTGGTGGCAGGTCTGCTCGGGGGCTTTGCGGGCATTGCCGTGCAGGCTTTGCAGGCACATACAGGCTCCCCGATGGGCGGTTTTGCTGCCTGGTTCTCGATCACGCCCTTTGCAGCGATCCCGCCGCTGGTCCTGATCTGGCTCGTCAACAGGCGGACGAACCAGAAGGTGGCGAACTTCTAGCGGCCTTCCCGGCGCCAGGCGAGCAGCAGCATCAGGATCAGGGCCGCGGCGGCGAGGATGCCGGGGAGCAGGGGCTGGCTGGTGGAGGAGCGCACGGCATAGGCGTCGCGCTCGCGCAGGCCGATCCAGCTATTGCCCGAAGCCGCGCGCTGGTTGCCGATGCGGCGGATTTCCGGAAGGTTGGTGCCTGCTGCGTTGAGACGCGCAACGCCGCCGCCCGTGGCGCGCGCGACCGGCTCCAGTATCTCGGTTGTTGAGGTGAGGTCGGCGTATTCGCGCGGATTGGCCGGGCCGTTCAGCGAGATGGCTTCAAGGCCGCCGGCGCGGGCGCGGTAGATACCAAGCTGGTCGATGGGCGCTTCGGCGGAGAAGGTGCCGGGGCCACGGTTCACCCAGGTGGGGCGCAGCCGGTCGCCTTCGGGCGTTTCGATCTCCAGCGGCGGAGCAGTGTCGAGCAGCGTGCGCAGTTCGACGCTCGCCTTGCCGCTCTCGGTCTGGATGGACAGGCGGCGCTCTTCCAGCTCCGGCTCCTTCATCATCCAGTGGACCATGCGGCGGATCAGTTCGGCAAACGGGCCGCCGCCATCATGGCCACTGGCCCAGAGCCAGATCTGGTCGGACATCAGCATGCCGACGCGGCCCTTCTCGACGCGGTCGACGATCAGCAGCGGGCGGCCTTCGGGTCCGGAGATCAGCACATCTCCGGCGACGGCATCAGCCTCGATATAGCGCATCCATTCGCCCCAGCCGCTGTCATCGAGCGGCGCGGTGACGGAGTGGCGCTTGCCGGGGCCGGTCAGTTTCGGCGTGAAGCTCCCGGTACGGATGACGCCGGTGGGCGTCGCAGGCAGCACGGAGGCGAGGGGCGAGCGCGCAAGACTGGCCGGGCCGGCGAACTGCTCGCCCGCGACGAGCAGGAGCGCGCCGCCATCCGCCACATAACGCGACATGTTGGCGAGATAACCCTGCGTGATGACGCCCTGGCGTTCATACTGGTCGAAGATGATCAGGTCGAACTCGGTCAGCTTCTCTTCGAAGAGTTCTTCGGTCGGGAAGGCAATCAGCGCCAATTCTTCAGGCCGGGCATAGTCTGTCTTGAACGGCGGGCGAAGGATCGTGAAGTGGACGAGATCCACCGAAGGGTCGGATTTCAGGAGGTCGCGCCAGACGCGGCCAGCCTGGTTCGGCTTCCCGGTGACGAGCAGCACGCGCAGCCGGTCGCGCACGCCGGCGATGGTCATGGCTGTGCGGTTGTTGGCGAGGGTCAGTTCCTCCGGGCCGGGCGGCGCCTCGATGACCACCATGTTTTCGCCGCGCCGCTCGATCTCGACGGGCAGGGGCGTGTCCTCACCCGCTTTTACACGGATCCGCTGCGGCGCGCCGCCATTCAGGGACACTTGCAGCTCGACCTCGCCGCCGCGCGGGTCCTCTACACGTACGACCAAGTTCGCGCTTTCGCCGACGATGCCGAAGTTCGGCGCGTTGACGATACGGACGCTGCGGTCGCCCCGGTCTTCGTCACCGGCGATCAGGCCATGCAACGGGCCGATCAGGTTTGCGGTTTTCTCCGGGTCCGGAAGATCATGGATCTGGCCGTCGGTGATGAGGATGGCACCGGCGATACGGTCGCGCGGCACATCTGACATCAGCCCTTCCAGCGCGCCGTGCAGGTAAGTGCCGTCATCGCCGGGATTGGTCTCCAGCGTGCGCACTTCCAGCGTCTTGTCCTCGGCGAGCTTCGCGGTCAGCGCCCTGTAGGCGGCTTCCGCCGCTTTCGCGCGGTCGCCGAACTGCATGCTTTCGGACCGGTCGAGGATGACAGCCGCGACCGAAGGCAGGGGCTCGCGCTCTTCATGCACGAGGGAGGGGTTCACCAGCGCAGTGCTGAGCAGCAAGAGACCCAGCGCGCGCGTCAACCAGGCGCGGCCGCGCAGCGCGAGGTAGGCGATCAAGGCCAGTACGGTCAACGCGGCAAGGCCCCAGAACAGGGGCCAGCCGAGAAAGGGTTCGAAACCAAGGCGGACGGCTTCGTTCATCACGGGCCTCCGTCCGGGTCCGGCACCGGCAGACGGGGATCGGGCGCTTCACCTTCGCCCTCGCCTAGACGCTCCAGCAGCGCGGGCACGTGGACCTGATCGTCCTTGTAGCTGCCCGTGAGCACATACATCACGAGATTCACGCCGAACCGGCGGGCTGTCTCGCGCTGCTCGGCCCCTCCGTCCACGGAGTAAAGGTCACGCCCGTTCTGGTCCACTGCCCAGGCCGAGGCCCAGTCGGCATCCCCGATGAACAGGCGCGACACAGAATCCCCGCGCGGTGCGGCGGCGTCACCCGCCTGTTCGATCCAGAGGCGGCGGCCCGCATAGCGGCCGGGATAGTCCTTGATCAGGTAGAAGCTGCGCGACAGGACATGGTTCTGCGGCACCGGCTGCAGCGGTGGCACGTCGAGGCCCTTCAGCAGCGTCTGCAGCTTTGAAACGTCCGTCTGCGAGCCAATTGTGGCGCCCGCCCGCGTGTCGATGACCAGCGCGCCGCCGGTACGCAGGTAAGCGTTGAGGCGTTGCACGGCCTTGTCCGAGAGCGCCGCCGCGTTGTCCGGCACATTGAAATAGATCAACGGGTAGAGTTCCAGGGCGTCCGTCTCGAGGTTTACTGAATGCGGTTCGGCGGGCTCGACGGATGTGCGCATCAGCAGGATGTTGGAGATGCCGATCAGTCCGGCGCGCGTACGGGCATTGAGAGCGCTGTCGGCGGTCTCGACATAGGCGAGGCGCATTTCCAGTGCGGCTTCGACCTGCTTTTGTGGCGCGCCATTGCCGGGCAGGGGCACCACGCGCGAGGAAGTCGACACAGCGCGGTAGCTGCCGTCCAGCATCAGCTCGTAATCATACTGCGCGAGCGCCTGCTCCGGCGCGAGGAAAGACAGCGACGCCATCGCCGCAAAGCCAAGCGCAAGGCTCGCCGCGCGCCGCTTCGGCCAGAGGGCGCGCAATCGTCCGGCCACGAACAAGGCGATGAAAAGGTCGAGCGCAAGCAGCGCCGCCGCAGAACCGAGCAGCGGCCCGGCAAGGCGCAGCGAACGCGCTTCTGCATCGCCGAGGAGTCGCGCAGCCGGCGGCCAATCGCGGATCAGTTGCGGCTTCGCGGCTGCGCCCGCATTCAGTGCGCGCGTGCCCGCGGGCCCCTGATACAGCCCGGGGGGATGGATTTCGGAGGGCACGGTCGCGGAAAACTCGGTTGCCTTGATCGGCGCGGCATTGGTACTCGCGCCCGAAAGGCGGCCGAAACCATCCAGCGTCAGCTGCGGCATGTAGGTGCCCTCGGTATCCTCGATGGCCTCGCCACGTCCGGCCGTGATCGCGCGCCGAAGCATCTGTTCGAACAGGCCCGAATAGGCGAGGTCCGCCCAGTCCGGCCCGGCGGTAACATGAAAAAGGATCAGCATGCCGCCTTCGCGCGCATCGGCCGTCACCAGCGGCGAGCCATCGGCGAGGCGCGCCCAGGTCTTGCGCGAAAGCTCCGGGTCCGGACTGGCCAGAACCTGCTGGCGCACGCGCACGTCCGGCGGCACGGAGAGGCCGAAGAAGGGCGAGGTGTCAGCAAACTCGGCAAGCCCTTGCGGCTCCTCCCAGGCAAGCGTACCGCCGAGCGCGCGCGACGAGCGGCGCAGCGCCACCGGCAGCAATTCGTCGCCCTGAGCGGCGAGGCGCGGGCCTGCAAAGCGGATCAATGCCCCGCCTTCCTCCACCCATTTTGTCAGGGTTTCGACTTCGGCTGCGGGGATCTGTCCGACGTCGGACAATATGATTGCATCGGGCGAGGTGGCGACGACGGTCTCGATGTCGCCGCTGGAGATCGAAGCGAAAGGCTCCAGCGCCTTGCGAATATAGTGCATGTCGGAAAGGAGCGGCTGCGCCGCCGTCCCGGAATCGACGAGGCCGACGCGCCGCGTGCGGTCCACTGAATCCCAGAGCCACACGGTGCCGGCGCCGGAGCGTCCGGTCACGTTGAAGCGCGCCACACGCGCCAGCGCTGCGGCGGGGATACTGAATGCGGCCGTTGCTTCGGCCTGGCCCGCCTCGAACACGGCCTCGGCTGAGCCGATACCGGAGCCGTCGCGCGTCTGTGCCGAAACAAACGCCCGCGCGGCGCCGCGCGTATCGGCGCGGGCGAGGCGCACGGTCACCGCATCGGTTTCCGCCGAGAGGCCGGTGATTGCCAACGGGCCTTCTGCGGGGGCGGCAAAAACAGTGAGCGGCGCGCGCGCAGAAAGCTCGGCGGCAAAGGCGGTGCCGCCGCCATCTTCAAGCCCGTCGCTCGCCCAGAATATCCGCGCGGGCTTGAGGCCCGAGGCATCCAGCCGTGCCAGCGCATCGGCGCGGTCGCTCGCCCAAGGCTGCGGGCGCAGCGTGCCGATCCGTTTGGCGAGATCGGCCTTGGAGAGGCGCGTGGCGGGGTCATGGTTGACTTGTTGCGGCGCCGTCAACAGGAGGTGTACGGCGGTGTCGCGGTCGCCGGTGTCGAGCGTCGCGCTCGCAGCATTGGTGATTTCGGTCCAGCGCGGGGCAGACGGCCAGCCATTGTCGATGACAATCAGGATCGGGCCTTGCTCGGCCGTCTCTCCGGTCTTCGCGCCGGGCGCGTACACAGGCTGCGACAGGCCGATGATTGCGGCCACGACGGCCAGCGTACGGATGAGCCAGACCCACCAGGGTGTTCGCGAGGGCGTCTCTTCTTCCGGCACGGCGCCTTCGAGAAGGCGAAGCGAAGGCAGCTCTGCATTCTTCGGTGCGGGCGGCGTGGCCCGCAGCACCCACCAGATGAGCGGCAGGGCGAGCAGCGCAAACAGCGCGAGCGGCGCGCCGAGAAGGAACGGTCCTAGGGCTGTCACCGCGCCGCTCCGAAACGCTCAAGTTCAGCTTTCAGACGCGCGGCGCTTTCAATTGCGGGCCTGCCCGTGACATGCGCCACGAAGCCCCAACCCATTCGGCGCGCAAGGCCTTCCAGTGCCTCGCGCTGTGCGGTGAAGCGGCGCTGATACTCTTCGCGCATGGTTTCCGCGCGGCCAAGGATGCGGTCGATGGCGGCGCCGGGGCGCGAAAGTTTCACACGGCCTTCGAAAGGAAAGTCGACTTCCGCAGGCGCCGAGACGGCCAGCAGCACGCCTTCGGGGCATTTGGCGGCCAGCGGCGCGAGGCGCGCGGTCCATTCCGGGATGGGGTCGTAGAAATCAGAGGCAATGATCAGTGTGGCGGCGGCGCGCGGCGGGGCGGGGAACTGCTGTCCGGTGCCGCGCAGCAGGTCGCTCGCCAGCCGGTCGACCGCGCGCTTGCCGAAGCTTGGCCGGCGGCCAGTGCCCAGCGAGCCGATACGCTCGCCTTCCTTCGACATCGGAATCGCCATCGTCAGCATCAGGAGGATTGCTTCCTCCGCCTTGGTGCGCAGGTCGCCCTCGCCCTTCCAGCGGAAGCCGGGATGATCGTCGGCCCAGAACATCACGGTGCGCGCGGTTTCCAGTTCAGTCTCGCGCAGGTAAAGGTCGTCGCCTTTGGCGGAGCGGCGCCAGTCGATGCGTGCAGCATCGTCTTCCTGCACATGCCGGCGGTATTGCCAGAAGGTCTCGCCACTGCCCGCGCGCCGCCGTCCGGCTGAGCCTATATGTGCGGCCTCAGAGGCTTCGGCCTTAAAGTTCAGCCCGGGCAGCTGCCGCGCCAGGCGTTCGGCTTCTGCGCGAAGGTCAGCGGCAGGGGTCATCCGGCGGCGTTGGCCACGCAGGCATCGGCGGCAGCGATGGCCGCCGTCACTTTTTCTTCCGTCACGGTCTGCGGTGACACGGGCGCAGGCGGCGGCAAGCCGTCCGCCGCCGGATCATTCGCCTTCAGTACCTCCATCAGGCGCCCGCCTTCGTCGCGCAGGCGTTTCGTTTCGGCTTCATACTCGGCGGCCGCCGTCCCGGCGGGCAGCAGGATGACAGCGCGCTGGTCGTCGCGGAAGCGGGCGAGGGCGTAGGCCTGCACGGCCGCGCTGCGCAGGACGTCACGGCAGGCCCAGGGCGAGTCCGCGTCTGGCGTAGTCGCCGCAGTCACCGGCGTGGTGCAGGCTGCGGCGCCAAGCAGGAGGGCAGCGGAGAAAACGCGCTGCATCATCCGGCTTTCCTCACAAGGTCATTGATGAGGTCGCCCAGCTTCGGCGCTTCGCCCGTCGGGTCATAGCGCATCGCCATCCGGTGGCCGAGGCAGGGCTCGGCGAGAGCTTCGACATCCTCCATCGATGGGGCGAGGCGTCCGCGCAGCAGGGCGCGCGACCGCGCGGCCAGCATCAGGGCCTGACCGGCGCGGGGCGAAGGGCCCCAGTCAACCAGGCGTTTGACGCGCGCGTCGGAAGTCTGCTCGGGCCGAGCTTCGCGGATCAGTTGCAGGATCGCGCCGACAATCTTTTCGCCCACCGGCATCTGGCGCACCAGTGCCTGGATCGCCATCAGGCGCCCGGCATCGAGCGCAGGGCGCACCGGCGCGTCGGCGCCGCGCGTGGTCTCGATCAGGATGCGGCGCTCCGTGTCGAGGTCCGGATAGGTCACGTCGATCTTGAGCAGGAAACGGTCTAGCTGGGCTTCCGGCAGCGGATAGGTGCCTTCCTGCTCGATCGGGTTCTGCGTCGCCAGCACATGGAACGGCGCGGGCAGGTCGTGGCGCACACCCGCAACGGTGACATGTTTCTCCTGCATGGCCTGAAGGAGGGCGGACTGGGTGCGGGGCGAGGCGCGGTTGATCTCGTCCGCCATCAATAGCTGCGAGAACACCGGCCCCTTGAGGAAGCGGAAAGACCGCTGCCCGCCGGGCGTTTCGTCCAGCACTTCGGAGCCGAGAATGTCTGACGGCATAAGGTCCGGCGTGAACTGGATGCGCTGGTTATGCAGGCCTAGCGCGGTACCCATCGCTTCCACGAGGCGCGTCTTGGCAAGGCCCGGTGCGCCGATCAGCAGTGCGTGGCCGCCCGCCAGCACAGCCGCAAGCGCCAGCTCGATCACGCGCTCCTGGCCGAAGATCGCCCGGCCGATCTCCGCCTTGACGCGGGCGAGCGCTTCGGTCGCCGCCTCGGCGTCCGCGACGGCGGTTTGGGAACTCAGTGTTGTATCGGCCATTTCGCCTCGGTTCTCCGGCTTCACGTCTCAGCGTTACAAGCCTATTTGTAAGGCGTGATTTTGGCGGAGAAAGATGTGACATCCAGCCCCGGCAGCAGTTTTGGCCTCGAAGACACGCTTAAGGCCATCCTGCCGGAAGGCAAGTTCGCGGGCCCGCTACCACTGGTCCACCTGTGGAATCCGGAGAAAACGACGGATATCCGCATGGAAATCCGTGCCGATGGCAGCTGGTGGCATGAAGATGGCCGCATCACCCGTGAGCGGATGGTGAAACTCTTCTCCCGCATCCTGCGCAAGGACGAAGACGGCGTCACCTACCTCGTCACGCCCTACGAGAAAGTCATCGTGCATGTCGAAGACGCGCCGTTCCTGGCGGTGAGGGTAGACCGTACAGGCGCGCCCGGCCCGGACCAGTACCTGACCTTCACAACCAATCTCGATTACGAGACCATCGCCGGCCCGGACGCACCCCTGCGCGTCGAGACAGACGCCGCCACCGGCGAACCGGCCCCATATGTGCTCGTGCGCGGCCGCCTCGAAGCGAAGCTGACACGGCCCGTTTTCTACGAACTGGTGGACATCGCCGTCCCCGCCCCGGATGGTACGGATCGTCTCGGTGTCTGGAGCCGGGGTGTTTTCTTCCCCCTCGGCGCACTCTGAGGCGATTGATGACCTGGAGGGATCTCGACGACTTCGTCGCGCGCGTGCACGCCAAGCTTGATCCGCCGGTCGGCGAGGGCCGGCTGGCCGAATATGGCGACATGGACTTCCTGACGCCCGAAGAGGTTGCGATCATTCGCCCGGCTGCCGTTCTGTTTGGTATCATTCCGCGCCGCGAAGGGCCAACCGCGCTGCTGACGCTACGCCCCGACACAATGGCCGACCATGCGGGGCAGGTTGCGCTGCCCGGCGGCAAGGTTGATCCGCTCGATCTCGACGAAGTCGCCGCCGCCCTGCGCGAGGCGCACGA
>CAZXQD010000069.1:0-19198 GCA_964643405.1 uncultured Hyphomonas sp. | reverse complement strand
ATCTTCATGTGTGGAAACTCCGTTTGCAGCGGAAACTAAGCATCGACGCGCCAAGCGCAACTCGTTAGCAAGGGAAAAGGCAGCCCCTAATCGCCTGTTTTACCAAGATAGAGCGTCGCACCCCGCCAAACCATGACGAAAATCCAGGCGCATCTGTTCCGTCAGATACTTCAGGCGGTGGTGATCATAGTCGGCGGGCTCGTCATGATGGCCCTGCTGGCACAGGGACTTTCACGCACCGACCTGATCCTCGAGAACCGGCAGTCGGCGCTCACCTACTTCTATATCGTCATGCTGGGCTCGCCGCAGGTGATTGCGCTGCTGACCCCTTTGGCCATCTTCGTCGGGACGATCTGGTCGCTGAACCGCATCCACAAAGACTCCGAAATCGTGGTGGCCCAGGCCGCCGGCATGACGCGCTGGCAGGTCGCCTCGCCGGTCTTGCGCCTCGCGGTGGCCTGCGCCGTGCTGCACCTGGCGGTGAACCTCTGGGGCCAGCCTGCCTCCCAGCGCGCGATGCGCGAGGCCGTTGCCGTTGCGCGCGCTGATCTTGCCGCCGCCCTGATCCGCCCGGGCCAGTTCACCACAAACGGCGACCGCCTCACGTTCTATGCACGGGACCAGATCAACGGCGAGCTGCGCGGCGTGATGATATCGGACATGACGGACCCGGACTTTCCGACCGACATCCTCGCCCGCTCCGCCGCACTCATCAACGTCGACGGCAAGCCGACGCTGCTCCTGCGAGATGCCCTCAGCCAACAGCTCGATCCGAACCAGCAGCTGTCGATCCTCGAGTTCGACCAGTACATGTTCGACCTGACGGATTTCATGAAGGAAGATTCCGAGCTGATCCTGAAAGCGTCAGACAAGTTCCTGCATGAGCTGATCTTCGTCGACCGGAAGGACTATTTCCAGAACAAGGAGATCGACAAGTTCCTTTCGGAGGCCAATGCGCGCCTGACCACGCCGATGCTGAACATCGTGATGGCGCTGCTTGCGATAGTCGCGGTGCTGGGCGGGGACTTCAACCGGCAGGGATACGGACGGCGTATCGGCATTGCGACCGCCGGCGCGGCGGTGGTCCTGGTCGTGCAACTCGCGCTGCAGTCGGCCGCCGCCGAGGATCCGATGGTCAACATTGCCCAATGGGCGGTGCCGATCGTGATAATCATCATCCTCTCGTGGATATACTTCAGCCGCGGCCGCCACATCGGCAAGCGCAAGCCACCTGAGACAGGCCTGCTGATCCCGCGGCAGGGTACGGCCTGATGCCATTCCTGACCCGGATCCAGACATATATATTGAAAGAGTGCCTCGCCGGCCTTGTGCTGGTGCTCGGCCTTCTGATCCTCGCCATCCTGCTGATCGACGTGGTGGAACAGCTGCGGACGGTCGGCGGTGATGTCAGCCTGAGCCTCGTCAGTGCGCTGCGTCTGTCGCTGATGAAGCTGCCGCTGCTCGTGGAACAGACCCTGCCCTTCGCGCTGCTCGCTGCCTGCATGCTGGCATTCACGCGGCTGAACCGGCGCTCCGAACTCTCGATCATCCGCGCGAGTGGCCTCTCGGCCTGGCGCTTTCTCACGCCCGTGATCGTACTCGCCGCTGGAACGGGCCTGTTTTCCTCGCTGGTGCTCAACCCCTTCGCCGCGCGCCTCAGCCAGTCCTTTGAATACGAACGCTCCCGGCTGCTGCAAACCGGGCAGGAGACCCTCGCCGTTGCCGACACCGGGATCTGGCTGCGGCAGGGCGACGATACCAGCCAGTACGTGATCCACGCCCGCAAGGTCGAGGACTCCGGCCGAACCTTGCTGGATGTGAAACTGATCGAGGAACAGCGCCTCTACAACAATGGCCGCCCGACCAGCGACTATGCCTTCGTCCGCCGTATCGATGCCAAGCGGGCGATCCTGAATGACGGTTTCTGGCAGCTGGAGGACCTCGTCGAGAACCTGCCAAACCTGCCGCCGGAGCGCCGCGACAGCCTTGCGATCCCGACGTCGCTGAACGCGGTCACCCTGCTCGACAAGTTTGCCTCGCCCAATTCGATCGGCTTCTGGGATCTGCCGGGGTTCATCCACGAAACCCGCGCTGCAGGGCTCGATGCCTCGCGCTACACGATGCGCTGGTATGCGCTGACAGCAACGCCCGTCCTGTTCGTCGCCATGGCCCTGATCGGGGCGCTCGCCTGCCTGCGCCTGCAGCGCCTCGGCGGCACCTCGCGCCTGCTGGCCACCGGCCTTCTGGTTGCCGTGGGACTGTATTTCTTCACCCAGTTTTCTTCCAGCCTCGGGGCCACTGGGGCCGCACCGGCCCCCGTTGCGGCCTGGTCTCCGCCCCTGTTCTTCCTGTTCGTCAGCCTCGCCTTCATCGCGTACCGCGAAGACGGCTAACGCGGCTGCGGCCTTGACATGGCCTACCCCCCCGGACCATCTCTGCCGCCCTTAAAGCGGCGTTCCGAAAACTGGGAACCGGTTTTCGGAAAAACGCCGCGACCATTGATTGACTGGGAAAGCGTATGAAACTTGTCGTCGTCGAGTCGCCCGCGAAGGCCAAAACGATCAACAAGTACCTGGGCAAGGACTATAAAGTCCTCGCCTCTTACGGCCATATCCGTGACCTTCCTTCCAAGAACGGCTCCGTCGATCCGGAGAATGATTTCGAGATGGTCTGGGAAGCGGACGCCAAATCGGCAAAGCGCATTTCCGACATCGCCAACGCCCTGAAGGACGCCGACACGCTTATCCTGGCGACTGACCCTGACCGCGAAGGCGAGGCCATCTCCTGGCATCTCGTCGAGGCCCTGAAGAAACGCCGCGCGCTCAAGAAGGACATCGCAGTCGAGCGCGTGGTCTTTAACGCGATCACCAAGAGCGCCGTCACCACGGCGATGGAAAATCCCCGCCAGATCGATGCTGAACTGGTGGACGCCTACCTCGCCCGCCGCGCGCTGGACTACCTCGTGGGCTTCAACCTCTCGCCCGTCCTCTGGCGCAAGCTGCCCGGCTCGCGCTCGGCAGGCCGCGTGCAGTCCGTGGCGCTGCGCATCGTATGTGACCGCGAAAACGAGATCGAGCGTTTCCGCCCGCAGGAATACTGGAACATCGCCGCCGACCTGCGTGCACCGGATGGCACCTCGTTCGAAGCCCGCCTGCATGCGCTGGACGGCGAGACACTCAAGAAATTCACGCTCGGCAACAAGGGCGACGCCGACCGCGCGCTGAGCCTCGTGAAAGTGGGCGGCTATTCCGTCTCCAGCGTTGAAGCCAAGCCGGTCAAGCGCAACCCGCCGCCGCCCTTCATTACTTCCACGCTGCAGCAGGAAGCGAGCCGCAAGCTCGGCTTCAACGCCAAGCGCACCATGCAGGCCGCCCAGAAGCTCTACGAGGAGGGCCGCATCACCTACATGCGTACCGACGGCGTGAACATGGCCGAAGAGGCCTATGCTGCCGCGCGAAGCATGATCCAGTCCAACTATGGCGCGCGCTATCTTCCGGAGAACACGCGCCGCTATTCCTCGAAGGCGAAAAACGCGCAGGAAGCCCACGAGGCCGTGCGCCCGACTGACTTTCACCTGCGCCCTGAGGACTATCACGGCGACGGCGACCTGAAGAAACTCTACACCCTGATCTGGCGCCGCGCGGTCGCCTCGCAGATGGAAGCAGCGCAGTTCGAGCGCACCACCATCGACCTCACCTCAAAGGACAAGCGCGCCACCCTGCGCGCTACCGGCCAGGTCGTCGTGTTCGACGGCTACATCAAGCTCTACACCGAAGGCCATGACGCCGGCGAGGATGATGACGACGCCGAAGGCCGCCTGCCAAAGATGTCAGAAGGTCAGCATGCTGACCTTCTGAAAGCCGAGGCCAACCAGTCCTTCACGACGCCGCCGCCGCGCTATACCGAGGCCTCGCTCGTCAAGCGCCTCGAGGAACTCGGCATCGGCCGCCCGTCCACTTACGCCTCGACCATGTCGACCCTCGAAGATCGCGGCTATGTTCGCGTCGAAGGCAAGGCGCTGGTCCCCGAGGACAAGGGACGCCTCGTTACCGCCTTCCTTGAAAACTTCTTCGCACGCTACGTGGAATACGATTTCACCGCTGGCCTCGAGGAAAAACTCGACGTCATCTCTGACGGCAAGCTCGACTGGAAAGCCTTCCTGCGTGACTTCTGGAAACAGTTTGCCATCGACATTGACGGCACCAAGGACCTGCGCGTCACACATGTGCTGGATGCGCTGAACGAAACGCTCGGTGCCTACGTCTTCCCGCGCCAGGACGCAGACGGCAACCCGATCGAAAACCCGCGCCTCTGCCCGCTCTGCAAGGAAGGCGAACTGTCGATGAAACTCGGCAAGTTCGGCGCGTTTGTCGGCTGCTCGCGCCATCCCGAGTGCAAGTACACGCGCCAGTTCTCCGCCGAAGGCGGCGAGAGCGCGATCAGCCCGGACGGAAACGAGATCGGCATCCACCCCGAGAAGGGCGAGATGATCTATCTCAAGTCCGGCCGTTTCGGGCCTTATGTCGAGATGGCCAACGGCGAAAAGCCGAAACGCGCCAGCCTCGCCAAGGCTGACAGTCCGGATACGCTAACACTATCGCGCGCCGTGGAATTGCTCAGCCTGCCGCGCGAGATTGGTCCGCACCCGGAAGATGGTGAAATGATCCTCGCCAATTTCGGACGCTTCGGTCCCTATGTTCAGCACGGCAAGACTTACGCCAACCTGAAAGACCCCACGGAAGTCTTCTCCATCGGCATCAACCGCGCGGTCGACCTGATTGCCGACAAGCGCGCCAAGCAGGCCGCTGGCGGGGGTGCGCGCGGCGGCGCGGCAGCTCTCAAATCGCTCGGTGAACACCCGGATGGCGGTGCCATCGAAGTCTTCGCGGGCCGTTACGGGCCCTACGTCAAATGGGGCAAGGTCAACGCCACGCTCCCGAAAGACATGGCGCCGGAAACGGTGACGCTCGAGGCGGCCCTCGAACTGATCAACGCAAAGGCAGGAACCGGAACCGGCAAGAAGAAGGCCGCGCCGAAAAAGACGGCCGCAAAGAAACCCGCAGCCGGCAAGTCACCGGCCCGCAAGAAGCCCGCGGCCGAATAGTTTCTGGCGACGCCAGGTCTGCGGATTGCGAGGCAGCGGTATTCGCGGTAGGCTGACCGCCATCTCGCATCAGGCGCCGCCATGTTCCAGCCCAAGCCCTTTCACGCACTGGCAGCGGGCCTCCTGCTTGCCACTGCGGCATGCGCCACGGCAGACTCCGCAAGGCCTGCCCCGGATGCGCCGCTGCCTCCGCCGCGTGCTCCATCCCCCGGCGTGTTCCCGGCCAGCCTGTCGGTCTGCCCCGGGATGACCGTGGCCAACCGTCCGGCCACGGACGAAAACCTGAAGATCACGGACTACCGCCCCTTCGTGCGCGTCAATGGCAAGGTGACGGTTGCCGCCGCGCCGGTCGCCTCCGCCTGCTTCTCATCCGGCTTCGGCCCGCGCAGCTTCTCGAACCACAAGGGCATCGACTATTACAGCCCGGATCCGGTCAGCATCTATGCCGCCGCCTCAGGCGTCGTCCGAGAGAAGACCTATCGGGACGACTTCGGCAACATGCTGGTGATCGACCACGGCAATGGCGTGTTCACACGCTACGCGCACCTGAAAGACTTCGCCTCCGGGCTCGCCGAAGGCGCCGCAGTCAAGCAGGGCGACGTGATCGGCCGCATGGGCAGCACGTCAAAGTACAAGGTCGCCAACCATCTTCATTATGAAATCCTGACCGGTGAGTGGGGCGCGCAGGCCAAGTCCTTCGCGCTGACACCTGTCGATCCGATGTCCCTGCCCGCGCCGCCCGCCGGCAGCTGAAAGGCGCAATTTTCCCGCGCAATCCGCCGCGAACTCCCCTATATGCGGGTGGATGAGCTTTCCAGATCGCCAGACTGTCCTTGATTTCCTGAAGGAAAACCCGGCCGCCACGTCCAAGGCCGATATCGCCCGCGGCCTGAAGGTGAAAGGGCGAGAGCGCGCCATCCTGCGTGAAGTCCTCGAGGAACTGGAGCGCGAGGGCAAGCTGGAACGGACCGGCAAGCGCAGCTTCGCGCGCGCCGATCGCCCGCCGCCAACCGGCCTTGTCGAGTTCACACGCCTCACCCGCGAAGGCGACCTGATCGGCCAGTGCGTGGGCGACCATGGCCTGTTCGGCCCGGAGCTCATCTATGGTGGCCCGTCCGGAAAATCGCGCAGCCGCGCGCCGGCCAAGGGCGACCGCGCGATGTGTAAGATCGCCGAGCGCGACAATGGCGAATGGCGCGCCTACGTTGTCACCCTGCTCGAAAAGCGCGTCACCGACCGGATCGTCGGCCTCTACAACCGTACGCCGCATGGCGGGCGCGTCACCCCCGCGAGCCGCAAGGAACGCCGCGAATTCCTGATCCAGGAATCCGACCGCAAGGGCGCGGGCGACGGCGACCTCGTGGTGGCCGAGCCGAAGCCGCAGGGCCGGCGCCAGTATGGCCCGGCGCTCGGCATCATTACCGAAGTGATCGGCCACATTACCGACGCCCGTTCGGCAAGCCTCATCGCCATCCACGCCAACGACATTCCGGTCGAATTTCCGGAAAGCGTGATCGCCGAGGCAAAGTCGAAGGAGCCGGCAAAAGTTCCGCGTACGGACCTGACGCGCGTGCCGCTTATCACCATCGACCCTCATGATGCACGCGACCATGACGATGCTGTCTGGGCCGAGGAGCAGCCGGACGGCAGCTGGAAGGTCATCGTCGCCATCGCCGATGTCGCCGCCTATGTCACCGAAGGCTCCGCCCTCGACAAGGAAGCCGAAAAGCGCGGCAACTCGACCTATTTCCCGGACCGGGTCGTGCCCATGCTGCCGTTCGAGCTGTCGGCGGAGGCCTGCTCGCTGAAGGAAGGCGAGCTGCGTCCCTGTCTTGCGGTCGAGATGATCTTCTCGAAGGACGGCCACAAGAAGGCGCACCGGTTCCTGCGCGCGACCATGCGCTCGGCGGCGAAGCTCGCTTACGAGGAAGCGCAGGCCGCCATTGACGGAAAACCGGGCGGCAAGGCCGGCGAAATCCTCGACACCGTGCTGCGGCCGCTCTGGGGCGCTTACGCGGCCGTCGCCAAGGCGCGCGACATCCGCAGCCCGCTTGATCTCGACATGCCGGAGCGGCGCATCCAGTTCAACGCCGAAGGCGAGATCACCGGCATCGTGACGAAGGAGCGCCTTGAGGCGCACCGCCTGATCGAGGAATTCATGATCCAGGCGAACGTCGCCGCCGCCGAGACGCTTGAGCAGAAGCAAAGCCCGGTTGTCTACCGCGTGCACGATACGCCGTCGGAAGCGAAGATCGCGGCCTTTGCCGAATTCCTTCAGACGCTCGACATGAAATGGAACATCGGGGAACGTCCGCAGACGCACAAGTTCAACCGGCTGCTCGCGGAAATACGCGGCGGGGACTATGAGGGCATGATCCAGCAGATGGTGCTGCGCTCGCAGGCGCAGGCGATCTATTCGGAAGAGAACCTCGGCCATTTCGGCCTGAACCTCTCGCGCTACGCGCACTTCACCTCGCCGATCCGCCGCTATGCAGACCTCGTCGTCCACCGAGCGCTGATCACTGCGCATGATTTCGGCCCGGACGGACTTTCGGAGCGCTCGGCGGCCCGGCTCGAAGAAATCGCCAGCCATATCTCAATGACCGAGCGCCGCTCGATGGCGGCCGAACGCGATGCGACCGACCGCTACCTCGCAATCTTCCTGGCTGACCGCGTCGGTGCTGAGTTCGACGGCCGCATCACCGGCGTCACGCCCGCTGGTCTGTTTGTCGCCCTCGCAGGGTCAGGTGCAGACGGTTTCGTGCCGATCTCGTCCCTGTCGGATGAATACTGGGTGCACGACGAGGCGGCCATGGCCGTCTATGCCCGCGGTTCAGGCAAAACCTTCTCGCTCGGGCAGATCGTCCGTGTACGCCTGCTCGAGGTCACACCCCTGCAAGGCGGCCTGCTGCTGGAAATGATTTCCGATCCGCTGCCAGCGCCTGCGGGCCGCCGCGAAGCGCGAAAGGCCATTTCGCGCGATTCAGGTCCGCCGCGCCGCGGCGGTGGAGGCGGCAAAGGCCCGCCCCGGCGCGGCAAGCCGAAATTCGACAAGCGGACGCTGCCGAAGGGCGCGGCAAAAAAGAAACGGCGGTAGGTTTCCGGCACCTCAACTGCCCCAACGTCATGGTGCACTGCGCCTTGCAATCGCCCATTTGGCATTGATGATGCCACCCATGGAGAACAGCGTTTTCGACAAGGATGAAGATGGCGTCGCGGTCACCAGGGGTGTTCCGAGCCTGCGCCCCCGCGATGCCGCGACCCTGATTCTCGTACGCCGCGATGCCTCTCAGCCGCGCGTGCTCATGGGCAAACGCGCGGGCACCAATGCCTTCATGCCAGACAAATATGTCTTCCCCGGCGGCCGGGTGGATCCCAAGGATTCCAAGGCCCTCGCCTGGGAGGAGCTGCGTCCCGAAGTCGAGGCGAAGCTGCGCATCCAGTCGCGCCGTGTTCCCCGTGCCTTCGCTCTGACCGCCATTCGCGAGACCTTCGAGGAGACCGGCCTGATCGTCGGTCGTTCGGCCGAAATGCCGGCCGGTGCCCCACCCGGCTGGGAAGATTTCCATAAGTTGGACGTGGTCGCCAACCTTGCCCCGCTCACCTTTATCGGGCGGGCCGTCACACCGCCGTCCCGGCCCCGACGCTTTGACGCGCGCTTTTTCATGGCCGAGGCCGAGCAGGCCCTGATCGACGAACGCCCCCCGGTGGACGGCGCCGAACTGTCGGACCTGCAATGGGTCACCCTGTCGGACGCCCTTAAACTGGACCTGCCGACAGTGACGCGTTTCATGCTGGGCGAGATTGGTGAACGCCTGGCCAAACCCGGCCATGATCCCGGCCCGCCTTTCCTCCGCTGGACCCGGTCCGGCGGCGCGACAGACCGGCTTTGATCAAGCCTTCAATACTGGCGACAAACGCTGACGATTGATCCGCTCGAGACGGCGTCTATCGTCGCGCATCGCGCCGGTCATCCATTGCGCAAATGCCGCAACGGCGGGGCGCGCTGCGTCTTCCTTCCGGTGCACCAGATAGTAGGTGCCGGCAGACAGCTTCGGCCCGCTGAAGGGCAGCACAAGCGCGCGCGCGACGGGCGCTTCCCAGAGCAGCGGAAGGATACCGAGCGTGACCCCGCGCCCCTGAGCCGCCGCTTCGAGCGCTGATGGAACGGAATCAAACGAGAGGTGCGACCGGGGTTTCATTCCGGCTGCGCCCGCTGCTGCCAGCCAGGCCGGCCAGCCGGCTTTGCGCGAGCTGATATGGATGAGAACTTCCTTCGCCAGATCGGCGGGCGATTTCAGCCGCGCAGAGATTTCGGTCGTGCAGACAGGCAATGCGTGCAAGTCAATCAGCTTGTAGGATTTTAACCCTGGATCCGGCGCATAGATGTTGCGGATGGCAAGATCCATATCCTCTGTATACAAATCAGCCACCCGGTTGGTCGTCTCGATCTCAATGCTGACGTCCGGATAGCGCGTCTGGAACTTTTCGAGACGAGGGGTCAACCATGCGTCCGTGATCAAGGGCAAAGCACTGATGCGTAGCCGCGCGCCACCCTCCTGTGCACGCAGGCGTGACACGCTCGCGCCGAGCCGGTCGAATGCGTCCGACACATCCCGTGCCAGCGCTTCGCCCGAGGCCGTGAGCCGCACGGCGCGTACCGCTCGCTGGAACAGCACAAGGCCCAGATCAGTCTCAAGCTGGCGGACCTGATGGCTGATCGCAGAGGGCGTGACGCCGAGTTCACGCGCCGCCTCGCGAAAGCTGCCGAGCCGGGCCGCTGCCTCGAAAGCCCTCAACGAAACCAGTGGCGGAAGGCGGGAGTGCGTCATGTCGATAGATGAGCAGATTTCACTTATCCGCGCAATTACTCGTGTGCACGGAGGGGCAGGAAGGGCCTAGTCTGCAGGTGCAAACCGAAAGTCGCCCATGTCCGCATCATCTGCCTCCCGTTCGCCATTTCGAAGTTCCGGCTTCTGGCTCGCAGCCATCGTGGCGGCATTTCTGGCCGTCAATACCGTCCGGAGCCTGATCGCGCCGGTCGCATTCGCCGGCTATTTCGGCGCGCCCCTCTCAAGCCCCGACGATGCGCCTTGGGTCATCGTCTACGCCCTGCGCACTGGCTTGATTGCCGCCATCATCGCCCTGTTGCTGGCTGCGCGCCAGCTGCGGCTTGTCGGCTGGATTTCGTTGACGGGGGCCGCGCTGCCCGCTGGCGATTTCCTGCTGGCCCACTCTGCGGGCGCGCCGCCGTCCACACTTTTCCGTCACGCAGCCATCGGCGTTTTCCTGCTGATCACCGCATGGCGCCTGTTCGCCTTTCCCCGTCTGAAAACCTGAGGCCCCACGATGCAGCAACTTACCTTCCTCTCGCCTGGCAAGTTCGAATGGCGTGATGTCGCCGCGCCGAGGCTCAACGCGGATACAGATGCGATCGTCGCGCCACTGGCCGTCGCGCGGTGTGACCTCGATCTGTATATTGCCAATGGTTTTGCGCCTTATCCCGGACCATTCGCCTTCGGCCACGAAACCGTGGCGCGTGTCGTGGAAGCCGGTCCAGCCGCCGGTGTTGCGCCGGGCGAACTCGTCATCGTGCCATTTCAGTTGTCCTGCGGTCGTTGCCGAAACTGTCAGCGTGGCCAGACGAATGCCTGTGAGGCTTACCCCTTCGGCGCAGCCTATGGACTGAAGCCAACATCAAAAACCGAATTCGGCGGCGCCTTGTCTGATTTCATGTATGTGCCGTATGCGGATCACATGCTGGTGCGCCTCCCCGCTGGTATTGATCCGGTCGCAGCCGCCAGCCTGTCGGACAACATTGCCGATGGCTGGCGCGGGGTCGCCGGGCCGCTCAGGGAACGGCCGGGCGCTGCTGTGCTCGTCGTCGGCGGCCTGGCCCGCAGCGTGGGACTTTACGCTGCAGGAGCAGCGGTGGCCCTCGGGGCGGGCCATGTGCTCTACCTTGACGACGACGCTGGCCGCCGGGCGGCCGCCGAAGCTATGGGCGCCGTCTCTGAGCCCCTCGCGCTCGCGGAAGGCCGCCAGCCCGTCCAACAGTTCGAGGTTGTGGTCGAGGCTGCCGGAACAACCGAGGCGCTCGGCTTTGCAGTCAATTCCTGCGCGCCGAACGGGTTTCTGACCGGCCTGTCCATACACTTCGGCAACAAGACGCCGATGCCCCTGACAGCCGCCTACTATAAAGGCCTGACCTTCCATACGAGCCGTGTCCATTCCCGGGCGACCTTTCCCGAGGCGCTGGCCTGCATTGCCTGCGGCAAGTTCCACCCCGAGCGCGTTACCAGCCGGATCGTCCCGTTTGCAGAAGCCGGGGACGCGATGACCGATCCTGGCCCCAAGATTGTGTTCACGCGGTAAGGTGCGGCTTGACTTGGAGCCGCCACCTCGTCAATAAGCCCGGTTTCCGGTTTCAACCCTATTCGAGAAGGGCCACCCCATGGCCAAACCCGCCACGATCAAGATTCGCCTAAATTCGACGGCTGACACGGGCTTTTTCTACGTGACGAAGAAGAATCCGCGCACCATGACCGAGAAAATGGTGAAGCGGAAATACGATCCGGTCGCGAAAAAGCACGTCGACTTCAAAGAAGGCAAGATCAAGTAAGATCCTGTTCTTTCGGGAATTTTCTGGAAACCCGCGCTGCACCGGCGCGGGTTTTCGCGTTTCAGGGCGCCTTCCCGGGCTCGTCCAGATGGCGAATCCGGCGCAGGCCCGGGAAAATGAACACGGAAGCCGCCGCAACACCGACCGCGGCAAATCCCCCTGCCACGACGGTAAACACGGGCCCCGCAACAGCAGCCATGAACCCGGCCCGTGTCTCACCCAGCTCGTTCGAGGCCCCCACGAAGATCGAATTGACGGCGTTCACCCGGCCCCGCACTTCGTCCGGCGTCCATAGCTGCAGGATGATCTCCCGCACATAGACCGAGATCATGTCGAATGCGCCCACGCACATCAGCGCCAGGATCGACACCCAGGCCAGCGTTGACGTGCCGAATACCGCCGTCGCAAGGCCGAACATCGCCACAGCCGCCAGCAGGATCCAGCCTGCATGATCGCGGATCGGAAATGCAGTGATCAGGACGATGGCAATCACGGCGCCGATTCCCGGCGCTGCACGCAGGAAACCAAGGCCGATCTCGCCCACATGCAGGATGTCCCGTGCATAGACGGGCAGCAGCGCCACGGCTCCGCCCAGCAGGACGGCAAACAGGTCCAGCGACACCGCGCCGAGCACGACCTTGTTCTTCCAGATGTAGCTGAAGCCACCAAGAATACTGGCGAGCGTCGGTGGCTCCTTGCTCACCTGCTGGTTCGGTTTCGGGATCGAGAAGATGACGCTCGCAGCAATGATCAGCAGGCATGTCGCGGTGCCATAAGCAGCTTCTGGTGCGATCCCGTAGAGCAGCGCGCCGAAGACCGGGCCGGCAATCGAGGCAACCTGCCATGATGACGTGATCCAGCTGACCGCGTTCGGGAAGTCTTCCCGAGGCACGAGGTTGACCGCCAGACTGGTGGCAGCCGGGCCATAAAAGGCGCGCGCCACTCCGAGGACGGTCAGCAGGCCGAGAATGAACATCGGCTCGAAATAGCCGGCCAGTTCGTGCAGCAGGATGCCGCCCGCGACGCACATCATCACCAACGCTGCGCAGCCCATCACGAGCCGGCGGCCCAGCCTGTCTGCGGCATTTCCGGTGACCACCACCAGCAATAGCGCCGGCAGGAACTGCACGAGCCCGATCCACCCCAGCAGGGCAGGATTTCGCGTCTCGTCGTACATCTGCCAGGCCACCGACACAGAGACGATCTGGACGGAAAAGGAGGTCAGGAAACGCGAGAGGAAATAGCGCGTGTAGGAAGAATGCCTGAAGGCCGCGAAACGGTCAGTCATGGTCGGGCCACCGGACGATGAAGTCATACCCGGCTGTCGCGCGCACGCGCGGGCATGTCAATCAGGCAGCGAGGGCCTGCACGCGGTTCCGGCCGGCGGCCTTGGCCTGGTAGAGCGCCGAATCGGCGCGCGCCAGCAATTCCGCCATTGTGTCTTCCGGCCCAAGCAAACTTGAAACCCCGGCACTTACGGTCACAGAAATCTTCTGCGTATCGCCGAGCACACTGAACACGTCAGCAGCAATCGCCTTGCGCACCCGCTCGGCCGCCGCAAAGGCAAGCTCGCCCGGTGTTTCGGGAAGGATCACGAGGAACTCCTCCCCGCCCGGGCGGCACGCCACGTCCATGGGGCGGATGTTGTGGCGCAGCCGGTCGGCCAGTTCCTGCAATACTTCATCCCCGGCCTGGTGACCGTGTGTGTCATTGATCGGCTTGAAGTGGTCGATGTCCAGCATCATCACCGACAGCGGCTTTCCGCCCATCACCGCACGGTGCATGTACTGCTGCAACTGGCTGGTCATGTAGCGGCGATTGTAGAGGCCGGTGAGCTGGTCGATGACCGACAGCTCCAGGCCACGGTCGACCCGCTCCCGCAGGATCCCGACATACCGTGTACGGCGCGTCTGCGTGCGCACCCGGGCGAGGAGCTCCTGTGTGTCGACCGGCGCCATGATCATGTCGCTCGCGCCGATCTCCAGCCCCTTCGCCGCCTTGGCGCGCTCCAGCGGATCGCAGATCAGCAGGATGGAGACGGCGCGGGTCACGTCGTTGGTCTTGAAGTGCGCGCAGAGTTTCAGCGGATCAAAGCTCGTCGACAGCATCGACAACAGCAGCACATCCGTGCGCTCCTGCGCCAGGTCGCCCATGTTGCCGGATTCCAGCAGCGTCATCACCTTGTGGCCATGCTCGCGCAGCAGCGTCGCGATTCGCGCAGAGGTGCGTGGATTGTCGTCAATCAGGAAAACGCGCGCCGGTCCGTCCGTCTCGCCGGCACCACCATTGTCAACGGCGCCGGTCTTGAGCCCGCTGGCCTCGCGCTTGCGCAGTTCGGACGTGACGGCATTGTAGCGCATCAGTGTGTTGACACGCGAGTTGAGCAGGAAATCGTCGACCGGTTTGGTGAGAAAATCCTCCGCACCCGCATCAAGTCCGCGCACGCGGTCTTCGGAGTCGCTGAGCGCAGTGACCATGACAACCGGAATATGCGCGGTGACAGGATCAGCCTTCAGCCTGCGGCAGACTTCATAACCGTCCATGCCCGGCATCATGACGTCGAGCAGGATGATCTCGGGATCATGCAACTTTGCCATCTCGAGTGCCTGCGGGCCACTGCTCGCAAGGATCACCGAATGGTATTGCGCCTCCAGCTTGGCTTGCAGGAGGCGCCGGTTGGCTTCGATGTCATCGACAACCAGGATCCTCGCGCTCATGCCGGCTCCTTCGGCATCAGCGATTCGACCGCTCGGATGAAGGAAGCAATCTGGATCGGCTTCGACAGGTAGCCCTCGCAACCGGCTTCCCGCACGCGCTGTTCATCCGTACGCATCGCGAAGGCCGTGACGGCGAGCACGGGAATGTGGGCAACCTTCTTGTCGTCCTTGAGCCAGCGGGTGATGTCCAGGCCGGAAACCTCCGGCAGCTGGATGTCCATGATGATGAGGTCCGGCAGTTCCTTGCGGGCGATTTCCACGGCCTTGGCGCCGTCCCTGCACTGAAATGTCTTGAATCCATAGGCGCCCAGAAGGTCGCAGAACAGGCGCATGTTGAGGTCGTTATCCTCAACTACCAGCACTGTTCTGGGGCGTTCCTGGGTCATGCGGCTCGATTTTGCTGACGATTCGCGCGAATGCGGCTCTAGGATTTTCAGTTATACTGTCAAAAGTTAACACGCATTTATGCCGCCTTGGCGGCGGGTTCGGGGCAAGACAGGTAGGAGGCACCGGAACAGCGAGATGACCAGCCTCTGCCGGGACTGCCTCACTGTAAAGACAGAAGATTTTGACCGCTGCGGGCGCTGTGGCAGCCTGCGGGTGGTCAGCCATGACGCTTTGGCAACCCTGTCGATTGCGCACGTGGATTGCGACGCCTTCTACGCTTCGGTCGAAAAGCGCGACAACCCGGCTCTTCGCGAAAAACCGCTGATCGTTGGCGGCGGCACCCGCGGGGTCGTCACAACCTGCTGCTACATAGCGCGGCTGTATGGCGTGCGCTCGGCCATGCCCATGTTCAAGGCGCTGAAGCTATGCCCGGAAGCCGTGGTCGTGCCGCCGGATTTCACGAAGTATCGCGAGGCCGGCCGCGCCATCCGGGCACGGATGGATGCGCTGACGCCGCTGGTGCAGCCGGTGTCGATTGACGAAGCCTATCTAGACCTTTCCGGCACCGAGCGCCTGCATGGTGTGCCGCCTGCCGCAAGCCTTGCCAGGCTGGCGCTGGAAGTAGAGAAGCAGGTGGGCGTTACGGTGTCCATCGGACTTTCCGGCAACAAGTTCCTCGCCAAGACCGCCAGCGAACTCGACAAGCCGCGCGGCTTCGCCGTACTTGCGCCGGACGAGGCCGAAGCTTTCCTTGCCGACAAGCCAACCGGCTTCCTGCACGGTGTGGGCCCCAGATTCGCCGAGTCGCTGGCAAAGGACGGATTTCACACCGTCGGCGATATTCAGCGTACGGAACTCAAGGACCTGATACGCCGCTACGGTGAAACGGGCGAATGGCTGAAGCGCTGCGCGCATGGCCGCGACAACCGCAAGGTCACACCTCATGATGACCGCAAGTCCGTATCCAGCGAAACGACCTTCTTCGAGGACACCGGCGACATCGCCTTCCTCGAGGACCAGCTTTGGCGTCTCAGCGTAAAAACAGCCGACCGCGCCAAGGCCGAGGGCGTGGTCGGCGTCGTGGTCACCCTCAAGCTGAAGACGGCCGACTTCAAGCCGATCACGCGGCGGATTTCCCTTCACGCGCCAACGCAGCTGGCGCAGGAAGTGTTCCGCACCGCACGCCCCCTGTTGGCGAAGGAAGCGGGCGGCCGTGTCAAGTTCCGCCTCATCGGTGTCGGCCTTTCCGGCCTCTCGCCCTTCCGGTCCGACGGGACCGACCTGATCGACCCGAAAGTCGCCAAGCGCGCCGCCGCCGAACGCGCCTCCGACAAGGCGCGGGCGAAGTTCGGATCAGGCGCGGTGATCACCGGCCGCGCGGCGCGGATGGCAAAGGACCGCGAGAAGGATTGAGCGGGGCTGACTTACACGCCGCCACCGGCTAGGACGGCAAGGAAACATTTCACGGAGCCGCCCATGTCTACGCCCGAAGAGAAACTCGACAGCCTCGGCATCGTGCTGCCGCCGCCGATGAAGCCGGTGGCGACCTATGTTCCTTTCGTCATCACAGGCAACCTGCTCTACGTCTCCGGTCAGGTAAGCGCGACCGCTGAGGGCCGCATCCTTGGCCGCCTCGGCGAAGACATGGAACTTTCTGCCGGCCAGCACGCGGCGCGCATCTGCGGCATCAACCTGATCGCCCAGTGCAAGGCCGCTGTCGGAGAGTTGTCACGCATCAAGCGTGTGGTGAAACTCGGCGGGTTCGTGAATGCAGCGCCTAGCTTCGTGGACATTCCGCAAGTGGTGAACGGTTGCTCGGACCTGATGGTCGAAGTGTTCGGCGAAGCGGGCAAGCATGCGCGTTCCGCTGTCGCCTGCCCGACCCTGCCGCTGGGCGTCGCCGTGGAAGTCGACGGCGTATTCGAGATCGGCTGAGCCATGGCGCGCCGGTTCGACCTTGCCGCCTATGCCTATGCCCATCGGGGTCTCTGGCTGAAAGAAGGCCCTCCGGAAAACTCGCTGGCGGCCTTCCGCGCGGCGGCCAATGCCGGCCTTGGCGCGGAACTCGACCTGCGCCCGTCAGCGGACGGCACGGCGATGATCTTCCACGATTCGCAAATGGACCGGATGACGGCGGGCGCCGGCCTGTTCGAGGCGCACACTGCTGACGCGCTGATGGCGACGCGCCTGACCGGTTATGACGAGCGCATCCCCTGCTTCGACGACCTGCTGGACTTCTGGCCGGATGATCTGCCGCTGCTCTGCGAAATGAAGATCGACGGATCGACCGATCCCGCCGCCTTCGCCCGCACGATTGCGGCGCATCTGGCCGTCTGGCCCGGTCTTGCCGCCGCGATGAGCTTTTCCGAGGATGCCGTGCGTGCCCTGCCTGATACCTTGATGCGCGGCCAGCTGGTGGTGCCGATGACCTACACGGATGGCGAGACCTTTGACGCCATCGTGAAGCGCGCGGTGGCTGACGGGATCGATTATCTCGCCGTGCACCATTCGGACCTTGCGCGGACCATACCCCTCGCGGCGGGCACGCCCGTGGTGACATGGACCGTGCGCAGCGAGGCGGAACTGGCAGCGGCGCGGGCTTACAAACCAGCAATCATCTTCGAGCATATCGACCCGGCGCTTGCAGAGCCCTAAATTGCGCGCATGGACGCTGCCCTGCCCCGCATCACGATACTGAAATCGCTCGACGCCGTGGACCCGGCGGCCTGGAACGCGGTCGCGAACCCGCCGGGACTTCCCTACGATCCATTCCTCAGCTGGCAGTTCCTGGAGGCGATGGAATCCTCCGGCGCCGCGACCCCGCGCACGGGCTGGCGGGGCGCGCATGTGCTTGCCCATGATGCAGGCGGGCGGCTGCGCGGTGCAATGCCGATGTGGCTGAAAAGCCATTCACGCGGTGAGTTCGTGTTCGACCAGAGCTGGGCCGAGGCGTGGGAGCGCGCCGGCGGCGCCTACTACCCGAAGCTCCTCTGCGCGGTGCCGTTCACGCCGGTCACCGGCCGGAGGCGGCTGGTGGCGCCGGGGCCGGACGAGGCGATCTACAAGGCCGCGTTGCTGCAGGGCGCGTTGCAGCTGGTGGCGGAGAACCAGATTTCTTCGCTGCACATCAATTTCATCGAGGCGGATGAAGCGCCCGCGCTGGAGCATGCCGGCCTTCTGATCCGCACCGACCAGCAGTTCCATTGGCAAAATGCGGGGTACGGATCATTTGACGATTTCCTCGCCACCCTGTCGTCCGACAAGCGCAAGAACCTGCGCAAGGAGCGCGCGAAGGCGCAAGACGGGCTGACTTTCAGGCACATCAGCGGCAGTGACATCACCGAAGCGCACCTCGACACCTTCTTTGAATTCTACATGGACACCGGCAGCCGCAAATGGGGCTCGCCTTATCTGACGCGCAAGACCTTCTCGCTGCTGCGCGAACGGATGGCGGACGACCTCCTGTTCATTTTTGCCTATGATGGCAATACGGCGATTGCCGGCGCGATGAACCTGATCGGATCGGACACCCTCTATGGCCGCTACTGGGGCACGCTTGACCAGCGCCCGATGCTGCATTTCGAGACCTGCTACTATCAGGCCATCGACTTCGCGATTGAGCGGGACCTGAAGACGGTCGAGGCCGGCGCGCAGGGCGGGCACAAGCTGGCGCGCGGCTATGGCCCTGTGCTGACACATTCGGCACACTGGATTTCCCATGCCGGCTTCCGCGCGGCCGTGGCCGATTATCTCGAACGCGAGCGGCAGGCCGTGGATGCAGATTTCGAGTATCTCAAAGACAGAACACCCTTCAGGAAACAGGACATATGACCCTCCACGCCCCTTACGACACCAACAACATCTTTGCGAAAATCATTCGCGGCGAAATGCCGAGTGTTAAGGTTTACGAGGATGATGTGGCGCTCGCCTTCATGGACGTGTTCCCGATGGGCGAAGGCCACACGCTCGTGATCCCGAAGCGGGGCGATGCGCGCCATTTCATCGACCTGCCAGAAAGCGAAGTCGGCGACTACATGGTCCGTGTGCAGAAGGTTGCCCGCGCGGTGGAAAAAGGGCTGAAGCCAGACGGCGTCCGCATCTTCCAGTTCAACGGCGCCCCGGCCGGGCAAAGCGTATTCCACCTGCACTTCCACGTACTGCCGGTGTGGGAAGGCCGCGCCGTCGGCCCGCACGCCAGCGGCGGCATGAAGGGCGCCGCCGAGCTGGAGCCGGTCGCCGCGAAGATTCGCGCAGCGCTCTGAAATCAGAGCCCGAGCTTTGCCTTCAGGATATCGTTGACCGCCTGCGGGTTGGCCTTGCCGCCGGAAGCCTTCATCACCTGGCCGACGAACCAGCCGAGCGTCTGCG